>DASTJZ010000167.1:0-7535 GCA_035716185.1 Candidatus Dormiibacterota bacterium
CTGGTGCCGGGGATCATCGCCATGTCGATCATGCAGACCGGTCTCTTTGGAGTCGTCTTCACCTTCGTGCAATGGAAGCAACGCGGGATCCTGCGCCGCTTGATGGCGACGCCAATGCGGGTGCGCGATTTCTTCTTCTCGCAGCTCGTCACCCGCCTGACGACGGTAGCGATGCAGCTGGTGGTCCTACTCGCCGTTGGCCTGCTCTTGTTTCGCTTTCACTTCGCAGGAAACCTGCTCTATCTGCTGATCGTCGGAATTCTGGGCGGGGCCATCTTCCTGGCTATGGGGCTGGCGATCTCGGGCTATGCGAAAAATGAAGAGACGGCGGCACCACTCGCAAACATCATCTCCTTGCCGCTGATGTTTCTTTCCGGCATCTTCTTCTCGCGCTCGAGCATGCCCGAGTGGCTCCAGACCATCACGCAGTATTCGCCTTTGACGTATGTCTCGGACGCACTACGGAGCATCAGCCTCGATGGCGCATCGCTCTGGGGCGTCCGTACCCAGCTGCTTGGAATCTTCATCTGGCTGGCGGTGACCGCGTTCATCGCGACCCGACTCTTCAAATGGGAGGTCGTCTAGTGCCCGTCCAGCTGAGCCCGAAGATGCAGGAGTTTGTCAAGGAAGTCTTTCCAGCCATCATCGGCACCACCCGCAAGGACGGCAGCGTGGAGGAGGTCCCGGTCTGGTTCGAATTTGCCGACGGCTCGTTCTGGATCAATGGCGGGACGAACCGCGGCTGGTTCAAGCACCTGGAGCGCGATCCGCGCATCACCTTGCTGCTGGTCGATCCAACCAACATGTGGCGCTGGTCTCAGGTCCTCGGTCGGATGGTCAAGTGGGAAGAGGACCAGGGCGGCGAACACATCAACCATCTCGCGCATCGCTACACCAACCAGGACTACCGGGGCCCACGCACGGGCCGGATCAAGGTGCAGATCGAACCGCTGCGGATCACCGGCGCGATCAATGGCAGCTGGAGCTAGACCGCCGATCGCGCTCAGTCCAGCGGCTCAGCGGCTCGCGTCGATCGCGTTTCCAATCGTGATCGGGACCAGGAGGCGCGACCACACGATTCAGCTGAACCCGATCTGGTTCGAATTTCGGGACGGCTACTTCTGGATCAACAGCAACACCCGCCGAACCTGGCCAAGGAATTTGCAACGCGATCGCGAGGCAACCTTCCTGCTGGTCGACCCCGAGTTTTCCGACCGCTACGCCCAGATCCACGGGCGACTCGTCGAGGTCATCCCCGACCCGCGGCACGAATTCATCGACCGGCTGGCGCGGCGCTACACCGGCAAGAACTTCCGCGAGCTCGAACCAGGGGAAGAGCGGATCACGTTCAAGATCGAGCCCGTCGCCGTCACGGGCGAGGAGCTCTAACTCGGCCGTGTTGCCGCAGAATACCTGGCACGCCGATGGCGCGCTGCAAGCCCTCCTGCGTTCCTCGTTGCAGCCGAAGACGCTCGCCTGGGCCGAACCGGCGTTGATCGAGATGGGCCGTGCGGCGGCCGCCGAGCTTGCGGACTGGGGTGATGCCTGCGAGCGGCAACCTGCGACGCTGCGGTCCTACGACGGATGGGGCAGCCGCATCGATGAGGTCGTCTACCCCCAGGCTTGGCGTAACATCGCGGCCGTTGCTGCCAGAACGGGGCTGGTCGGGCTGCCGTACGAAACCGAATCGCTGGCCCGTGCCGGCGCGGAAACGCGCATGGTCCAGGCGGCGCTCGCCTACCTCTTCGCGCCGTCGACCGCGACCTATCTCTGTCCCGTCGCCATGACCGACGGCGCGGCACGGGTGCTGGCTGACTTCGGCTCCGATCAGCAGCGGGGTGAAACCCTCTCCCATCTGGTCGATCGAGATCCGGAGCGCGCCTGGACCTCCGGGCAGTGGATGACCGAACGGCAGGGCGGCTCAGATGTCGGACAGAACGCCGTGGTTGCCAGGCCCGACGGTGAGCACTGGCGCCTTTACGGCCAGAAATTCTTCTGCTCCAACATCGGGTGCCAGGTCGCCCTCGCGCTGGCGCGTCCCGAAGGCGCCGCCGGTGGCACGCGTGGTCTCGCCCTTTTCCTGGTCCCGAGGGATCATCCCGAAGGCGCGCGAAACCGCTATCGCATCGATCGCCTGAAGGACAAGCTCGGCACCCGCGCGATGGCCACGGGCGAGGTCACCCTCGATGGCGCCTACGCCGAGCTGGTCGGCGGACTGGACCGGGGCTTCGCACAGATGACGGCCATGCTGAACATCACCAGGCTGCACAACGCCGTCACGGCCGCGGCGGTGATGCGACGTTCCTGGATGCTCGCCTCCGCGTACGCCGCGAGACGCGAGGCGTTCGGTCGGAAACTGGAGCAGCACCCGCTGCATCAGGAGGTATTGCGCGAAATGGCCAGCCAGGCCGATGGCGCGTTGTGCCTCGTGATGCGGATGGCGCAGTTGATGGGCAAAATCGAAGCCTCGACCGCCGGCGATGCCGAGCGGGCGCTCTTCCGATTGGGCATTGCGCTGACCAAGCTCTACACCGGCAAACAGGCGGTGGCCGTCGTATCCGAGGCGATCGAATGCTTCGGCGGCCAGGGCTACATGGAAGACACCGGGCTCCCCCGGTTGCTCCGCGACGCCCAGGTGTTGCCGATCTGGGAGGGGACGACCAACGTGCTGGCCCTTGATGCGCTGCGGGTGCTGCGTAAGCCCGAGGTGCTCGAGTCGATCGACGCCGAACTTACCCGGCTCGACGCACCGGACCGACAATGCGCCCTCGATCTCGCCCGCCAGGCGAGCAGCGACGATCAAGAGTCCTCCGAGCGCAATGCTCGGCGCGTCGCCTATGCGCTGAGCGAGTCCTGGATGGACGGTCTGCTATCGGTCAGCGGAAGGGAAGGAACTGGTGGTGTCCCTGGACGATCAGGTCCGGGGGAACGTTGATCACACCGGTGAGCCCGTAGACGAAGCTCCAGAAGCCGGCCGCGAACGGACCGCCATAAAAGAGAAGGAAAAAGAGGACCAGCAGCGGCAGCATTCCCAGGCGGTTGGCCATCACCCGCCATTCGATCGAGAGCCAGGGCGAGATGATGCCGAAGCCGTCGAATGGTGGAATCGGGATGAGGTTCAGGACCAGCGCCGTGATCTGCAGAAAGACGAGGAAGGCCACCGCCGCCCACAGGTGAGGGTCGCCAAAGGGTGGCTGGCCGGCAAAAAGCACAAACGGCCAGCCGATCAGGATCGCAAAGAGCAGATTCGCCAGTGGACCCGCCGCCGACGCGAAGGATCGCCAGCGATCACTCCGGATGGCCGGCTCGTTGAGGTACACGGCTCCGCCCGGGAGGCCGATGCCGCCGATCAAGAGAAACACGATGGGCAGGGCAATGCTCAGCAATGGATGCGTGTACTTCAGCGGGTTCAGCGAGAGGTAGCCCGCCGCCGCAACCGAACGGTCTCCGCCGAGATAGGCGATCAAGGCGTGCCCGAACTCGTGGATGCAAAGCGAGGTCACCCAGCCACCCAGCACGAACAGCAGACTCAGCGGCACGATCAGGTCCGAGGGCGCGCCGATCCACAGGCCGGCCCCGCCGATCAGCATCGCGCCAAGCGGGACGGCGAACACCGGACTGATTCGAAGCGCGCCGTCGAAGGAGGGCAGTGGTCGTTGCCGGGCATGCTTCGGCGCCGACCCGGGCGCGGTCAGGTACTGGCGGATGGCGTAGATGGAAAGGCCGGCCGCCTGGAGCCGTTCGGCGGTTGCCGGTGAATCCTTGTACAGCAGCGCCAGCAGCAGGTGCAACGCATCGACCCGAAAATGCCCGAGCTGCTGGGCTTCGCGGTGGGCGTTGATCAGGAGATATCGCGCGGCCGCACCGATGGGTGCCGGCGGCGCCGCCCGCGAGGGGTCGACGCCGCCCACGTCGGCCGATCCACGCAGGCGTTCGACGTCGACCTTGAGGTCGACCAGCGCCCGGTGGGCCGCGTTCTTCGGTAGCAGTACGATAGCGCCCAGCAGGTGGAGCGGCTCCGTATGGGGGGCGGCCTTCTGGCCGGCAATTCGCTGGGCAAGTTCCACAACTTCCCGGCCCGACGCGGTGAACGGGATGTCGTGGCTGATCTGCTTGAACGTCCAGCCTGACGTTGTAGTGGGCTGGCTGGGGTCGGGCGTGATCGTAGCCACAACTCTAGAACGTCGAGCGGCCCGAAGCCTTGATGGGCCTAGATCGTCTTGACCGTGCCGATCCGCATCCGCAAGCGCCCCTCGATCTGGCCCAGCAGCCAGGCGGCGAACTGCTCATGCGACGGATGCTGCTCCTTTACCAGCTCCAGCATCTCGTCGTGGATGTGGGTCAGCAGCTTGAAGACCTCGCTCTCGTTCACTCCCACCTCCTGCTGACCGGTTAGTGTGGGGCGCGCCCGGCTGGCGACATTGTAATTCGCCTCATCCAAATAAAAAAGCGGCCTTCGCGGCCGCTTTTCCCTCCCAAACCGGGATGCGTCACACGTCGTGCTCGACTTCGGTGACCTCGGTGTGGTGATGATGGGTCGTCGCCCCGCCGCCCCACATGCCGCCCGCCAGCAGGTTATAGACGACGCCTGCGATGGCCAGGAGCAGCAGCAGGAAGATCAAGTTTCCGGCGACGTGCAAGCTGAAGCCCAGCAGCCACATCACAACCAGGACGACCACGATCAACCAGATCAAACTCGTCAAGATCCACCTCCAAACTGAGTATTATTGCCGAACAATTGATATTGATTCTATCATTTATCATTAGTCGGCAATGCCGACAAGTCAAGGATTCGAATGGCGCTAGCCCTGCCCGAGCCCTGGCAGGCGTCGGCTTCGGTCGATCCAGAAGAGCTGGTCAATCCGGTTCAGTCGGCGCGAGCCGCCGGCCTGCGCTACCTGTCGGACACCGCGGCCGGGATCCGACGCAGGCGCGCCGGCCGGTCGTTTACCTACACCTACCCGGACGGTGCGGCGGTTCGCGACCACGAGACCCTTCGCCGGCTGAAGGCCCTGGTGATCCCGCCGGCCTGGACGGACGTCTGGATCTGCCCGAATCCCCGCGGACACTTGCAGGCCACCGGGCGCGATGCCCGCGGGCGCAAGCAGTATCGGTACCACGCCCGCTGGCGCCAGGTTCGGGACGCGGTGAAATTCGACCGGATGCTCGCCTTTGCCCGGGCTCTGCCCCAGATCCGCGAACGCGCCGACCATGACCTGGAGCGGTCCGGCCTGCCACGCGAGAAGGTGCTGGCCGCAATCGTCCGCTTGCTCGAAGACACCTTGATCCGGGTGGGCAACGACGAGTACCGGAGGGAGAACGGGTCCTTCGGATTGACGACGCTGCGCAACCGGCATGCCGACGTGATCGGTTCGGAAGTGCGCTTCACCTTTCGTGGCAAGAGCGGCAAGTCCCACAAGGTGAGGCTCCGCGACCGGCGGCTGGCCCGGATCATCCGGCGGTGTCAGGAGCTTCCCGGGCAGGAATTGTTCGAGTACCTCGATGACGATGGCCAGCCCCGGGCCGTCGAGTCCGAGGATGTCAATGCCTACATCCGGGAGGTTAGCGGCGAGGAGTTCAGCGCCAAAGACTTCCGGACCTGGGCCGGGAGCCTGCTGGCCGCGCGCTTCTTTCGAGCCAATCCGACGGAACCGAGCACACGAGGATCAAAGAAAGCACTGGTCCAGGCCATTGCCCAGGTCGCCGATGCGCTGGGCAACACGCCGGCGGTGTCAAAGAAGTGCTACATCCATCCGGCGGTCATGGCTGCTTACCTTGCCGGAAGGCTGAAGCCGGTCAAGGGCAAAGACAACGGCGATCCGTACCGGCTGTCGGCCGAAGAACGGGCGCTGCTGAAGATCCTCAGCTAGCCGGTCCGACTGGACGCGGCCACTGGTCCGGGTGGCCCTCGAAGCCCGAGCTGAGCGCCTCGAAGGTACAGACATCAAGAAATCGGCCTGGATCTTTGTCGGGTCGAGCCTGCTGCTAACCAGCTGCGCGCTGCCACCCACTCCCTGGCTGCCGGCGACGGTGCACCCGCGCCTCGACGCCGGTAACCGTGATCGAGTACCGCTCACTGCGCCGGTCGCGCTGAGCTTTGACTTTCCCGTCGATCCGGCGCTGGTGCACGTGAGCGTCACGCCGGCGCTCGCGATGCACGCCAGCTGGCTGAAAAATCGGCTGATCATTGCCCCGGCTGTTCGATGGCAGCCGCAGACGGCATATGTGGTCTCGATAGCGGCCTTTCGCGATTCCCACCACGGCGTTGAGCTGAAAGGATGGCATGCCGAATTCCGCACGCAGCCACCGCTCCTGGCCGAGTTCGACCTCGATGGTAAGGCGGTGCGCGATACCGCTACTGCCGCGCCACAGCCGACGGTGTCGGTCGTATTCCCGCTGGCCATGCAACCGGCGACAGTCCGCCTGACCGCGGGCGATCAGCCGATTGCGCCCGCCCTGCTCCGTTGGGCGCCCGATCACCGAAGCCTCACCGTGTCGAGCGCATCATTCTCGCCTGGCCAATCCGTCGATCTGGCGATCGTCGAAGCAACCAGTGCCCGGGGGGACATCCTGAGCCAGCCGGCCCGGCTCCGGCTCTCCATCGAAGTCCTGGAACCCTCCAATACGAGCAGCGGCGTTACGCCCGACTTCGTGCCTCGGCCGCCGCTGGAGATCGTCATCGAGAACAGCGGGCCGGCTCGTCCTCAGCTCGGGCTCCAGGGCGCGGACATCGTCGTCGAGTACATCAGCGAGTACTCGATCAGTCGGATGACCGCGATTTACTTCAATGCACTGCCGCCGTTGATCGGTCCGGTGCGCAGCTGCCGAATGATCAATATTCCACTCAATTTTGCGTTCCGCGGCGTCACGATGTGCAGCGGCGCCTCGGACGGGACGCTCGGCCAACTCTGGCGCCAGGGTGTGCCTGTCGTGATCAACGATTACGACCATGGCGGCCACTTCTTTCGTTCGGCGAGCCGCGCTGCACCACACAACCTTTACACGTCCGCCGACCGTGCAGACCGGCTGCGCCATGAGATCGTCCCGGCGCCGGCGCCCTTCACTGTCGATCCGCCGCACGATGACATCGACGCCGGCAACCCGGCTGCGCCGCCGGACGTCGGGCTGCACGCCGTCAGTTACCGCTTTGACCCTGGACGGAGGGTGTATCTGCGATTCGATCATGGCGCGCCGTTCGTCGACGCGGCGACTCGAGTGCAGGTGGCGGTGAAGACGGTTGCGATTGTCCATGCGCCGTTCGGCGATGCCGGCTGGACCGAAGACGTCAACGGGGGCGCCCACTCGATCATCTATGACCTCGCCGGGCAGGGACCGGCCGAACTGTATTCAGACGGAAACCTGGTTGCAGCCACCTGGCACATCAGCACCGGGATCCCGCTCTACTTCACGGACGCCGGCGGCAACGTCATCCGGCTCAACACCGGTCTCACCTGGGTGCACGTGCTGGGCAACGGCCAGCTGCGCTGAGCTGTTTAAACCGACGTCGTGCTCATGATGATGTAGGCGGCGATGGA
>DASTJZ010000168.1:0-3653 GCA_035716185.1 Candidatus Dormiibacterota bacterium
ATGAAGCCGGACGACGTGGTCGCGGCCTCGCTGATCGCACTCGACCGCGGCGAGTTGGTCTGCGTTCCAGGGCTCGACGATCCGTCGGTGCTCGACAATCTCGGTAAGGCTCAACGGGCCATCATGGAGGCCGCCAACCGGTCGCAGTTGGCCGCGCGCTACAAAACGCCAACCCGGAGTCGATAGCGACTCGACGCCGCTACGCAGCGTCTGAACGCGTGATCGACGCGAGCCAGGCAAGAGACTGTCCGCCGCGGATGTTGACATCGAAGGCGGATGCCTGGATGTCATTGACCCGCCACTTCCCCTGGAAAGTGGAACGGATCTCCTTCTGCGTGACCCGGCGCGGGCCCCAGTTGCCGGGTTCTCGCTCGCTGAAACACATCATGAAGTAGGTTCCGCCGGGCTGGATCACGCGTGCGAGACTGTCGCGAAAGGCCGGTCGCTCCTCATCGGAAAACACGTGAAACAATCCGGAGTCGATCACCGTGTCAAACGGCTGCGTCGGAATCGGCAGGTCGAGGGCATCCGCGACATCGAACGGTGCTGACAACCCACGCGCCTTCGCCTTGGCGCGAGCCTTCGCGATAGCCCTTGGCGCCCCGTCGATCCCGACGGCATCGTAACCACGTTCCACGAGGAAGAGCACATGCTCGCCGGTCCCGCATCCGACGTCGAGGACCCGCCCGTTGATCTGGCCCGAGTCGGCAAGCCGGATGATTGCCGGCTGCGGTCGGCCGATGTCCCAGGGCGGCGTTCCCATATACGACGAATCGAATGAGTCAGCCGGCATGGCCTTCGCTGCGCGGCGAGGGGAATCTGGGCCGGAGGCTGGGCGGAACTTCCTTGATCGACTGGCGTTCCCAGGCTCCCATCGCCAGAAGAGCCAGCACGAAGACCACGGCAGCCACGGTGGCAATCGCGAGCGATGGAATCGCGGTCGCGAGAGCGACCAATGCCCCGATGGCGGCGGCGACGGCGGCCACGATCACCGTCAGCATGCCCGGCAAGGTCTGGGGCACGTGAAACACCGACCCCACTCGCCGAGCAGCGCGAACGCTATCGATGCCGAGCGTCTGGAGCGCACCGGCGATATCGTCATATTGGCTGGTCATGAAGTACGGCTGGAGGTCGGGGCGCAGCTCGAGATAGGCATGTCGGAGCCGGTTCATGGCGATCACCCACCTATAGTCGTCGCGGTTGAGCGCCTGCAAGCGCGAGATGGTAGCGAGACCAGTGAACATGACCACGAGAAGCATAGGAATGGCGATCGAGATAAAGGTGACGCCGAAATGATCAGCCTGCGCGACCAGCGCCAGGGCGATCAGGGCGCCGGACAGGATGGCCAGGAATATCGTCACTCGACTCAAGGCCTCGTTGTAGGTCAGCGCGCGGGTGGCGAGCAAGCTCCAGTGCTCGGTGGCGAGGATCTGGATATCGGTCGCGGCTCCTGCATCGCGCCGCGCCGGCGGAACTTCCGTGGACATCGCTTCCTCCTGTTTCGAAATGGCTCTTCAGGCCAGCGGATGCGTTGGCCCGTCACCTTAACAGGGGAGAAGAGTCCAGGCTTGCTTCGCTCGAAGGATTCGCAGAGCCGCATCATCGACGCGCTGCCGAAAGCTCGGATCGGAGGCGACTCGACCCCGAATCGCCTGAACCATCGCGTCGGCGGGGGCGGGGGTCTTCGAGATGATCATGTCGCCCCCGGCCGACAAGAAATCGATCGCCCTCGTCGCCGGCGGAATGCTCGCCACGGCGACGGTAGCGCCCAGATCATCAGAGATGATCACGCCCTGATAGCCGAGGGTACCGCGAAGCAGCTGATTGATCACGATCGGCGAGAAGGCCGCCAGATGGTTGGGATCGATCTGCGTGTAGCGCGCCAGCGCGACCATGACGAAATCGGTGTTGTCGGCAATGGCGGTACGGAACGTAGCCAGGTACGGATCAGATGAGGTGGTCACGGTATCAGTCGCCGTGGTGAAGTCGGTGTTACCGGTGACGCGGCCCAACCCGGGGAAGTGTTTGGCCGTGACGGCCACACCGGCCTGGCGCATGCCGAGAAGAAAGAAGCCACCATGGCTGGCGACGGTTGCCGGATCGTGGCCGTACTCGCGCTGCAGCGCACCAATCGGTTGGTTCTGCGCATCCGTCCCTGGGGGGACGACATCCATGACGGGCGCAAAGTTCAGGTTGATGCCGGCCGCGCGCAGTTCCTGGGCCCAACCAGTGGCACGACTCTGGAGCACTGCAAACGCCCAGGTTCCTTGAACGACCGCCGCCGGAATCTGCGAGAAACCGGGCCCCTGCATCGCCTGGATCACGCCGCCCTCCTGGTTGGCCGCCACGAAGAACCGAACATTGGCGGTTGAAGCGCTCGAGACTTGGGCCTGAACGGCGTCCGAAACGGCGCGGATCCCGGCAACGCCGGCAGAGCTAGTGGCGATGAACCAGACCGAGCCGATGTGGTCGTTCTGGATCAGGTTGATCTCGGTTGGCCCGAGGCGATCATTCCCCAGGCCGAGCTCGAACAACTGACCGATGCGCTGGTCCTCCGTCATCCCTGCCAGGACGCGGTCGGCGCAGGCCAACTGCGGGGTTGGAGTTGTCGTTGCCGTCGGGGAGGGGCTCAGCCTTGGGGTCGTGGTTGGCGATGGCCGGGTTGACCCGGTCGGTCCACACCCCGCGCCGATTGCCATCAGAAAAGAGAGGAGAGCTCCCAGCCAGGTGCGACTCATCGTCGATATCAACGGCCGAGGCCCCGATTCGTTATTCCTTGATCCGCTCGACCGACATCTCGATGAGGTAGGGATAGTCCTCGGCACGGAATCCCTGAGTATGCACCGTATAGTGACGCTAGATTCGAGAGCGGCCACACACAGGTTTCGAGGAGGGGTGTGATGAAGCTGTTGCCTCAGCCTGAATTGCTGCCGATGGTCCGGCAGCGCATGGAGGATATTCTCGAGGGCCGAACCCCGACCCCGATGGTCCCGGGAGCTCCTCCGTCTGTGGCCGCGACGAGCTCGTCTCGCCGCTGATCGCAACGTAATCTACCGTCGTGAGTCGCGGACGACTCGAGGCGTTCAGTGATGGTGTGTTTGCGGTCGCGATCACGCTGTTGGCGCTCAACCTCGCGGTGGCGGGCCCAGGCCATGGCCCGCTGCTGCGCCAGCTCACCGACCATTGGCCCGCGTTCGTGGCCTATCTGATCAGTTTCTTCACCGTCGGCATCATCTGGGTCAACCATCATGCGCTGATGGACAACATCGCCTTCGTCGATCGGAAGCTGCTCTTCCTAAATCTGCTGCTCCTCCTTTTCGTCGTCGGCATCCCCTTTGCCACCGCGACGAT
Source organism: Candidatus Dormiibacterota bacterium (assembly GCA_035716185.1). Classification (GTDB taxonomy): domain Bacteria; phylum Chloroflexota; class Dormibacteria; order CF-121; family CF-121; genus CF-13. The sequence goes on from DASTJZ010000168.1 coordinate 3,352, forward strand.
GGCTGACTATCTTGCGGCGAACGATCAAGACGCCAGGATCGCCATGGCGCTGTACGCGCTTGTGTTGCTATGCATGTCGCTCAGCTTTGCCGCGATCTTTGGCTGGAGCCTGGGCGCCGGACGGACGCATCATCCGGTGCCGCCCGAGGCCCGGACCGCCGCATGGCTGCGCTTTACCGTCGGAGCGCTGGTGTATGTGATCGCCCTTGCAGTTGGATTCATCAGCCCACTGGCCGCGCTCGCCATCATCGGGCTGGTGGCTCTCTATTACATGTTCGAGCGAACGCCCACAGCGGCCCGGC
>DASTJZ010000169.1:0-33266 GCA_035716185.1 Candidatus Dormiibacterota bacterium
GGCGCAGGTGCCGGTGTCCTGCACGTTGACCAGCTTGCGATCGCCAGAGGTATAGCTCGTGATATTCACGTTCTCGGCGAAGCTGCCGCTGTGCGCATCGGTCGTGTGGGTCCAGGTATAGGTGTTGGTGCCATAACCTCCGAGCAGCCAGCAGGTCGGCACGTTGTTACTGCCGGCGTTCTCCAGCGAAGCGTTCTGCAGCAGGTTGTTGTTCGTCACCGTCACCAGGGCCGAGCTCGTCGTCGTCGTGTTTCCCGCGCTGTCGACGGCGCGTGCCGCGATCGAATGCGCTCCATCGGCCACACCCTTCGAGTTCCAGCCGAAGGCATAGGGCGCGGCCGCCGCGCTGCCCACGGTCTGGCTGTCAACCAGGAAGTCCACCCGCGCGACGGCGATGTTGTCGCTGGCGTTCGCGCTCAGGCTGACGGTTCCCGACAGAAAGGCGCCCGAGCTTGGGCTGGTGAGCGACACCGTCGGCGCAATCGCATCGACCTGGACGAGCTGGCTCTTGATGGTCGCGACGTTGCCGACGTTGTCATAGGCCACGTACTTCACCGTGGTCGTGGCGGACAGGGCAAATGGCGCCGTGTACACGCTGCCATTGGTCAGGCTGGGGTCGGTGCCATCCGTGGTGTAGCGAATCGACGCCACGCCCGAGTCCGCGTCCGTCGCGGAGATCGCCACGCTGACGCCGGGCTGGTAATAGCCGTTGCCGCACGCCGCGCCGTTGCAGCTGATCGCCGTCGACGGTGGCACGGTGTCGATCCGGATCAGCGCCTGGTTGATCGGTTCGGCGTTGCCGGCGTTGTCGTAAGCCCGGTACTTGACCGTCGTCGTGCCGCTCAGGGAGAAGGCGGCGGCGTAGATCGAGCCGTTGGTCAGGCTGGGATCGCTGCCGTCGGTCGTGTAGCGGATCGAGGCCACGCCCGAGCCGCCGGCGTTGTCGGTCGCCGAAAGTGCCATCGAGACGGCCGCGTTGTAGTAGGTGCTGGCGCATGTCGTTCCGTTGCAGCTGATCGTGCTGCTGGGCGCGACCGTGTCGATCTGGATCACCTGGACGTTGACCGCCTCGGCATTGCCGGCATTGTCGTAGGCTCGGTACTTGACGGTCGTCGTCGACGCCAGCGAGAAGGCTCCACCGTAGGTATTGCCGTTGGTCAGGCTCGGATCGCTGCCATCGGTGGTGTAGCGGATCGAGGCCACCCCCGTGCCGCCTGGGTTGTCGGTCGCGCTCAGCGTGATCGAGACGGCCGCATTGTAGTAGCCGCCGCTGCAGGCGGCGCCATTGCAGGCGATCGTGCTCACCGGCGGGATGGTGTCGGTCGTCGAGTTCTCGACGGTCACCGTCACCGCCGCGGTCGTCTGGTTGGCCGCGCTATCGAAGGCCACCACCTGGATGGTGTGCGAGCCGTCCGGCACCGAGGCGGAGTTCCAGGCCAGGCTGTACGGGAGAGCGCTATCCGTTCCGATCCTCTGGCCATCGACGAGGAAATCGACGTGGTCGACAGCGACGTTGTCACTCGCGCTCGCTTCCAGGTTGATGGTGCCGCTGACAATCGCCCCGTTCGCCGGGCTGGTGATGGAGACCGTGGGCGCGGTGGTGTCGATCTGGATCAGCTGGCTGTTCACCGGCTCGACATTCCCGGCATTGTCATAGGCTCGATACTTCACCGTCGTGCTGCCCGGCAGCGAGAAGGCGCCGCCGTAGACGTTGCCGTTGGTCAGGCTGGGATCCGTCCCGTCGGTCGTGTACCGGATGGAGGCGACGCCGGAGCCGCCGCTGTCGGTCGCCGCCAGGGAGATGCTGACGGTGGCGTTGTAGAAGCCACTCGCGCAGGCGATGCCGTTGCAGCTGATCGTGCTGGCCGGTGGGATGGTGTCGATCTGAATCAGCTGGCTGTTGACCGGCTCAGCATTCCCGGCGTTGTCGTAGGCGCGGTACTTGACCGTGGTCGTCGATCCGACGACGAAGGTACTGACATAGACGGTGCCATTGCTTTTGCTGGGATCGCTGCCATCCGTCGTATAGACGATCGAGGCGATGCCGGATTCGGCGTCGGTCGCGCTCAGGCTCACGGTGACGCTGGCGTTGTAGAACGTGGTGGCGCACGAGCTGCCGTTGCAGCTGATGGTGCTGGTCGGCGCCGTGGTGTCGACCTGGATCAGCTGGCTGTTCACCGCCTCGGCGTTCCCGGCGTTGTCGTAGGCGCGGAACTTCACGGTCGCCGTGGATGCGATTGAGAAGGTACCCAGGTAGGGCGTTCCGTTCGCCGTGCTCGGGTCCGTCCCGTTCGTCGTGTAGATGATCGTCCGCACCCCGGATCCGCCGGCATCGGTCGCGCTCAAGCCCACCGACACCGAGCCGCCATAAGCGGTGCTCGAGCATGCCGCGCCATTGCAGCTGATGGAGCTCGTCGGCGGAATCGTGTCGATCTGGATCAGCTGGCTGTGGACCGCCTCGGCGTTGCCTGCGTTGTCGTAGGCCCGGTACTTGACCGTGGTGCCGCTGGTCGCCACGTCAAACGGTCCACCATAGACCGTACCGTTGGTCAGGCTGGGGTCGGTGCCGTTGGTGGTATAGCGGATAGACGCGACCCCCGATCCGCCGACGTTGTCGACCGCGGTCAGGACGATCTGGACCGGCCCGTTGTAAAAGCCGCTGGCACAGCTCCCCTCGGCGCCGGCGTTGTTGCAGGCGATGGTCGTGGTCGGCGGGGTCGCGTCTGGCGGCGGTGCGTTGTCGACCAGGCTGAAGTCATCGATCGTCACCGCGCCGACCATGAACAGGCCCATGCCCACCGAAAGGTTGGTGGCCCCGCTGGGGAGCACGGGTGTCGACCAGCTCGCCTGCGTCCACGACGAGGCGCTGGAGAACTTCGGCGACGCGGCCCAGAACACCCAGCCCGAGCTGGTGAGGTAGTAGGTGAAGAATGCCGGCTGTGCCGCCGACTTGTACCAGGCACTGATCGTGTAGCTGTGCCCGGGGATGCCCGCCGGCGCGCAGGTTCCCGAATCCTGGGTGTTGACGAGCTTTCGGTCTCCGGACGAATAGCTGCTGATGCTGAGGTTTTCGGCATAAGTGCCGGTATGGGCATCGGTGGTTCGCGTCCAGCTATAGGTGTTGGTGCCGTAGCCACCCAGCAACCAGCAGGTGGGGACGTTGTTCGCCCCCGCTTGTTCCAGCGAGGCGTTCTGCAACACGTTGGTCGTCTGGTTCGAGACGAAGACCTTGACGCTGCTCGAGGTGGTGGCGTTGCCCGAGCTGTCCACGGCCCGGACGGTGATGGTGTGGTTGCCATTGCTGACCGCGTGCGAGTTCCAGCTGAACGAGCTCGGACCGCTCTCTGGCGGAAGAATCGTTCCGACCACCACGCCGTCGACCAGGAAGTCGACGTGATCCACCATCACGTTGTCGGCGGCGTTGGCGGAGATCGTCACCATGCTCGACACGGTCGCTCCGCCGGTGGGCGCCGTCACCGACACGGTGGGCGGCGTGGTATCGGCGATCGGGCTCGCGGCCGCGTCGTCGATGCCGATGTCGTCGACCGTGAGCTGGCCGTTGGACGTCAGACCCAATCCGAAGCTCAGCCCGCTGATGCCGTTCGGGATCGGCGGCGTGATCCAGGTCGCCTGCACCCAGGACGAGCTCGCCGCGAAGTTCGGGCTGCTGGTCCAGAACGCGAACGTCCCGGTGGTATCCCGGCTGAAGGCGATGAAGAGCGGGGTCGCATTCGACTGGTACCACGTCGTCAATCGGTACTGGTGACCCGGCGTGACGCTGGGCGTGCAGTGGCCCATGTCCTCCTGCACCAGCAGCTTGTTGTCGCCGTCGGTGTAGTTGGTGACGTTGACCTGCTCCGCATACGTACCGGTGTGGGCCGCGGTCGTCCGCGTCCAGGCGAAGTTGTTGCTTCCCGATTGGTCGAACTGGAAGCAGTCAGGCGCGGTCCCCACGATGGTGTTCTGATCCAGCGATGGATTGCGCAGCGGGTTCGACCCGAACGGAGCGGGCGGCGCTGCCGGTCCGGGGACGGCGGAGTGAACGCTGCCACCGATCACCTGTTGCACGGTTTGCACCACGACGCCGTTGCCGGTCTGACCCTGCAGCCAGGATAGGAAGGAACTGAAATCCGCCTGGTTGATCGATACCGATGAGCAGCCGGCACAAATGTCGTGGAAGACCATGGGCAGCCAGCCGCCGCCATTCTGTTCGGCGGCCGTCACGACGTTTTCCATCGTCGACAGCGAGTTGCTGCCCGAACCTTGCCGGATGGCATAGGCGTTCTGCGGTGGGATGCCTTCCGCGAATGCCGTGCCCAGGACGTCGGTGGTGCGGGCCGAGTTGTAGCCGCAGGCCTGCACCATCGACTCGATCGCCGGTGTGTAGGCGCCGTAGGGGTAGGCGAAGTCGGTTGGCTGCAAGCCGTGGTTGAGCAGGTTCACCCGGTCGTTGCAGATCTCGCGCTGCGCCTCGGTGGGATCGATCTGCGTCAGGTCGGAGTGATAGGCGTCGTGGCCGCCGATCTCGTTCCCGTCCGAGGCCAGGTCCTGCACCTGCTGCCAGGTGAGGTAGAAGCTGCTCGTCCCCAGCCGGGGGCTGTTGATGTAAAAGGTCCCGCGCATGCCATATGACGCCAGGATGGAACGCGCGACATACTGGGTGGCGCGCCCGTCATCGAACGTCAGGGACACGACGGTCGGCGACGCCGCCATGGCCCGGATGCCCGACTGCCCTCCCACGAGGAGCAAGACGAAGCTCACCGCCAGGCTGAACACCGCGATGCGGCGCCAGCGTTGCATTTTCGGCTCAGACTCGATCTGCATCCCCCATCTCCTTCACTCGGCAACCGCCGCGAATGCGTTTAACGATGACGATCCCTGCCGCAGTGGAGCCTTCGGCAACGCTCCCCGGTAGACGGCCGGGCCCATGACGATTGCTTCGACACACACCGCCGCAAGCCATCCAGCAGCCAGGCCGGCGAGCCCTCCGTGGCTGGCTCCCAGGCCGGCAACGATCAGTTCGAGCAGGCCGCCCACCAGTACGAAAAGGGCTCCGGCGAGCAGGCGCCGGTGGATGCGGCAGATCGCGATGTAGTGGGTCTTGATGATCGTCGGGAAGATGCCGATCGCCAGGATGCGCAATGTCCAGGTCGCCTGCTCCGCATAGGAATGGCCGAACAGCCGCAAGACCGGGTCGGCCCCGACGATGATGAGGCTGCTGGCCAGCAGGCTGAGCAGCAGCGACGCCACCAGCGTGAACCGAACCTTTTCAGCGGACTCTGCCGGGGACGCCGAGCCGACGGCATAGACGACATTGGTCAGGGCCGAGGGCACGACGAAGAGGAAGGCCACCACGTTCCAGGCGACGTAGAACGCGGCGTTCATCCGAGCGGACAGGACGACGGTCACCAGCACGGGCAACGCCAGCCCGGGAAGCTGCACCGCCAGGTTGAGCAGATGGTGGGCCAGGGCCGGTCCTACCAGGCCGCGCAGCAGGCTCAGCTGCGGCCGGTAGGCCGCGCGGTCGGCATCGCGCAGCAGAAGCCCGCCAATCACCACCAACGACAGCAGGTTTCCGACGACCCAGGTCATCAGGATGGCCAATCCCACGGAATCGCCAGGCCAGCGACCCACGGCCAGCAGGGCACCGAGCTTGGCCAGCGCGAAGATGGCATTGCGGCCCAACTGCAGCTGGCCTCGCAACAACCCGATGACGACCGAGTCGAGAACGAGACTGATGGCGCCCAAACCGACGCCGAGCGTGAACAGCGACGCGGCCGGGATCCCGGCAAACAGCGGCGCGAAGTCGTGCGAGATGTGAGGGGCGATCGCCGTAAACACGAGTCCCAGGCCACCGCCCACGACCCCGGCGACCAGCAACGCCGTGGCGATCAGCGGACCGTGAAGGTGCCGGCGGCGTGGCAGCTCCCCCATGAGCAAAGTGCCGAGCCCGAGCATCCCGAAGGTCCCGAGCAAGGTCATCGCCGAGATCGAGGCAGCGGCGAAGCCGACCGCGGCGGGCGAAAACCAGCGGGCCGCCAGCAGCCAGAAGATGAAGCCAAGTCCCGAGGTGACGAGCTGCGTGCCGATCAGCGAGCCGCCGTTGGCCAGGATGGCACGGTTCGCCCGGTCCCGGAAGATAGGAACCACGGTCATCGCTGATTGACCACCTTCTCGTAGAGCGAGATGAACTGCGGCATGATCGTGGTGGGCAAGAATCGCTGGGCGCGCCGCCGGGCCCGGCGGCCCATCGTTTCGCGCAAGCTGGGCTCCTGGATGAGGCAGTTCATCGCCTCGGCCAGGGCATCGACGTCGCCAGGTGGGACGAGCAGCCCGGTCTCGCCCTCGTCGATCAGATCCACGATCCCGCCGGCGCGACTGCCGATCATGGCTTTGCCCGCACTCATCGCTTCGATCACGACATCGCCCAAGGCCTCGGCGCAGATGGATGGCAAGACCCCGAACAGGCATCCCTCCCAGGCAACCATGACCTCCGCATGCGGGAGGTTCGTCATGATGGTCGCGCCAGGAGGCAACACCGTTGGCGTGTCCGGCCACGACGTTCCGATCAGGAGCAGCGGCGGCGCCGCGTCGAGCCGTTGATAGGCGGCGAGCAGGGTGTGGAGTCCCTTATGACGTGCCAGCGCGCCGACGAAGAGGATGTATGGCTGTGCGGGCAACTGGTTCATGGCCGCTCCACGACGACCGCGTCCTGGACCAGCGCATCCGGGATCGTCATCCGCAGGGTGGCCGGAAGGCGTGACCGCTCGCTCCAGAAGATTCGCTGCATCACCTGGTCGACGTAGCTGCTGATGCTATGCGAGGCCGCGGTTTTGTGCCGCAGCAGCGGGCGACCGATCCGCACGCCGGCGACCGCGGCCAGCGCCTTGGGGACGCCGTACGAGCGCGAGGCGCAGCGGATGCATTTGGCCGGCGCGGGGCCGTCACAGATGCGTCCGTCGCGAAGCAGCGTCCGGACCGCGCAGATGTGGCTGAAGTCGCGGGCGGAGAGGACGAGCGGCACCCGAAGGCCGAGCAGGGCCAGCGCGCACGAGTAGGAGATCCAGCCTGTGGTGTGGACCACGTCGGGATGCCAGGCCCGAATAAGCCGGCGCAGCCGGAATGCAATCCGCGGATCCGGAAAGGGCGGATGATAGCGGCGCCCGGGAACGGTAGAAAACCATGGCGGTGCCGTGAACAGGCCCTTCAGCCGCACAACCTGGACGCCCCCATCGCGCTCCTCCGTCGGGAGGCCGGGACGCCAGACGGTGATGAGGATGACCTGATGGCCGCTGCGCGCCAGCCCTCGGCTCAAGCTCTGGGACTGGAGCTCGACGCCACCAAGAAACGGCGGATAGAAGTCCGTCGCGATCATGATCCTCATCAGCGATCCCACCTGGCGCACCCGCCCGCGCATGCAGAAGCGGGCGGGATGGGGGCGGCCAGCGCGACCTGCCGGTAGGGGAGGTCCGGAACGTCCAGGCGGAAAAGAATCGCCGAGGTCTGAGCGCCGCGACGGACGGGGCTGACGGCGGCGGTGGTCTGCCAGCTCTGGCCAGGGGCCAGCTTGAAGGTCCAGGTAGTCTGCACCTGAGAGCCCGACTCCAGCTCGAGCCGGTAGACGACCGTGGCACGCTCCCTGCTGGTGATGCCGATCCGTACCTGGTTCGCATTGGCCTGGGCCCGCGGCAGCATCCACAGCTGCGTGAACCCGTCACCTTGCGGCGTGAGCGCGCCGGACCGCGCGATCAGCAATGCCGCCGTGAGCGCGAGCGCCGCCAGTCCGAACGTGCTCCATTGTTCCGGGGAGATGCCCCCAAGCGGTGAATCAACCCGCTGCTCGGCGCTCCCCCGGCGACGGATCGCGGCGACCAGGGTGGCGGGCAGCGTCACCGTCGCGAGCGCGACGGCCCAGCTCGCCGGGGTCAAACCCCAGGGCGTCCAGTTGAGAACCAGGCCGACAATGACGAGACTGGCGAGGCCGATGCCGAGCATCACCGTGAGCCGTTCCGGCACACCAAGGGTTGAACCGGGAAACAGCGCCGCGGTGAGGGCGTAGCCGGGCAGAACCAGGGCTAGGGGCAGCCCGAGCGCGAGGCGCGTCACTGGCCCACCAAGGGATGTCACGACCACCACCGCTCCGATGACAGCAAGCGCGGCGACGAGCACCAGGTCTGGATATCTAGGGCGCACCGTTAAGCCCTCCCACGTCGTAGATGACGATGTCGCCGCTATCGAAGAGGCGGCTGACCGAGGGGCTGGCATCGAACTTGCTGAAATCGCGCGGATCGAGCGGGAAGGTGACGGTTGCGGCGTCGGGCTCGGCGCGCTCGAAATACACGCCGGTGAGCGGGAGAGCCCAGGCCAGCCGGTGATCGACGACCACATAGCGGAGGCCGGCCTGCCGGATGATCGCCCGCTCCGCCAGTGCCAATTTCGTCGACAGCACCACCCGGTAGGTGGGAACCCCGGTGGCATAGCCGGTGACCGGGTGCTGCCCGCCGGCGCCCAGCATCAGGAGGGCGTTCGTCCGGTCCGCAACGATCCGGTTGTCCGGTCCCAGCGACGACCGCGCCCATTGCGCCGCGGTGATCCCTTCGGGTTCGACCGACCGTGTGTCCGCCGACACCAGATAGGGGCCGGGCAGGCGCGCCCAGGGGGCAAACCCCAGGATGACGCCGCCCACGAAAATGATGCCGGCACCCGTGAGCGCGACCGCAAGGCTGCGCCATTCCTGACGCCTCACGCGCCACAGTTCGGCGATGCCGACGGCCAGGACGAAGGCGATGCCCAGAAAGAGAAATTCATTCGACCGGTTTGCGGCTTCGGCACCGCTGCGGGTGAGGCGGAAGACGAAGCTTGCCGGGTACGCAATGGCCACCACCGCCAGGGCGAGGGCGCCGGAATGCCACCGGTAGCGTCGCCACAGCTGAAAGAGCCCGAAGGGTAAGCCGAGCAGGATGAGGATCGTCGCGGCGTAGGCGACGATCTGCTCCCACTGCGGCGATACGTTGCCGGCATACGAATGGAAAAGCTGCCGGCCGGTGGTCTCGCCGGCGATCAGGCCGATCACCTGCCTGACGGCGGCGTTAACCTGCGGAAACAGATAATCGACGGTTCGGCCGGCGACGAAGATCAGCCAGGCCGCGGCCGCCAACCAGGCCAGCACGGCGGCCACCAGGACCCCCCGGTCGCCGGGCGACCGCCAGCGACGGAAGAGGCTGGCAATGGCCCAGATGGTGAGGAAAGTGGCCAGCATGTATGACGTCAGGTGGTGGGTGATGACCACCGCCACGATGCCCAGCATCGCGACTGCGCCCCAGGCGTACCGCCGGCCTTTGTCGTCGGCTCGGCGAGCCAGCGCGAACAATGCCAGCGCCGCCAACGGCAGGGCCAGCGACTCGTAGGAAAATTGCGCGTCGAAGAACACGAAGCCTGGGTTCGCTGCATAGAGCGCGGCCGCGATGCCGGCCACCCAGCTCGAGCCGCCCAGCGATTCGTAGAGGAAATAGATGGCGAGCACCGCCACCAGGCGCGCGACGCCAATCACGATCAGCCCCGCGGGGTAGATCGGTATCCCAGCGAGCTGTGCCGTGGCTGCGGTCACCGAGCTCAAGCCGGGGAAGTCACCGCTCACCGGGAGCAGCGGGCTTGGCGAGAACAGATGGCCCGTGCTCACCGCGTTCTGGACATTGCGCCAGTGGACGAATTCGTCGTGAAAGGTAAAGCCGACCGGACTGTGAAAGACCTTGACCAGGTACAGGCAGGCACCCAGCGCCGTGATCAGCCCAATCCGTTCCAGGCGGGCGGGGCCAGGCAGCAGGAGACGCCCGGTGATGGGGATGAAGATCGCCAGCAGCCCCAGCCAGAACAGCGGTTCCGCCCAGGATTGCCCGCTCCGCGCCCGACCATCGGCGAGCGAGACCAGCAAGAGACCGGTCGTGGCCAGCAGGCTCAGCGGTGCCAGCCATCCCAGGGCCAACGGAGACGCGGGCCGCTGGCTCAACACCCGTAGTCTCCACGGCGCCCCCAGGCCCCTCCCGCTTTGGAGGAGATTCAGGCCGGGGGTCTCGAGATCCACTCTCATCCTCACAGCACCTGGTAGAGGCCGCGCGCGGACGTGGCCCGGGCCTCGCCACGCGGGGCGCTGGAAACGATCTGCCGATACACCCCGTGAAGGTCGCTGGCACACTCATCCCAGCGCGGCACGGGGAGGGTCCCGGGCAGGATGTGGTCGTTGAGCTGGCCGATGATGGCTGCCGCGATCTCATTCGCGCTGCAGCGCAAGGGCACCGCCTGGATCCAGCCGTCGCGCGCCAGCGGGCGCAGTGCCGTGGTATGGGTGGCGACCACCGGACAGCCTGCGGCGAGCGCTTCCATGACGGTGATCGATTGCGATTCGTACTCGCTGAGCAGCACGAGCAAGCCCGCACGGGCCAGCAGGTTGGCCATGCCGGCCCGATCGTTCGCCGGCAGCTCACGGATCTCGACCCGTTCAACGACGCCAAGCCGCTGGGCGAGTTGGCGGAGTTGGGGCTCGTACGGTCCGCCGCCGATGATCTCGAGCCGCGCGTCGGGATAGGCTCGCAACACCGCAGGAAGCGCGGCGATCACGCGGTGATGTCCTTTGTACCGCTCCAGGCGTCCGATGGAAAGGATCAGCCGCTCCCTCCGGCGCGCCGGCAACTCGCTGGTCGGCGGGGGTAGATCGGAGCCGTTGGGGATGACGGCGAAGCGCTCCATGGGCAGGCGGAGTTGCCGGCTGAACAGGTCGGCTTCAAACATCGAGACGGCGATCAGCCGCGCCGCTTGGGTCAGCAGTGGCCGCAGCGCCCACCACTGCGCGATCCGCAGCGCGTTCCGCACCCGGGACGAATGGCCACCGCTGTGCAGCGTCACCACATAGGGAATCCGCGCTCGCCAGGCCGCCAGCATCGCCAGCGGCGGGATCAGGGTATGGATGCCCTGGCAATGCACCAGGTCCCAGCGCTCTCGCTTGATCGTCCGGTAGATTTGCGGCGCCAGGGTGTAGTCGCGCGTGTCCGGCCATCCTGGGAATCGTCGGATGTGCACGCCGTCGATCCATTCATCGGCGGGAAAGCGACCGCGCGGATCGGTGGTCGCCACGGACACGGAGACACCCATCCGCACCAGGCGAGGGGCCACCTCGTGGATGTGCGTTTCGACACCACCGGCATCGGGAAACGCTCGGGTGCTGACCATGAGCGCGCGGATCGACGACCGGTCATTGGCCGTGGCACGACTAAAGACACCCATTTGTTGGGGCACCAGCGTACGGCCGGCGAGGCTACAGCGTGAATAGGCAGTGTCGAAGCAGGGACAGCCAAGCACCAGGCGATGGGCAAACTGTCCCGGCCCAGCCTGGGCGGTTTCGGACGCAAATCGTCGGCGCAATTGACAGCGCTGGCAGGCCCCCGTACGATGGTGCGCGCCCAACAGCATGACGCGATCACGAACCGTGGCCGGCTTCGCTGACGCCGTCGTCCTCGCCGCCGGCGGCAGTACGAGGATGAACGGCTTTGACAAAGTGCAATCCGAAATTCTCGGACGGCCCCTCGTCGCGTGGACCGTCGCTGCCGTCGCCGCCGCCGCCGCCGTGCGCCGGATCGTCCTCGTCGTTCGGCCCGGACAGGAAGCAGCGATGGCGCGTGAGCCCTGGGTCCGGGAGGTTGACGCCCTCGTCGTGACCGGGGGCGAGCGGCGACAGGAGTCGGTGGCCGCGGGGGTCGATGCGTGCGAGGCGGAGATCGTCATCATCCACGATGGAGCCCGGCCACTCGCGACGCCGGCGCTGGTCGACGCCGTCGCGAACGCCGCGCGCGCGTCGGGCGTGGCCGTTCCGCTGGTGCCCCTCTCCGAGAGCCTGCGCCGCCTGCGCAAGTTCAGCATCGTCGATTGGATCGACCGCTACGGGCTCAACCTTGCCCAGACCCCGCAAGCCATTCGCCGGCAGCTCCTCCTCGACGCCTACGCCGCGCACGATCCCTGGGGTGGCGAGCCGATCATCGATGAAAGCCTCCTCGTCCAGATGGCCGGCACAACGGTCACACCGGTACCCGGTGAGCGGGCGAACATCAAGGTGACGGTTCCGGCGGACGTCGAGATCGTGACGGCGATCCTGGAGCACCGCGCCGCCGTGAGCACCTACGCGACGGCGCTGCCAGCCTCGGCCTGATCACGTGGTGGAGCAGTCCTCGACGGCAACGTATTTCGACGACGCTTCGAAATATTGGGATCGCGTTTACGCTAGCGACACCGTCAAGGGGCAGGTCTATCGCAATCGGATGGCGATCGCCTTGCGCTGGGCCACGACGGTCGCCGCACCCGGCGCCATCGCGGCAGACGTCGGAACCGGGGCCGGCCACTTCGCCGTGGCCCTCGCCGAACACGGGATCCGCGTCGCAGCCATCGATGCCAGCGAACCCATGCTCACCCACGTCGCCCAAAACGCCTCTCGAGCGGGCGTCGCCGATCTCGTCGTCCCGATCGCGTCTGACGCCCAGCGGCTCGAGGTGCCGTCCGCGACGTGCGACCTCGTCGTCGCCATTGGTCTTCTCCCCTGGGTCCGGCGACCCGAACGCGCCCTGGGCGAAATCACGCGGATCTTGAAGCCGGGCGGGTATGTGATCGTCACGATGGACAACGCCTCGAGCCTGGCCCGGGGACTGGACCCAGGATGGCACGCGTCGGTTCGCGGGCTGATCCGGATGATCCGGGGCCGCAATGGGCGGGATTCGGGAGAAGCGCCGCTCATCCAATGGCCTGCCATGGCGAAGCTGCGCGATTTTGATCGCCTGCTGCGCTCGGCCGGCCTCCACCCTCTACGAGTCGCGGGTGTTGGCTTCGGACCGTTCACCTTCCTCGGGCGAAATGTCCTGCCGAACGGTATGGGCCTTCAGGTCGATCGGCTGCTCCAGTGGCTCGCCGATCATGGCGCGCCGCTGCTTCGGCGCGCCGCGGTCTTTGACATCGCCCTCGCCGTGAAGCCAATCGAAGAGGCCGCCGCCACCGGGTAAAGGCGGACGGTGTCGTGAACGTCGCGGTCATCGGGGTGGGGCGCATGGGGCAGCTTCATGCCAGGCTGCTGGCGAATGCGAATGCCGTCACCCGGTTGGTGGTCGCCGACGCCGATATCGATCGCGCAAAAGTGATTGCGGAAGGCCTCGGCGCCGACGTGGCGCCGGACCCGATCCACGCCGTTGCATCCGCCGATGCCGCCGTGATCGCGACGCCTGTGGAGACGCATGCGGCCCTCGTCAGGGCCGCCGTTGAGCGTGGCTGCCCCGTGCTGTGCGAGAAGCCGCTGGCCGAAAGCGTCGCGGCCGCGATTGACCTGGCCGATTTTGTCGATCGGTCTGGCGTCCTCGTCAGGGTTGGGTTTCAACGCCGCTTCGACGACGGATATCGCGCCGCCCGAGCGGCCCGGCTGGAAGGCCGGCTGGGCAGGCTTCATCTGATGTGGCTCCAGACCACCGAACCGGGTCGTCCTCCATCGCCCAGGACGAACCTCTTTCGCAACACCGCGATTCACGACTTCGACCTGGTGCGCTGGCTGTCGGGCCAGGAAGTCTTGTCCGTGTACGTCGATGGCGCCGACCGGGAGCGGCAGGTGTTCGATCCTCGATTCGATCCGGACACGATCACCGCGAGCCTGCGCCTGACGGGCGGGGCGCTTGCCGCGCTCACCGTCACCCGCTTGTCGCCCGACGGCTACCAGGTGCGCGCCGAGCTGGTGGGCAGCCGCGATCACGTGGCGGTGAGGTCGAGGAGCGAGCGCTGCAGTTCCTGGGAAACCCGCTTCGAGGACGCCTATCGCAACGAGCTGGCAGGATTCCTCGAGGCGGTTTCGGGAGGCGCCGATGCCGGCGCGACGGTCCGAGACGCGGTCGAAGCGCAGCGCATCGCGGAGGCCGCGCGGGCGTCACTCGAGCAGGGTTCGCCGATAATGCTTGAAACGTGACTCGACTCAAGATGTCCTGACCGAGATATTGTTCTCGGCGAGATAGGCAGAAATCCGGCGGGGTGCGGGGAGGCACGCCCTCGGGCGCGCCGCAGGCGGGCCGGGTCGCCACGCTTGTCACGAGCGTAGGCATGCGACGCCATTGAGCTGAAGGAGCTAGAGGCTTTACGCCGGCTGAACTAGAACCGATCTGAATTCAGCAGCACCGGCCCGTCGAGCACGCCCGAGGGCGTGCCGACCTCAGCGGTCCGCCGGAGTTGCTTTCCCACGCCGTGGCCAGTTGATGGCCACCTGTGCCGCGACCGAGGTCGTAATTAGCACGGGCGTCAGGACAAGGACAACGAGAAGCACTGGTGGCCAGGCGAGCCCGATGGAGGCGACGGCCAGGAACAACCCGTAATCGGTCAGGTGTCGTGCCTTGAGCAGGATCCGCAGGCGCGCTTGCGCTGCTGGGCGGAGCGCCGGCTTCGTGCCGAGTAAGGCATTGCGTTGGGCGGAGGCGAAGAGGCCGACGAGACTGCCTGCCAGGACGAGCGTCGCGAAGATGGAGGCCTGCACCGCCCCAAACGCGAATGCGCGCACGACGAACGCCGCCAACGACACCACCACCGCGGAGTGGTTGACGAAATCGATGATCTGGTCGAGCCAGGCCCCGAATGGCGACGACACGCCGCGGGCGCGGGCCAGGAGACCGTCCGCGTTGTCGAGCGTGAGCGCGAGCTGCCAGACGACAAAGACCATCACGACCAGCGGCGCGGGAGCCGGTACTGGCGCTGCCAGGACGAGCGCGGCACCGGCCAGCTGCGCGATCGCCCCCGCGATGCTGACGCTGTTGGGCGAGACCCGGGTGTCGAGCAGCCGCAGGGCGATGATGGCGCCCAGCGGACGATTCACGCGGCGGCTCCAGAACATCGCCTGCGATCGTTCCTCCGCCAGCCGCAGCGCATGCGCGTCGCGGAGGAAGGCCTCCAGCGACCTCGGCGACTCCCGTCGTTCAGCGAATTTCAGCATGGTCAGGCCACCGCCCCCTGCACCGCCTTCCGTCCCGCACGGAATGCGGCAAAGAGGCGGTCATAATGTTCGACCGCGATCGTCCACGAGTGAGGGTCGCTGAAGCGACGGCCCCTCAGAGCTGCCGCTCGGCCCAGCGCATGGCGTAAAGCGTCGGGATCACGAGCCGGCACCAGGATCGCGCCGTCGTAGCCGCCGACGGCCTCCGGCAGGCCACCGACCGCCGTGACCACGACCGGCAGGCCGCAGCTCATCGCAATCTGCAGCGGTCCGCTCGCCGAAGAGCGATGGTATGGGAGGACGACGGCATCGGCCTCCGCGAACACCTGGCCGACTTCGTCGTCGTGGACGTAGCGGTTGATGAACGTGATCCGATCCCGGTACCGCGACCGGGCGATCAGGTCCGCGGGCTTCGTCCAGCCCTCCCAGGTCTCGCCGACGATCGTCAGGCGGTAGCGAGCGATCTCGGCCTGGGGGATGGCATCGAAGGCGACGATCAGATCTTCCAGCCCCTTGAATGGGCGGATCACGCCGAAGAAGAGGAGATTGCACGAGTCTTCCGCTCCGCTTCTGGAGGAGGGTACGGTGGCGACGTACTGGTCGTACGGGCCATGCGGAACCAGCAGTACCGGGCGCCGGCCGATCCGGTAGGTGCGGCGCACGGCGGCACGGTCGAATTCTGAGTGGACGACCGTGCCGCTCGCAAGCCGCAGGAGGACGGGTGCCATGAAACGCACGTAGGCGTAAACGATCGGCAACCGGGCCTCGGCCGTGTCGAGGAGCTCATGGAACTCGATGATCACGCGGCCCCCCAGGACACGGGTGACCAGGGCCAGGAAGACGTACGAGTGGAGGGCGGTCGCGCTCCACCACTGGAAGACGGCGACGTCGGGCCGCTCCCGGACGAGCAAGGCGACCGCCCGCAGAATACTCGGAAACCAGAACCAGTCCACGCTCTCGGTCGGGCCGCCATACTCGAACCGGCCGAGCGACGCGCCCACCCTGGAGCGACCCGGGTAGAAGCGGGCCGGAAGCAGGCGGCGCATCAGGATCACCGACACGCGATGGCGGCCCGCCAGGGCATTGGCCAGACGCATCGTGTAGTAGCTGATCCCGCTCAGGAAATGCGTGCCGGCGCCGACCACGCAAATGCGTGGTTCTCGATGTGACCTCACTGCGGCGCCAGCTCCCCCTGGAGAGCCGGCCCGCGCCACTCTCGCCAGATCGTCTTCAGCACCCGCCAGCCATCCGGGATCGTGCGCAGGCGGCTGACGCCATAGACGCGAGCCTTCTCGAAGCTGGCGACCTCGCGGATTTCGAGTCCGGCGCGGACGGCGCGCAGGTTGATCATGGTTTCGATTTCGAACCCGTCGCCGTCCAGGGCGAGCCTGGGGAGGACGCGCGCCCAGAAGGCGTTGTAGCCATAGCAGAGGTCGCTGAAGCGATTGCCAAACAGCATCCGGGCCAGCAGGGTGAAGACCAGGTTGCCGGCGCGGCGCAGGACGGACATGTCGGCGGTTCCCCCGCCCTGGACGAACCGGCTGCCTTTGGCGAAGTCGGCGCCACCGAGGAGCGCGCCCACAAAGGCCGGGATCTCCGACGGGTCGGTGGAACCGTCGGCATCGAGCATGATGATCATGTCACCGGTGGCGGCGTCGAAGCCGCTGCGCAACGCTGCGCCCTTTCCCCGGCCGCGCTGCGCCACGATCTGGATGGAGGGCCACAGCCGGCGGGCCACGACGACGGTGTCGTCGGTGGAGTTGCCATCCACCAGCAGCACCTCGTGCACCCACATCGGGATTCGCGGCAGCACGTGCGCGAGGTTGTCGGCTTCGTTGAGCGCCGGGATGATGACGCTCACCCGATAGGTCGCCAGCCACGCGGTGGCGGCAAGAGTTTCGGTCCGCTCGCCCGCCGTGGTCATCGCGATCGCCATTTTTTGCGTCCCACAGCGTACGGTCGATCGGTCGTGAGAGAAATGGGCGGGGTCGAATCACGGCGACGGGAGCCCAGGCGTTGAACAACCTGTCCCGGTCGTGGGTGCGGTCAGTCCCGCTCTGTAAACCATCCCAAGAATTGGTAACTGTTACTTGACAGGGCGTGACAAGACGACGCGCAGCAAGGTCAGTCTGTCAAGTACGGGCACCAGGTCCGACCATGGAAGCCGCCGTTCTTGTCAAGTTTGAATTCCAATCACGTTCTCCGGCCTAAGCGATCAGTAAGGGTGCGTCTCGATTTCCGGCGATCCTTCGCTTTACAACCACGCTCAAATGAGCGCCGAATTTGAGGAAATCTTCGGGGTCGGGCCTTGATAACGGATTCTCACCGATGGTACTCTGTCGTTCGCTTCGCGAGATTGCGAAGCAGCGGAGATCCGTAGGAGGGGACACCCAGCGTGGAATCAATACCGGTAACAGCTAACCCACAACGCCCATTCCCAGGGCTCGTCAATCTCGTCGACCACCTTCCTTCGTCAGACGGGCCAGCCCTGGCCGGCCCTCCCTCGGCCGCCCGGTCTCAGCTGGCGCGAGAGCTGCACGATGGCGTCGGCCAGTCGCTGTTCACCCTCCTGATTGAAATCCGGGTCGCGCTCGATCGCGGCCAGGCAGGTCGAGCCGACCTTTTGCTCCTCGAGCGCGAGGCTCGGAATGCCCTCCAGTCGGTGCGGGCCGTCGCCTATCGTATCCGGCGGGGCACGCCGGACGACGCGCTGCGCGGCGCCCGTGCCTATGGCGAGCGGGTGGCGCGGGCCACCGGCCGCGCCTTTCGCTGGATCGATGCCCGTGACCACACACGACTCGCTCCCAGGGTCGCTCGGGCCCTGGCATGGTCGATTCGCGAGGCGATCACCAACGCCATCCGCCACGGCGCGGCGCGGAACGTCGACGTGCGCCTGGTCGAGTCGGGCAGCCGGATCACGGTGACCGTTCGGGACGACGGCGCCGGCTTCGCGCCGCTTCCGGTCGAGCCATCGCTCGAGGCCTGGGGTCTCGGCCTGCTGAGCAGCAGCGAGCGCATGGCCGAAGTCGGTGGGGTGTACTCGATTCGCAGCCGCCCCGGGGAGGGCACGGTGGTCTCGCTCGAGGTGCCGCGCTACCTGAAGCCGGCTATTTCGTCCCACCGTCTGCCCGCGGCTCAGTTGACCCTCGACGCGGTCGAGGATCGAGAGAGGGCATCAGCGTGATTGCCACACAAGTCGCCGTCGTCCGCGTGCTGGTCGCCGACGACCAGAATCTGTTTCGCTCCGGCCTGGCTCACCTGCTGGACGGTGATCCTCGCGTGCGCGTTGTCGGCCAGGCGGTCGACGGCGTGGATGCCGTCAAAAAAGCAGCGGCCATCAAGCCCGATGTGGTGCTAATGGATCTGAAGATGCCCAACCTCGACGGGA
Source organism: Candidatus Dormiibacterota bacterium (assembly GCA_035716185.1). Taxonomy (GTDB): domain Bacteria; phylum Chloroflexota; class Dormibacteria; order CF-121; family CF-121; genus CF-13. The sequence goes on from DASTJZ010000169.1 coordinate 18,381, forward strand.
TCGAGGCGACCCGCCGCATCGTCGGCGAGCATCCGGAGATCAAAATTCTGATTCTCACGACCTTCGAAACCGATAGCTACGTGCTGCAGGCGCTCCGCGCCGGCGCCAGTGGCTATGTGCTCAAGGACGCTAGCGTCGAGGCCATCGTGGCGAGCCTGACGGCGGTCATGTCTGGCGAGCGGGTGATGGCGAGCGCGGTCGCGAACCGCGTCGTCGAGATGCTCAGCGGTACGTCAACGCCCCAGGAGTTCTACGACGGCCTGACCACCCGTGAAGTCGAGATTCTGAAGTTGATCGCCATCGGGCACCCCAACAAGCAGATCGCCCGCTGGTTGACCGTCAGCGAGAAAACGGTGCGCAATCACATCAGCCACATCTACGAGAAGCTGCACATCTACGATCGGGCGCAAGCCGTTCTCTACGCTGTGCGCAAAGGGCTCGTCGAGCCCTAACGCCCTTTCTTCCCCTTCAGAGGGAGGGCAGAGTGGGGCCGGCGGCCCTCCCAGCGCAGGTTCGTTTCTGCCCATTCCTTCCTGGAATCTGCTCATCTAGAGTCCGTCGCATGGTCGCGCCAGAGCGGCAGTCGCCCACGGGCGACGGGCTCATGGTCCTCCTGGTCGACCGGCATGCCCTCTTCCTGGCGGCCCTGAGTAAAGTCATCGCCGAAAACCGGGAGGCCGAGGTGGAGATCACCACCAGCTCGGAACAGGCACTCGAGATGCTCGCGGAACGGCCGGTTGACCTCATCATTTGCGAGCTTCGATCGGAGCCGGTCGCCGGCCCGGAGCTCGTCACTCGCGCGCGCCAGCTGAACCCGACCATCCGTGGCGTGCTGCTGGCCGACCCCGAAGACGCGGAAGCCCTCGTCGAGGCGCTCAGCAGCGGCGCGGTGGGCTTCTTCACGAAAGACGCTTCACCCGAGGAGTTCCTCGAAGGGATCGAAGCCGTGCTGGCTGGTCACTTCGTGGTCGGGCGCAACGTGGTCCGTTCGACCCCAGACGATGCTGCTTCCATCAATTGATTCGCCTGCGGCTAAATGCTCCGCCCTGCTGCCGCTTGCGTAGCTCCTCAATGGTGTAAATGGGTTCCCAGTGCGCCGGAAGGTAGCTCCAGCGCCGTCCACACTCGCAGATGTGACCCTCGGGGACTTCCGTTTACGATGGCCAGAACGCCCACGCTGATGTCGGTGGACAGCCTCTCCGATTTGCCCAATGAGGCAGACGTTCAGCCCCATTGGCTGCCCTGACACCGCTTGCCGGCCAACCTTTTCCGCCGAATTCTGGGCGTGGTTGAAGAAAGCGCACAAGAGCGAGGAACTGGGGGCCGCTGGCCCGCGCGCCCAGCACCAGGCCGGTGCGCCACACGATAGCCGAGTGGTGGCGCAACTTCGTAATCTCCAGCGGCAGGCCGGAAACGAAGCGACGACCATGTTGCTGACAAGTTCAACCGCCCACAAGCTGGCCACGCAGCTGCTGGGCCCCGTGCAGCGCAAGCACGCCAGCAAGGGCGTGGTCGAGATGGAGCCGGAGGTCATCAAAGTCCCCAAGGCGCGCCGAGATGTCTTGCGACTCGAGGGGGGCGAAGCGGAGTCTGCGATAGGAAAAGAGCTCGACCGCTATGCCGCTGCTGTCAAAGAAGGACATCACCTCGGGCTGGACAATTTTGAAGTCTGGTTCCGAAACCGGGAGAAGGCCAAAGAGGAATCCAGTCCCTACCTGGCGCTGGCGCTGCTGCACGCGGTCTTTTCCTTCGGCCTGGACGTCGTCTTTCCTGAGGAGAAGCTCTTCATCATGTTCATGAAGAAGTTGGCCGAGAAGACGTTCGAAAAAACCACAGATCACCTGGCTGAGCCCAAGCAGGGCGATGTCGAAGGCTTCCTCGCCAACGTCAAGCTGGCGGAGGAGACGGATGCCGCCCATCTGTTGGACGTGCACGACAAGTTCATGACGGACAATCCGGGTGCATTGGACCAGGCCAAGATCGCATTCGCCGAGGCGCGACGAGCAGGCTGGGAGCACACAGAACGGCTCCCGCCAAATGTACTCGAGTCGCTGCATCAGCTGGGCATCGGGTTGCATGGCTCGGCCGCCGCTACTGTGTATGCCGAGCGCTGGTTAACGGCTCACATCGAGGGCCTCTTGCGGGAGGACGAGTCGGTGATGCAGGGCACCGGCGGCGGCACCGGTGTCAGCACGATGGCTGAGATCGAGGCGTTGCGCCAGATGGAAAGGAGCAGCGGAGCTGACCACCGCGAGCGCATCTTCGAACTGGAGAAAAACCTCAACGCCTACTTCCGAACCATGGTCGACATCAACGACGCGGGCGCTGAGTGGATGCACGTCAAACTCGGTCTGGACCGCGATGACGCTCAGGCGATCGTCGAGTCGCGGGAGAAGGATGGATACTTCCGCGAACCGCGTGAGCTGCTATCCAGGAAGCTGCTGTCTGAGAGCGAGTACAAAAAGATCCGGCGGCGCCTCGTTGCCCACTAATTGGTAAATGCGCAGCAAGCCTGATCGCGGCACCAGCCGAACATCTGTTCGCTAAGCGCCGCGCATCCTATATACAGGCGCTATACAGGCCCGTCGGCGTCTGACGCGACCTGCCCCAACGGGCACCGTCGAATTCCCCAACAACTGCTCGCGCGCGGCTTGTGTCGCCAACATCGGCGATCAAAGCTGGCTATCTGGTGGCACCCGTGCCTGCGCGTGGCTCGAACTCCAAAACGCCCGCAGCGAAGCATGCGCCGACCACGCGCGGGCAACCGCTTCGTCGGAGTTCGTCAGCAACCACATTCGCGGGAGCCGTCCTGGACCTGCAGCGCACGGCAGGCAACGCTGCCGTCAGCGATCTCTTGACTTCGCTGCAGCGCGACAGTCCTGCTGCGACAGCACCTACCAAACCCGCCCCAGCAGCTGGCGCGGCGATCGACACGATTCCGCTCGACGCACTGGAGGCACTCAGCGGTGTCTCTCCGAAGCACCGACACAGTGCCGTCGCGTTGGTACCCAAGGCTCTGGAAGGCGCGGCAGCCAGCCCCTCGATCTCGGTGCTCCTGCATCTGCACGGCATCAACACCGACGTCGACTACGAGGGCCAGATCGGAACCGATGGTCAAGCACCACCCGAGTTCCAAGTCCCCGAACAACTGCAGGCATTCGTCGGGAGCCGTGCAGATGCGCGCATGATCGGCCTGTTGCCAGCCGGCAGGACCTTTGCGGTGACGAGGATAGGTAAGGACAGCAAGCCTCATACGTCACATGGCGTCAACTTCGGCAGGTTTAAGACCGACGCCCTGGTCGATGATGCGATCAGGCGGCTGGTCGATCTGAAGCGCCTGCCCGAGGGATCGGCGGCCAATGATGTCGTGCTTTCGGCGCATAGTGGCGGAGGGCTCGATATGATCCGGGCCGCCGGGACGAAGGGCAAGAAACGGCTCGCCGGGATGTTCGCCTTCGAGAGCATCGAGGCGTCCCGCCTTGACGAATACAGATCCTTCGTGACCCACGAGCTCGATCAGGCACGGGATGAACTCGACAAACGTAAGGCGCCACCGGACGCAGCTCCTTCCGCGCTGGATGCCGCCTTTCAGGCGCAGAAGAAATACCTCGTCGAGGAGGCGTTCCGGTTCGTTGGCGAATCCGGCCCTACTTACCGGACGACGTATCGGCAGCTGCAGGCAGCAATCTACGGGGACAAGGGCTGGATGGTCACGAACGAACCGACATTGCGCAAGATCGCCGGCGCACACTATGACGAGATCCGGGCTCTGCTTGCGGACAATTACCGGATCAATCCTGAGGAGTCGGCGGGCCATCATGGCATCGTCGCCGCCGGGCTCGAGAAGGCCCTGGAAACGCTGCCATCTGCCGGAGCGAAGGCGACCACGAGCACCCCCGCTGCACCCGCCAAAGCGCCGACGCCACCGCCGGGCAACACTGCACCGCAGCCCGCCGAGAAGCACGGAACCCGTGAGCCAGCGCCACCGGCAGGCGGCCAGGCCGGCGGAATGACGCTTGATTCGCTTGCCGCACTGACCGGCTTTGGTGGCGGATGGCTGCTGGCCGTGTTAGCTGGAGCCACCCCCCTCGACGCCGCCCTTAGCCAAGTCATCGCCGCGGGCGTTCGGGACGAAGTCAATCTCACAGACATCGTCTGGTACTTGAGACACCCGGGTTCGGGCCGGATAGCCCCAGGCGACCAGGCGGCCGGCGACGAGTGGAGACAGATCCAGCAGTCCATCGTCCGTCCGGCTCTCGCCAAGGCCCGGCGGCGGCCACCCCCACCATCTCCCGCAGCCGGGGGCAAGGCACCGGCCGGGCCGCCCGCTGCTGGTCCGACAAAGGACACGCCAGCGCCGGCGCCGTCCACGACTCCGGCGCCAGCAACAACTGCGGCGCCAAGCGCGAAGACGCCGACCACGGCCGATACCGCGAGAGGCGCCAAGCTGGCAGCGCACTACACGCTCAGTGACGATGACCGGAAGAAGCTCGGTCAGCTGCGGACCGACTGGAGTTCGCTTCATGCGGCGTACCGGAACCTTGGGGCCTTGAAGCGACGACTCGAGGCAGCGAAGCACCCGCCAAGCGCAGACGACACTGAAAAGTTACAAACCCTCCAGGCGGAAACGACCCGGCTCGAGACGAAGATCAAGACTGATTGGGGTTCAATGGACAACGCGAGCGCTGCCCTGGCCAAGGGCGACATCGAGAAGGACGTCGTGGTAAAGGGCAAGAAGACCCTGGCGGAGTGGTATGCGGATATCAAGCCGGATGCCACCTTTCTCGGGCTCACGATCGAGCCTAGCGGAGGTGCGAGCAAGGGAGTGCACCAGGAGCTCCTCACGCAACTGAAGATTGCCGAGGCCAAACTGCGCGCCGATCCGGCGCCTGGGACCTTCGGCGTTGGGGCGAAGGGTGCGGAGACAATCGCCCAAAGCATCAGCCTGGCCGGCCTGCGACCGCCGAAGGCCGCAACTGGTGGCGACCGCCCCAGCATGCACTGCTATGGCCTGGCTGTGGACATCAATTATTTCGGCAATCCGTTTGTTGGGCTATCAGGAGGAGACAGTCCCCCCGCCGCGAGAATGATCAGACACGCGACTCAACTCATCAATGGAAAGGAGTTCAACATCCTGGCCGGAGCCGAGGCCATCAACGCCAAAGTCGCAGGCGAGATGTGGGACAAGTTCCATGAGGCCTCTGAAGCTCTCAAGACCTACTTGAGCCTCCGGGACCACGCGACCGAGAAGGGCTATCCTCCCAATGCCCCAGAAGACGAGGCCAAGCAATACCTCGGGTGGCGGGTGGAGAGGAACGGCGGCAAGACTGACCTCAAAGGTTGGCGCCAGGCTCTGCGAGCGGATATCGCCAGCTCGAAGCAAGGTGACTTCGTGGCCGGTGGCAAGCTCCGGCACCCCGAGCAAATCGGCATCATGGACCTGCCGAAGGCACTGGTCCAGGCGCTGGTTGATGCCGACCTCCTGTGGGGTGGGCTGTATGGCGGGGCGAAGGACATCATGCACTTCGACTACAGGCATGGCACGGTCAAGCGTTAACCCTTCGGGATGGCGATGAAAATAGCCAACGCCTTGCCGTTCGATTCAAATCCAAGCATCCATCGTTGATCAGCCATCCGCTGTACTGGTTCTTATTTGCCTTCCTCGATACCGAGACGATGACGTTCCGGGACCCACTGTTTCTCATTCCTTCGGAGGTTTTCTTCGCCTACATCAAGTCCACAGCCAAGTACAAGAAGACGAGACAGGTGGCGTTCCTGTTCCACGCGAACATGGCGCTCCACTCGCACGACATGTGGGCCCCCTACCGGGTCCTGTGCAAAGAGCTCGGCCCCCGATTGCTTCAAATTCTTCGCGCAGCCGAGCAATCCCCCACAGCGTCCCGACTTGGCGCCGATTTCACCATCGAGCCAGGGATGGTCTAGGCCAGGAAGCGGCGGTCCAAGCTACGGAGAGCAGCTTGACTGCTGGCCGAGGCAAATCCTGCTAACGGCTGCGATATCTCCGCCGTGGTTAATCGCCGAGGTCGCAGGTGTCGTTCACATCCTGGCCCGGGACCCAGGTACGGCCCGACCGGGCGAGTTATCCATGATTCTTCAGCGCCTGGCTGAAGCCGAAGTCAATGTCAGCTTTGCCTATCTGGCGACCGACACGCGGGTGGTGATCGGCGCCGACGATGTGACGAAGTGCGCGCGAGGCGATCAATCGCGGTCGAGGCTAGCGATGGCTCAGCCTTTGACCGCGTCGAGTTCCCGCAAGGCAGCTGCGACCTGGGCTCGGAGCTCGAGCTCGTCCAGTCCGTCATCACCACGCAGGGCAGGATCGGGCGAAAACGCGTCAACGTCTGCGAACAGCCGGTCCAGAATCTGGAAGGCGTGTTGTGGCCGCCTCGAGTCGTCTTCCTTGAACAGCCGCAGGTACCGAGTCTCGAAGTCAGTGGCTGGAATGTGGCCATCGAGGAAGTCTCGCATCAACGAGCGGTACTCCGTGATCGACACCGTGCGCATCATCCGCCTCCCAGCTTTCCGGTCGTCAGGACATTCTGCAACTGCTGCGGGTTCAATTTCCAGCCGCTGATGAATTCGCCAGACGGCGTCGTGATGACGGCCAGTCCGCTCTTTGGATCGACGAAGATCCGCGCCGGATCGCCGCGGTAGCTGCCTTCGATCAACTGCACGTCCGGGGCCTCGACGTGGGCCTTGATGGCGGCATCGAACGCCTTGCCATTTTCGGGATTCCAGTTCCCCTTGATGCCGAAGTCGGCCGCGTGTTTGAACTTACTCTGTAACTGCACCGGCGTCGTCGTGACCTCGCGCGCGGTCGCCGTCGCGGTTGCCGTTCCAGCCGCGGGAGGAGCCTGGGTCGGTGCCTTGGTCAGATCTTCCGCGGCCTTGGCTCCGGCGGCCGGCACGGGGCCGGGACCAGCTGCGCCCCGCGGCTGAACGTTTTCGAGGCGAAGTGGGCGAGCAAGGTTGGTCGGGTCAACGATCAGGTCCGCGCTGCCATAGAAGGCGGTGCCGTCAGGCCGGATGACAACAACCGGCACCTGCGTGCCCGGCATCACCGAGCTGACGACGACGCTTCCGTCTTCGAGCGGGACCGTCGCGAGGTTGAGTCCCATCTCCTTCGTTGCGCCTTCCACGGCTCTGACGGCATCGGCCTGCGGCAGCTTGGCGGCCGTTACTCGGTCGCAGATCGCGCGGAACGCCCCGCGCTGGCCTCGTAGCTCCGCACCGATCGCGCGGCCAAATGCCTCGGGATCGAGCACCTTTGCTGGCGCGCCAGCGGCGACCGGCCGCGCCGGCTCGCCCGCCGGCTTGGCGTCCGCGACGGGCACGGGCGCCGCCGGATCGTTGGGAATCGTCTTGACAACCGGTATTTCTTCCTGCACTGGGGGCGGAGCGTCCGGCAGAACCGGCGGACGAATGCGCAACCATTCCACGAGCTTCCCCACGATCTTTGCGCCGAAGACGACGGTCACGATGTCGAAGAGCGCACCGCCCACCAACTCGCCGCGCTGCTCGGGACTGAGGTCATTGCGCGCCTTGGCCTGATACAGCTTGTAGGCCGCAAGGCAGAGGATGCCGATGCCGAGGAGGACACCGACGACTTCGGCAACCAGAGCGATGGCGGCGGCATTGACGGTGAGGAAGATGGCGGCCGCGAGGATGATCCCCAAACCGCCTGGAACGACGTACGCGATAAAGAGCACGATGAGGACGACGAGGAGGGCAAGGGCCAGGATGGCCAGCAGGGCGATGCCCAGCGCTTTTAGGAATCCCAGCAGGATGCCGCCCACGAATTTGAGCCCGCGGGACAGCCAGCTTTCATCGGCGATCTCTTGAGCACGGTCATCCATCTTGGCCGGCAGTCCGTCGAGGACCTTTGCCTGTTCGGCAAGTCCCTTGTCGACCTTGGCGCGGATTTCGGCCTGCCCGTCGGTGAGCTGCTTGTCCCAGTTGGCCGAGCTCTGGTCGATCGACTTTTGAAGGTCCGCCTCGAGGTCGGCGACCGTCGTCTTCATCGACGTGACACTCTGCGTCGTCGCGTCCGTCATGCTCTTGGCAAGGTCGGCGGATGCCTTGGCCGATTGCGCCTCGAAGCCCGCTCCGGTGTTGCGGATGGGATCCAGCAATGGTGCCAGCTGCGTTTTGGCGCGATTCTTGGCCTCCGCTCGGCTGGCGTCGAACGCCTTGCTCGAGTCGCTGACAAATCGCACCGAGGCATCGTCGAACTCATCTAAGACAGAGCTGAGATAGGCGCCAGCCGCCTCGAGGTCGCGAGCCTTCGTTGCTCGTTGGCCGATCCCGGCCGTGAATTGATCGAGTTCCGAGGACATCTGCAGCGTCTGCGCTTGCTGGCTTGCTACCGCCCGTTCGGCTGCCTCATCCAACGCGGCCGCCCCGCCGTCCCCTGACTGCTTGGTCTGCATCATCACGCCCGCTCGTTGGTTGGTCAGGCTGGCCGTCGTTTCGCTGGCCGCCTTCTCGAGTTGTGCCAGGGCTTGCTGGGCCATCTCCGTTAGGCCCTGCAGGGAGTGCTCGCGCTCCTGTTCGATCTTCTTCCGCGCGGCCGGCACTCCATCGGCAAAGCTTGCAGCCGCCTCATTTGCCTCGTCGACGAATTTCACTCCGAGGCCCTGGGCGTCGTTACGGACATCTTTCGCGATCTCGGCGCCGGCCTCGCGGATCTGGCTGGCGGCCTCCGCGGCCATCCGCCGCGCTTCGGCGCCCATCTCTCCCCCGCGCTCCCGAGCCTGGTATTGAACGACCTTACGCTCGCCGATGGCGAGCGCCTGGATCGCTTTCTTGTCGCAATCGGCAATCGCCCGTTGCGCTTCTTGCTCCCCAAAGTTGACGGCCGATTGCTGGCGGCTGGCGCCCGCCGCTCGCATTTCTGCCTGCTTCTTGGGGACCGTGGCCTCGAGGTTGGCCAGCTCCAGCTCGGCAGCGATGCTAACTTCGCGGATCTTCACCTCCCGGTTCGTCGTGATTTCGGCCTTCGTCTTTTGCTGCGCCGTCCCGATCTGCGCGATGGACTGGTCGAAGACCTGCTGGATCTCACCGGCCTCGGCCGCGTGATCCGTCTGCAGGTGCTGCTTGGCAGCCGCAACCGCTTGCCGGATCTGGGCAGCCCTGGTATCCGACTGGGCCAGCAGTTCGGTGCGGCGCTTGGCCGCGAGCTCCTGAAACTTGAGCAAGCCCTGGGACCCGCCGGACGATGGTGCTGGCGGTTGTGGCGCTAGTGGGCTCACCGGCGCTTCCACCTTCTGACCCGGCGCGGCTGCTGCCGCCGTCGCGGTATCCGCCGCAGCAGTTCCCTGGCCTCCCACCGGTTCCTGCAATCCCGGCATAACGGCCGGCTTCGGCGCAAAAGGCGGAGGTCCAGGTTGCGTAACGGGCGGCGCCGCCGGACTGGGCCTGGGCGAGGTAGACGGCCCGGGAGCGGGGGCCTTGGGCGGCGCTGCCTTCACCAGTGTCGACAAGGCTCCCTTTGGGGGAGGGTTGACGAGGGGGCCGGAGAGGACACGGGGGCAGTGGCATCATCGCGCTGCACCGAGGGGGACTGGGCGAGCAGTCTGGCCACCGCACTGTTGCCGGCAACCCGCTGCAACTGGAGAAGCGCGGCTGGTGACAAGTCGGATGGACGAACACTGGCTAGCCCAGAGCTGAGTTCGCTGGACTCTACGGCAACCTCGGCGCTTGGCTGCTGCCGCCCCACTGCCGCCTGCTCAGCCGGTCGCTCTTGGTGGGTTGTGCCCTCGCCCATCAATGGCGGTCTACCACGGAATCGTCTCCACCCATCGAACCTTCAGTGTTAGTCGACGGGGCTTGGGCGCGAAGAGGCGTTCGGGCAGCCCACGGCGAACGGCCTCATACCCGAAAGGGCAAGCGGGTGTCGCGGGGCCGAAGACCTGGTCGTCACAAACAGTGCAGGAAACTGGAATCAAGCTACCCAGACGCGGACAATTGGACGCAAGCCCGCCACACTTTCTTACCAACCGGTTGTCAAATTTCCCAATCCCAAACGTCCGATTCATAGATGGCGGAGGCACGGCTAACCAAGCACGGGCGCTGGCGGATCTATGGACCCAACGGCAGCAGCATTCGGGACCGGGTCGGCGAGGCGATCCCGACGTTCCCATCCCTGGCCGACGCCCAGCGCTGGTGGGGCGAGCGGCATGCCAACGACGGTCCCCTGGAGGAAGCGGTCAAATGTTCGTGGTGTGGCGCGTATTTCGGGCCGGCCGCTGAAGCCACGCTCTACGCCGGTCGGCACTACCACCGGGTTCATACACCTCCCGCCATTGCGGCCGGGCGTGGCGACAGCCTCGATCGCAGCTGATTTAGGGTGGGCCAGAAACCGAACGAACCTGCGTTTTGGGGGTATGCCGATCAGCCTTGTGCAGCAGGGCATCCTATCCGAGCTGATGTTCATCGTCCTGACCGTCCTCGGCAGCGACGGCTCGCTCGAGGTCGGACGGCCGGCGACGGATGACGACCGCCGCGACGCCGATGTCCACCGTCGTGGCGACTTCCTGGTGAACCTCGGCTTTCAGATCAAGTCCGCGATCTACGTCGACCACCCGTGGGCTGTCGACCGTCTGCACATTCGCTTCACCGTCAAGAAGGATCGGCTCGTGACGCATCAGCTCTTCTACTATTTCTTCGCGTTCCTCGACCGGCGGATTATGCGATTCGCCGATCCGGTGTTCATCGTTCCCTCGGCCGAGGTTCACAAGCACGCAATCCCTCACCTGGACGGGGACCTCTGGCACTTCGACTTCCATGCCAATCTGGGCCCAGACGCTCACGACCGCTGGGTTCCGTTTCGCGCCAATACGCTCGAGGTGGGCACCCGGATGCTCGCAATCATTTCCGAGCTCGAAAAGAATCAAGCAGCTTCGCCGTCAGACCTGCCGATCAATTCCGATGTGCTATGGGTCCGCCGGAGCAGCGGGATCAGCGTTCCCAAACCTGCAGCCGCCTGAGTCGAGCCTCCCTGCCCCTACGGGGGAGGGTCGAGGTGGGGGCCTATCCGGCGCCGATGATGACCCCTTGAACAACACCGGAGTGTGAAAGCCACGCGATCATGTGCAGCCAGTAGCCGTTGCTACGGCGCCGCAAACCGCTTGCATCGTCCTCGGCCTTACGCGACCGACGCGGCGCACGAGCCGGCTCCGCGCGACCAGTTGCACGTTGTCAAGGTTTGCGACTGAATCGACGCGGAGACCATCCTCTCGTCCAAGGCGGACCTCAGTGGACAGGCCACGGATTGTCGAGGTAACTGGTGCACTGATCACGGATTGGAGCAGCTGGCCCATGGGATCTCGGCTGAGCACGACGATTGGCCGGACCTTATCGAGTCGGGCGAGCCAAACCTCGCCACGACGGGCTGCGCTAGCGATCGGATTCGGTCTCCGGATAGAGCGCTTCCCAGTCGGTCTCGTCAGCCAGGCCGTTTGACGCGGCCAACTCGGCGATGCGCCCTTCGGCGTCGCTGGGCGGTAGGCGGCGATAAGCAGCAATGTCTCGACGAAGCTGCTCACTGTCGATCAGGCGTTCGAGGGCTAGATCGATCACCTCGGATGTGGATTGCGCCGCCACCAGGGCGCGAGCCCTGTCCGCCTTGCGTCGATCAAGGCTAATGGTCACTTTCTCCTTAGCCATACTTCATATACTACCATGCAGTCGTATAATGAGTAGGGCCAGCGCGGGGCCTGGCGCTGGCGCTTTAGGGCTCGGGAACGACCTCGCCGATTGCGCGTCTGACGGCTCGCAAAACAGACTCGAGGATTGGTCGCGACAGGCGAGGTCCTAGGGGACCGCGATGGAGGAAGTCGCGGTCGATGGTGGTGATCTCTTCACAGAACAGCAGCCCAGGAGGATGGCGAAGGCCGGGAACACCCGCAGGGATGGGCACTCTGGTGGGGCCGAATCGGCCAATCGAAAAAAGGGGGATCACGATCAGGTCATCGCGCATACGGTTGCGGATGTCTTCCGAGATCACGAGTGCCGGACGAGGCTGGTGCGGATCATCAGGCTGGCCCGGCGTGTAGACCATCCAGAACTCGCCACGCCTCGGTGCCCGAGTCAAGCGCTTACCGGGTAGGGCGCCCTAGCTTCCGGTTGGCAGCGGAGCGCCGTATCTTACGCCAGCCTTCCTGCTCGCGAGGTGGGATTGTGTCAGGTCTGGTGAACTGTGCCACCATGGCCTCGTCCTGCCGTACCCGGTACCAGTGCTGCAGGGCACTCTCCATTACCTTGCTCCGATCCATGTCGGCATGCCGCTGAACGTAGCGGTCAACCGCGTTGAGTAACGCGGGGTCTAGGCTGATGCTGACCTTCGCACGGCGTGCGCCGCGACGGGGACGTTGCACACGGTGGAGTGTACTACTTTTTATCCTACCACCGGACGCGTGCCCGATAGGGCAGGATCTCGGGTCCAAAGGTCTAGCCCGCGGACTCTAGTCGCGTCGCTCCGGCGGTCGTATGCCTCAGTAGCAGATGCCCTTAGATCAGGCACGCCCGGACAGGTCGAGGGTCGAGACCAATGGTCGTGGGCCCCGGAAAGGATCAGCCAAGCCGTCGGGTAACGCGCGCGAATCGGTCCTACCGACGCTGACCGCGCCGCCGCAAGAGCGCCAACTTACCCCGGCCATGGCGCTCGCGATCCAGCGGACGGCGGGCAATGCCGCGTTGACGCAGCTCCTGCAGCCCCGGGAGTCGGCCACCACGAGCCCCCACCCTGCCCTCCCGTACGACACGCCCGTGGTGCAGCGTTATCAAGCCGGCGAGCCTGGCCACGGCGGTATCGAGGCGGACGCCCTCCATCAGGCCGGTTTCGGCGGCACGATGACTGAGGGAGAGATCGGCAAGACGTACTTCGGCAACTGGATGCGCGACTTCTCCCAGGTTGGCAACGCCCACGATCCAATGATGCTGCTCGTTCTCAACGTCCTGGCGATGGGCGAGTTCAACCGGCAACTCACCGCCGAGGACATCGGCGGCTACGTGCCCTCCGAGCATCTGGACCGACCGACCGCCGGCGTAACCAAGGCCGACGTGGGAGAGGCGGCGCTGCCGGCGATGGACAAGAAAGATGAGGCGAAACTCTCTGACGCCCAGCGGCTGTGGATCAAGGAGGAACAGGACCCCAGCTTCAAGGAGATGATCCGGCAGCGGGCTGCCGCTTCGCACCTGCCCACCTACATCGAGGTTGGCAAGGAGCACAGCAAGCGGATGCTCCACTTTGCGGCGACCCACAAGCGCGGGGACCCGGCGGTGATGGCCGCCATCGGCAATGGGCTGCACGCCGTCGAGGACTACTTCAGCCACAGCGACTTCGTCGATGCCGCCATCTACATGCTGGTTCGAGACCACGAACTCCCAGCCAGCAGCCCCCTATACAAAGGCATCGTGGGCCGCCGGAAGCAGCTGGACTACGACCCGTCCGGCGGGCTCGCGCACGGCGCTCGCCGGGCTCAGATCTACAGCGGTTCCGTCCGTCCAGAAGGCAACGCGATGGTCAGCAAGCTCGAGATCCTGGAGTCGGAGATCAGGTCGGGAGCGCTCCACAAGGCTGCGATCCTGGGCGCCCTCCGCCTGGGATGGGTGAAGGGCGGCGAATATGGCGAAAAGGGATTGGGCGCCGTGGGCAAGGTTGCCGGCGGTGTGATCGGCGCGCCCATCGGCCTGGTTGCCGGGGCGGGAGCTGGCGCCGGCCGGGGAGCGGCGAAAGGATGGCACGAGGGACACGGCATCAAAAAACTCTGGACCGGCACCAAGGGCTTTTTTGGTGGCCTGTTCCATGGAGGCAAGTCCGGAACGGTCGAAGGATGGCAGACCGGGGGCGAGCTCGGCAAAAAGGGACTCGGTGCCGTCGGTCGGGTCGCCGGCGAGCTGATCACGCCCGCGATCGCGGCGGCCGCCGTTGCGGCTGTCCTGGCAGTCGTGGACGGGCTGATCGTCGCGGCCAAAGCCGCGCAGAAAGGCATCCAGGCTGGGGCCGCCGCGGTCCAGGGAACCGTGAGCGGAGTCGCCGGTGCGGCAAAAGGCATCGCTAAGGGATGGAGCCAGGGACATGGCCTGGGCAAGGTCACGGGCGCCATGAAAGAGGGCGCAAGCGGTGGCGCCAGGGGCGCCGGGTCGGGTGCCGCCAAAGGCTGGCATTCGGCGAGCGATGAGGCGATCGAAGTGCACTACATCAACAAGGCGACCAAGACCGATCGGGTGGCGAAGGATCCTCTCCCGAATCATTCGCAGCTGGCCAAAGACGATACCGGCCATCCCCTCTACGGCGTATCGCGGAGCCTGGCCATCGTCGCCGATCGGGAGATTGGCCGGGCCATGATCGCCGCCTGGGAAAAGCCCGGCAATAAGGCCGCGGTCGAGGCCGTCGAGAATCTGGTCGACACCTTCGTTTGCCATCCGGCGGATAACCCCTGGTGGAAGCAGCCGCTGAAGGACGTCGCGACTGGAAACCCGCTGAAGGCCGAATACACACTGCCTGCCCTGGCCGCCCAGCCTGCGCCGACTCGCAGCAAAGCTCCGGAGCGCGAACTGGTCGGCCAAAATTGAGACAAAAACCCGCTTAAAGCCATTTCGGCCTCAGCCTGGCCCTGCAGCCTGGGTCGCCAGGCGGCGTTCGGGCAAGCTCGCCGCCTAAAATTGCCCAGCAGTGGCCCGCGATCTGACCGTCCGTATCGAGGCTGACCGCCCCGGCGAACTCGCCAAGGTGGTTCAGGCGCTAACCGATGCCGGCGTCAACATCGAGGGCATCGCCGACCTGGAAGGTCTCGTCCACATCCTCGCCAGAGATCCCGGGGAGGCTCGTTCGGCGCTTCGGAAGAGCGGCTACACGATCGA
>DASTJZ010000170.1:0-2741 GCA_035716185.1 Candidatus Dormiibacterota bacterium
CGAAGCCCACCGTGGACTTAGCCTAGCCGGAACTGCATACAATCGTGTCGGTGAAGATCGCCATCGGCAGCGACGAGAAGACGCGCGTCACGGATGTTGTCGCCGAATACCTCCAGAACAAGGGCATCGAGGTTGAACCCCACGGTCCCCTGGAGGGGGCGGCGATGGACTGGGCGGACGTGGCTCGGGAAGTGGGGGAGCGGGTGGCGTCGGGCGCGGTCGACCAGGGCGTGCTCTTCTGCTGGACCGGGACTGGTGTCTCTATTGCCGCGAACAAGGTGGCCGGCGTGCGAGCGGCGCTCTGCCACGATGCCGAGACCGCCCGCGGCGCGCGCAAATGGAATGACGCCAACGTCCTGGTGATGAGCCTGCGCGCCACGCCGGAGGCGATTGCTCGGGAAATCTGCGACGCCTGGCTCGAAGGCCAGCCCGACCCGAGTGAGCTGCCGGTGATCGAGAAGGTCAAGATAATGGAGCAGGGAGTGCGACATGGCGTCGAGTCTCGCTGACCGGAAATGCGTCCCGTGCCGGGGCGGAACGCCGCCCCTGACGCATGAACAGATCGAGCCGCTTCTGGCGCAGCTCGAGGGTTGGCGAGTCGAGGAGGACAAGAAGCTGATCAAGGCCTACAAGCTGAAGAACTGGGTTGAGGCCGTTGACTTCGTCAACCGGATCTCGCCGGTGGCTGAGGGGGAAGGTCATCATCCCGACGTCTACGTCCGCTGGGGCGAGGTTCGCGTCTACCTCTGGACGCATAAGATCGACGGCCTGACGGAGAGCGACTTTTACATGGCGGCGAAGATCGATCGGGTTTTCGCCCCGGCGGCGGCTTCCAGCTGATCACGCTGATCCACGGTGCGGAGGGCTACCTGGTCGATCGGGCGGCCCGGGACCTGCTTCAGCCGATGCGCGCCGCGCTCACGTTGGAGTTCAACTACGAGGAGTTGCAGGCAGAGTCGCTCACGGCCGAGGCCTTCGCCGAAAAGGCCGGAACGCTCCCGTTCATCGATCCCACGCGATTACTTGTGCTCCGCGATTGGGGTCTGCTCGCCGGCAAGCGCGACAAGGGTGCAGCCGCCGAACGCGCCGCCGCATTTCTCGAAATCGTCCCGGAGACGACCCAGCTGGTGCTGGTCGCCCACGTCCTGGTCGCGCCCGGCAATGCGATCTACCGCGGGATCGCTGCGCTCGAGCGCGACAAGCGAGCCCGGATCCAGCGATTCGAACCACCGCGCCGGTCCGACCGCGCCGGATGGGTGCGCAAGCTCGCCGAAGAGCGGGGGCTGACGATCACGCCGGGCGCCGTCCGGCTGCTGCTCGAGCGCTCCCAACCGGATCTGCGCCTGCTCGACCAGGAGATCGCCAAGCTGTCCCTGTACATCGTCCCATCCACGCGCATCGACGAGGAAGCGGTTCGCGCGCTGGTCAGCGATACGCGGGAAGAGGAGATCTACGCATTGACCGACGCACTCGCCAGCGGGCGCCCCGGCGAGGTGGCGGGCGTCCTGCAGTCGCTACTGGACGCCGGTCGCGAACCGACCTGGATGCTCTACACCCTGGTCAGCCACTGGCGGCGTCTGCTGCAGGCGCGCGCCGTGCGCGATCGCGGCGGGACGGTCGCCGATCTGCAGGAGCGACTCGGCGAGCATCCCTTCGTGGTGGAGAAGGCCTTTCGCCAGGCGGGCGACCATACCGCCGCCGATCTGGACCGCGGCTTCCACGAGTTGCTTCGTCTGGAGGAACAGATCAAGCTCGGCGAGCTCGATGCACGGTTAGCCGTCGAAGGCTTCATCCTGGAGCAGGTGCTCAGCAACTAGCGGGATAAATGGAGAGGCCACCCTTATGGGATGGCCTCACGGAGCTCGAGTTGGTCACGACGATCGGCGCGCTAAACGCATCCTCAGCAGACCAGCCGATACACCGACCAGGCCCAGCAGAATCAAGGCGGCCGGCAGCACCGGCAAACCCGAATTGCCGTCGGGTTGCCCGGTTGCGGGCAGGGAGACAGGAGCGGCTCCGACGTTTGCCGTCGCCGTCATCGTCGCTGTCTGACCTTCCTCATCCGTTACGGTGACGGTCACCGATTTTGTGCCTGCCGTCGCATACGTGTGCGTACCGCTCACGTTGAAGGCCCCGGTCGCCGTCTTAGTCACGGTTCCAGACGACGTCGTGTTGTCGCCCCACTTGATCGTTGCTGTGAAATCCGCTGCGGCCGCCTGGGCTCCCGCCGCATCGCTAAAGCTGGCGACGACGTTCGAGGAGGCCTGGGTTGCCGTGCTGGTGAAGCTCTTCGCGGTTCCTGCCGTGAGCGCAGCGTCGGCAATGGTCGCCGTCAGCGTCGATGTTTTCGTCGAGCCACCATCGTCCTTGAGGGTGACCGAGACGGTGAATTTCGTGGCACGTGCGTCGTAGTCGTGCCTCGTTGCCGAGACCATGACATTGCACTCGCACTCGCCCTCGTTGGTGGGTGCTCCGATGGTGCCGGCAGAGGACGTTCCGTCTCCCCAGTCCACCGTGGCTGAAAGATGGCTGTCGATGGCCCCTGCCCTCGATCCTTCGTCGTTGAACTCCGCCTTGACGGTGACATCCTTGCCCTCTGTGCCCGTCACGTTAACGGTATTTCCCGCCAGGATCGGCGCGTCGCTGACAGTAGCCGTCGCCGACTGATCCGTGTCGGCATCGGCCGGGCTGGTATCCGTGGGGCGATCGTCGATCGTCACGGAAATGTGGTAGGTCCCGGA
>DASTJZ010000171.1:0-5811 GCA_035716185.1 Candidatus Dormiibacterota bacterium
CCGCCGCCGGGTACAACTTCAGCCTCCTCCTGCGCTGGCTCCAAGGGTTTTTGCGCGCCCTATTGCAGGCGCTCTTCACAGCGCTCCCGGACCCAACAACCGGCCTAAAACCGGTCGCGCCCTCTTACTTCACGAGCGACGAAATAACAGTAGGAGTACCCTCCCGCGCTGGGTCCTGCACAGGGTATCATACTGAACGATGGTTAGCGCCACTGGTTGGCACGAGCAGGGTAGCGCAGCCGCGGGTCTGAAGTAACCGCTTTTGCAAGAACCCGCGGGTTCAAGTCCGGCTGTCTGACGATCTAGGATTTATCCAACCCAGGCCGGCTTTCGCGCTCACCAAATCGGCAACGCCCCTACCCCGACATCCAAGAGGTGAACTGAATTAGCCCGTTGAGAAATAGTAGTGCAGGTGACGGGGCCAACCCCAATACCGCCAAACCGGTCCATGCGGTCCAACCAATAGTCAGGATGAGCTGCGCGCTGACAAAGGCGAGCGCGAGCCCGATCGCCAACGAGCCGTAACGGCCGCCAGCTGGCGGGCCCCGCTGCGCGGCGCGCCAACAGGCCACAGTCGCGAGCCATGCGACCAAGATCTCACCGGCGCTCGCGAGGGACCACAGGAGCCACCCACTTGCATGGCCCACGTCCTGCACCCTGTCACCGAGGAGTGACGCAATCGCCAGCCCGAGACCGCCCAGGGCATACGCTGCACGGCAGAGACTAATCTCGCCATGCCAAATGCGCGAAAGTGCTGAACCAACGAGAACTGATACGGAGCTCCTTCGTCCGCGTTCTGCATGCGACCACCGGTCCTTTATTATCCAATGCGACGATCACATCCTCCTAATCACAGGGCCACCTTGCGAGCGCACGGACGCATCCCGCCGGGTCTGATCGATCCAGCGACAAGATCACCCACTCGCGGATCCAGGCCCGCTTATAACCTCGCGGATCCAGGCCCGCTTATAACTCCAAAAATTCAATCTCGGTTCGTGATGTCGAGGACTGGGACGATACCGTTGCGCCCCTTTCCCGCACCGATCGCATGAAGCTTTTCCCATGGCCCCTTGCCGGCAAAGCCGAACCCACCCTGGCCTGCAGCCGGTTCCCGTCACGTGGGGTGGCGCGCACCGGCAGGGCGGAAGCCAGTGTCACCGTGGGAATGTGAACGGCGTTCACCCAGCCGGCCCGCCGGTCCAGGTCAAGCACGCCCGTCCCGGAGTCGGGGCCTCTATTTCGGGATGCCCAAGGAAGAACGGCTGATGAAACAGAAGCGATGGGTAGATTAGAATTCAGCAAACACTCAGAACGCGCTCTGAAAGGTGATGAGGCCCACTGGGGCCACCTGGGCCTCTCTACCCGTCTCTGCTCGCCCGCGCGGATGAGACCGTCGAGTAAGCGTCGCATCCGGGCGCAACATCGAAGTGCCACAGATGGCGGCGGGTGCGGCGCTGGAACGGCAAATTCTAGGCCGCTCGTATCGACGATTTTGGCGCGGTCGACTCAATCTGACCGAATAGATTCAGCGTCTTGGAGTAGAGCGCCCATGCATCTGCGAAGAGCGCGCCCGCAAGCTGCCTCGACGTCGGACCACGTTCCCCATCGCCTTCAATCTGGTTCCCAAAGAGCAGGAAAGCGGCGAAACCCAAGACGGCGGCCATAGGCGATCTTTCCCGGTGCTTCATCCATATCCGCAGCATCTCCCATTGGTGCCGGAGGTCTAGCTTGTTCGGCTTTACGCTGCGCCGCGCCTCGTCGGTGAGGTGCAGCGAACGCAAGAATAGAACCACGATATCCCGCAACGCCGTCTCTGCTTCGCCGTGATCTCCCAAGCACTGGGAGAGTCCGATGAATATCAGCGCGGTATCGACAGTGATGGCTTCCGTAGGTTCCGGCAACGGCCAACCGTCGATCCGATAGAGTTCACCGGCAGAAAGCCTCCGATACCGGCTCGCTAGGATTCTCGCGAGCGCAGTGGTTTGCGCCGCTGACACCGTCAGCACCGGCTGCGCAGCAAAGATCCTTCCCGAACTGCTGCTCTTCTGGCTCGAAATCATTCCCATTTCTGCTGGGCCTCCCCTCCGCGTTATCGGCTCCTTCCCAATTGCTTTCTCGGCCCGATACCACGCGTGTGGCTGGGATGTAGGGACGGGACGCGCCGATGCGGAGCAATTTAGGTTTCGAGGCTGTCCGTGCCTAGCACCTTCGGTACGCAGTGCGCCCATATCACGCGTTTGTCACAACCTTAAGATGGATCGGCGATATACAAATTAGGCGTAAGCAACGCGCAGGAGATAAAGATGCGACACGGAGCCCGGCTCCGCGCGGAGCACTGCCGCGATATGGCGGCGCGTTTCCGCTCCTTGGCCGAAATCGAGCCGTTAGCTAGCCTTCGTCGGCACTTACGACGGCTCGCGGCCCAGCACGACGACATGGCCACAGAGCTCGAAAGGCCGGGAGACCACGACCAGGACGTACCGCAAATCGCGCCGGGCTAGGACCCCGCGATTCGCATATTCGAGAGTCCTCGTTGCGCCGTTGGCATCAGGTCCGGTGAGTTCAGGCGAGGCGTCGTGCTGCACCACCAGCTGTGTTTTTTTAAGAGTCTTTTCTTATACCCTATTTCGGGGCGGGACGTGGCTCCACGAGCAGCCACGTTTTTGGGGGAGATGCCAAATGCAAGACAATTGGACCGAGATCAGTGCGGAACGCTACGACCACGCGACTTTTATGATGCCTGTACCGGGCGGAGCACTCATCAGGCACGTCGAGAAGAGCGAAGACGGAGAAGTCGCAGTTGCGGTCTGCTTCGTGCCTCATACCGATGCAGGATCGCCACTACAGCCGAAGCAATTTCTGCTCCGTGGCTGACCAACGCTTCGTCTCCGCGCCGCGGAAACACGGTGTAGGACATCGCCGGGCAGCCAGCCCAGCCGGCCCAAGTCACTGCAGGCAGAACACTGATGTAAGTCTCGCCCCCCATTTCTTTGGCTGGTTCGACGAGACCATAGCGCCTTGGCGTGTCTGTCCGCCGAGAGAGCGCCTCAGCCAAGAAAACCCCGGACAAGCTCGTATGAGAATTCTTCATAACCGTTGACCGGTTTCTGCACTGGTGAACTGTCAGGACATAGCTCTGGCCGCCGCACGAGAGTAAATCGCTGCTCTCGTCCCAGACCTCTGCCTCGCCAGATGGCGATTCGGCCATTCAGGAAGGGTGCGGGCGTTCTACTTCGCGGAACCGCCACACCGCGCCTTGAGTTGAGGCCCGAGGTTCAGCGCGGGATTGTCTCGTCGTATTCTGAGACACCGATCCGAGAGGAAAACGAACATGGATCAGAGCCGGCGCCGTGGTCTCGCCGTCACGCTCGTCGTGGCTTGCGGCGGTCTTGCGGCTTGCGCTGAAGGGCCGAGCGTGCCTGCGCCCGTCTTTATGCACGGCGCGGTCGGCACGGCCGCGAGTCCGTCAGCTGCCGCAGAGAGCGTTCCGTCGCCCGATACTCGGTTCGTTGTGGTTCGCCCAGGCCAATCCCTGGGACGCATTGCCGAGGCGAACCACGTATCAAAACAGGCCATCATCGCGACCAACCACCTCTCAGCTACCGGCAAGCTGAAGATCGGCCAACGTCTGGTCCTTCCGACTGCGGCGGAAACAGCGGCGACCCGCGACAGGCGAAGCACAACTGCATTATCACGATCCCAGCACGCGACAGTTGTAGCGGATAGGCGGTCCTCCGGGAGCATCAGTCATTCGGGGAAGGAGAACCTTATTCCGCTGGATGACCCTGTGTCACCGAATGACAACCGCGAGTCGGTAGCACCCACCGCGGCAAGCGTCAGCACGTCGGCAGCACTGGGGAGCGATCCGCAGCTGGCGACATCGGCAAGCCATTAGTTCAGTCTACCCGCTGCCCACTAATAGATGACCACCGCGTCTCAATTTGAGTCGCACGGTGTCACCCGATGATGTCACCAGATAAGGCGCGCAAGGGACTGCGGAGTTCACTCGAACTCTTTCAACAGCTCATGCAGCTCCTGCAGCTCCGCAGAGCGCTCAGCCGCCGGACGGAAGTTCTTATTACCAAGGTGCTCGACCTTCGCCGTCAGGTGTTCGATCGCGGTCTTGAGTTCGTCGCTGGCATCCAGGTGCACCGGTTGTTGCGGCTCGACGGGGCGCTCGGCCAGCTGCTCGATCTTCGCCATCAATTGATCGATCTTGAGGTCGTCGACGCCCAGCAGCGCCGGTCGCGGCTCGACAGCGCGCTCGGTTAGCTGGTCGATCTTCGCCATCAATTGATCGATCGAGGTCTTGAGGTCGTCGACGCCCAGCGGCGCCGGTTGCGGCTCGACAGCGCGCTCGCTCAGCCGGTCGATCCTCGCTGTCAGGTGATCGATCGCGGTCTTGAGTTCGTCGCTGACGGTCAGCTGCACCGGTTGTTGCGGCTCGACGGGGCGCTCGGCCAGCTGCTCGATCTTCGCCATCAATTGATCGATCGAGATCTTGAGGTCGTCGACGCCCAGCGGCGCCGGTTGCGGCTCGGCAGCGCGCTCGCTCAGCCGGTCGATCCTCGCCGTCAGGTGATCGATCGCGGTCTTGAGGCCGTCGACGCCCAGCGGCGCCGGTGGCGGCTCGACGGGGCGCTCGGCCAGCTGCTCGATCTTCGCAATCAATTGTGCGATCGCGGTGTTGAGGTCGTCGACGCCCAGCGGCGCCGGTTGCGGCTCGGCAGGGCACTCGCTCAGCCGGTCGATCCTCGCCGTCAGGTGATCGATCGCGGTCTTGAGTTCGTTGCCGGCGGCCAGCGGCGCCGGTTGCGCTTCGATAGGGCGCTCCGATATAGCCTTAGCCATCGCTGCGAGAGCCTCCGCGCTCGCTGCCAGGTGCATCATCGGTTCGCGGAGGCTGTTGCGGCTGTCCTCCAAAATTTGAAGCGCGCCGTCTAAGGCATCGAGAATAGAGCCGACCCCCGCGTCGGGGCGTATCAAAACGGAATCTGCAGCCGACGATTTTTCATCAGCTCGCACGCTCAAAGTGCGACCGGATGCCCTTAAGAACGGGAGCCTCGAAAATTTCATCGAGCAGCAAGCTTTGGAACGGCGTGATCGAGAGTCGTCCCGGCGTGACGAAGAGGCCCGGGAGAAAGCCTGTCGTCGTAATTAGTATGATTCATTGCAGCAGCAATGGTTTGGTGCTGAGATCTGTCACGAGAACATTTCGCAGAGGGTCGCTGCGAGCAGCGCAATAATAAGCAGCCAAGAAGCGGTGCCGAGGAACAGGTCAATCCGGGGGGCCATGTACCTAAGTTCCCATGGGAGCAGGAAAATGGGCGTCCGCACAACTAATATGCGCAACAAGAGCTTTACCGTGTCAAAAGCTTGCTAAAAGTTTAGCAATATGCCCGCCGAGCGCTGCCAGAAGACGGCATCAGCAAAGGCAATGAGAACGCCCCGCCAAGGCACGGTTCGCGGCTGGGGGATCCGTAATATGCTTCGCGAAACGATACCGGTCAGCCGGCGATGCGGTCCGTAGGCATCGGCGAGGTGACGTATTAAACATCGGTTCGGCGTTCTGAAAACGACTAATGACTTGGCGTGAGTCTTCGCTGCTCGGGCTTGCACGTGGTGGCATGTCAGCCAGTGAACTCCGCGAAGGACCTCGATCACCTAAGAAGTCGTCCGTGAAGAACGGCTAAGCCGTTGACCGGTGTAGCGGAATGGATGAGCTGAAGTAGTCGAATTTGCAAGAAACGGCAGTTTCGGGACCGGTTTTCTGGCGATTTGGGATTCCGGTTTTCGCCGATTTGTGCGATT
>DASTJZ010000172.1:0-96553 GCA_035716185.1 Candidatus Dormiibacterota bacterium
GCGCACGCTGATCATCTGCGACGAGGACAGCTTCGTCCATTACATCGAAGGCTGCACCGCGCCCATCTACACCACCGATTCGCTGCATTCAGCGGTGGTCGAGATCATCGTCAAGCGCGGCGCCCGCTGCCGCTACACCACGGTGCAGAACTGGTCGACCAACGTCTACAACCTGGTCACCAAGCGCGCGGTCGCCTACGGCGACGCGACCATGGAGTGGGTCGACGGCAACCTGGGCTCGCAGATCACGATGAAGTACCCCTCCATTTACCTGATGGAGCCGGGCGCGAAGGGCGATGTGCTGAGCGTAGCCTTCGCCGGCAAGGGTCAGCATCAGGACGCGGGCGGCAAGGCGGTGCACGTGGCTCCCAACACGAGCTCGAACATCGTCTCGAAGTCGATCTCGAAGAATGGCGGCCGGACATCCTACCGCGGGCTGGTCAAGATCTACCCGGGTGCCAGGAACTCGAAGTCGTTCGTCCGTTGCGACGCGCTGCTGCTCGACGATGCGTCGCGCTCGGACACCTATCCAACGACGGAGGTGGACGAGGAGCAGGTCAAGATCGGGCACGAGGCAACCGTGAGCAAAGTCTCGGATGAGCAGCTCTTCTATCTGCAGAGCCGGGGCATCAGCCGGGCGGAGGCCGAGACCATGATCGTCAACGGCTTCATCGAGCCCTTCACCAAGGAACTTCCCATCGAGTACGCCGTCGAGCTGAATCGCCTGATCCAGCTCGAGATGACCGGCTCAGTCGGGTAAATGGCGTTTACGAAGTCTGCCGTCGAAGAGCTGAGCGCTCTTCACGGCGAACCGGAATGGCTGCGCGCCCGCCGGCTCGAATCCTTCGGGATCTTCGAGGGGATGAGCCTGCCCGATACCAAGCGCCAGGAGGACTGGCGGCAGGTGGACCTCAAGGGCCTCGACCTCGATGCCTACGCACCCTTCCAGCAGCCAAACGGGACGGCGCCGGCGGCTGGTCTTGGAGAGACCAGCGGGATGCTGCTGCAGCGCGGCACTTCCACGCCTGCGGTCACACTCGATCCAGCCCTGGCCAATCAGGGTGTGCTCTTCATGCCGCTCGCCCAGGCGGCGAAGGAACACCGCGGGCTCGTCGAGCGCTATCTGTTCAGGTCGATCAGGGGCGACCGCGACAAGTTCGCCGCCCTGCATGCGGCGCTGTTTACCGGTGGGACCCTGTTGTACGTTCCGGACGGCGTGATCGTCGACCAGCCGCTGATCAGCCAGTTCTGGTCCGGAGCCGGGGATGCGGCGGTCCTGCCGCACTCGCTCGTGATCGGCGGAAAGGGCTCGCGGTTCCAGTATGTCGACGAGTTCCTGAGTGCCGACCGGCAGGCGGCGTTGCTGGTGAGCGGCTCGACCGAAGTCTTTCTCGACGAGGGCGCCAATCTCGGCTATGTCGCGTTGCAGCAATGGAGCGACAGGGCTTGGCAGTTCGCGAATCAGCACTTCCAGCTGGGCCGCGACGCCCAGTTGCGGATGGTCGACGTCGCGTTGGGTGGCCGCTTCTCGAGGCTCCGGGTGGAGGCGTCTCTTAAGGGCGCCGGCTCGAGCGCCGACTTGCGTGGGCTCTTCTTCGGAACCGGCCAGCAGGCCTATGACTTCCGCACCCTGCAGGATCACATCGGCCCCTACACGACGTCCGATCTGTTGTTCAAGGGTGCGCTTCGCGACCTGGCCCGGAGTGTCTATGTCGGCGTGGTTCGGGTTGAGCCAGAAGCGAGGGGCAGCTCCTCGAACCAGGCCAACCGCAATCTGTTGCTTTCAGAAAAAGCCAGAGCGACCTCGGAGCCGATTCTGGAGATCCTCAACAACGACATCCTGCGTTGCAGCCACGGCGCGACGGTCGGACCAGTCGATCCCGAGCATCTCTTCTATCTCGAGAGCCGCGGCATTCCGCGCAGCGTTGCCCAGCAGATGCTGGTACAGGGATTCCTCGGTGAGGTGCTCGACCGGCTGCCGGTGCAACAGGTCCGGGATGTCGTCGAACGAGAGCTGGCGGCCCGAGTTGAGTGACATCGCCAGCGTGACCAAGCAGCGCGTCGCCGCCACCGCCGGCCTGCCGAAGGAATCGATGATGCGCGTCGAAGCGGACGGCGAGCCGATCTGCCTGATCCACGCCGAGGACGACAACTTCTACGCCATCGGCGACACCTGTACCCACGAGGAGTACTCCCTCTGCGAAGGCGAGCTGTGGGAGATGTCGGTGGAGTGTCCCCGGCACGGTTCGCGGTTCGACGTTCGCACCGGCGCGGTCACCGGCCTTCCCGCCGTGATCCCGGCCAAGACGTACCCGGTGACAGTCGAGAACGGCGAGATCTATGTCGAGGTTCGAGACTAAACTCGAAGCATGGCAGACACCATGGAGACCACCCAGGCGCCGGCGTCGGGCGATTTGCGTCCGCAGATCGAGGCCCAGCTGGCCACCTGCCGTGATCCCGAGATCGGCCTCGACATCATGTCACTCGGCCTCGTGTACGAGCTGAGCATCGACGAGGGGAATGTGCTGGTCAAGATGACCTTGACCGCCATCGGTTGCCCCTGGGCTCAGGATCTCTTCGACGAAGTGAAGCAGAAAGTCGAGGAGGTTCCGGGAGTCACGTCCTGCACCGTCGAGCTCGTCTACTCGCCGCCGTGGAGCGCCGACATGATGAGCGAAGAAGCCAAGATGGAGCTGGGCTTCCTCTAGCCCGCTCCCTCAGCATCTCTCTATTTGGAGGATTGACATGCGGCTGGTTGTGCTCAACCACGTGAGTCTCGACGGTGTGATGCAGGCGCCCGGCCGGCCGGACGAAGACACGCGTGGCGGCTTCGTTCATGGCGGGTGGGCGGTCCCCAACAGCGACGAGGTGATGGCGAACCTGGCGGGCCCGGGAAGAACACCAGGGGGAGCCCTCCTGTTGGGACGGCGCAGCTACGAAGGCATGCTGAGCGCCTGGAACCAGCGGGGCGGTCCATTCAAAGATGCGCTCAACGACGCGCCGAAATTCGTCGCATCCCACAGCGGGTCCACCAAGCTCGCCTGGCCCAACTCAACCCTGTTGCACGGCGACGTGCCGGAGGCCGTGCGAGAGCTCAAGCAGCGGCCCGGAGGCGACTTGCTCATCATGGGCAGCGGCGCCCTGATTCGTTCGTTGCTGCCGCATCACTTGATCGACGAGTTCGTGCTGTTTATTCACCCGCTGCTGCTCGGCTCGGGACTGCGAATGTTTTCCGACGACGGCATGACGCAGCTCAAGTTGGTGGATAACGTCACGACTCCGAAAGGCGTGATTTTCGCGAAGTACCAGCTGGGCGAGACCGACCGCCAACCGTCGCAGAGCCTGGCCAGCCGTCGAGTCGAAAGTTCGTAATCAAGGAAGCCAGGACCAAGCCTGGCTTCCTTCAACGACGCCTACCAGATATGTCCGGCCGTCAGAAACGCCAGGCCGGCGCCCATCAGACCGAAAGGGGCGCGGAACCGCATCCGGCTACCGAGGGCCTCGAGGATGAAACAGACGAGCGCCAGGATGAGCAGGATCGTATGCAATGACATGTGCAAGACCTCCGATCGAGATTTGGCGCCCATCGTAGCTTGAATTCGGTCCGAGCGCAGCATGTGACCTGGGTCACGGGCCCGCCTGAGTCCCGTGGCAGGCGTGCCATCGGCCTGTTACCCCCATGCAGTCTGGTTCGTAAGGCTTCCTACGTAGCATTCGGCTCGGTTCGCCAATACGAACGAACTGGGGGTAGGAACCGCTTGTCACTGCTCGAACGTATTCAAAAGTCCCAGGGCGAGCCCGGCGGACCGACCCCGCCAGCGAAGGCTCCCGCTCAGAGCAACCAGCCCCCGGCGCCTCCATTTGCGCCCGCGCCGAAAAACCCGCCACCGCTGCCGCCGGCCCGGCCTGCCCAGGTTCCGCCCATGACCCCGCGGCCGGCCCAGGCTCCGCCCGTCGCCCGGCCGGCGGCTCCACGACCTGTCCAGCCCAATCCGGCAGCCCCCCTCCCTCCGCCAGCGGTTGCCCCGCCGTTCGTAGCTCGACCGGTTGCCCCTCCACAACCCGCTGCCCCGGCGCAGACCCTCGCGGAACGGGTGGCCGCAGCCCCCAGGCCGGCACCGGCAAGCGGCGGCGGCGGCAACCTCGCTGACCTGCCCGAGGCGGAACGCCTCCACCGGGTGAAAGCGGCCGTCCACGACCGGATCATCGGTGAGCTGGGTGAACGCGCCAACGAGCTGGACCGAGAGGCGATCAGCCAGCGAGCCGCTGAGGTGCTGGACGCCTACCTCGAGTCGCGCCGGATCACCATTACCAGGCAGACCCGTGAGCAGTTGCTGGCCGCGTTGCTCGCCGACATCCTGGGCTTCGGCCCGCTCGACCTGCTGCTCGGTGACGAGGCGATCTCGGACATCATGGTCAATGGCCCCGCCAAGATTTACATCGAGCGCGGCAACAAGATGCAGCGGGCCGCCATCCGCTTCGACAGCGACGCCCATCTGATGCAGGTCATCCAGCGGATCGTCACCGGCGTCGGCCGGCGGGTCGACGAAAGCTCCCCCATGGTCGACGCGCGTCTGCCCGACGGCTCGCGCGTCAACGTCATCATTCCGCCGCTGGCAGTCAGAGGGGCGACGGTCACCATCCGCAAGCTGCGCAAAGACCCTCTCCAGATCGGCGACCTGGTTGGCAACGGCACGCTCACGCAGGAGATGGCCACCTTCTTGAAGGCCTGCGTCAACGCCCGCATGAACATCGTGGTGGCGGGCGGTGGCTCATCGGGAAAGACCACGACGCTCAACGTCCTTTCCGACTTCATCCCGGCCGATGAGCGCATCATCACGGTCGAGGACGCGGCGGAGCTTCAGCTGCGCCAGATTCACGTCATCGGTCTGGAGTCGCGCCCGGCGAACGTCGAGGGCAAGGGTGGGGTCAGCATCCGCGACCTCGTCATCAACACCCTCCGAATGCGGCCCGACCGGATCGTGGTCGGGGAGGTGCGAAGCGGCGAGGCGCTGGACATGCTCCAGGCCATGAACACCGGTCACGATGGGTCGCTGACCACCCTGCACGCCAACACCCCTAAAGACTCGATCTCCCGCCTGGAGACGCTGGTGCTGATGGCTGGCATGGAACTGCCGTCCCGAGCCATCCGCGAGCAGATCGCCTCCGCGATCAACATCATCATCCAGCAGAACCGCATGCGGGATGGCAGCCGAAAGATCACCTATATCTCCGAGCTGACCGGGATCGAGGGCGATCAGATCTCGCTGCAGGACATCTTTGTCTACAAGCAGACGGGCTATGAGAACGGCAAGATCACCGGCCTCCACACTGCCACCGGCGCCATCCCCAACTGTATGGACGTCCTGGTGTCCACGGGCAATGAGGTTCCCGTAACCTTCTTCGACCCGGTGCAGGGCAGCGGCTTCATCCGACCCAAGCGCATCCAGGCCGCCGCTTAGCTCGCGCTCAGCGTCTAGAATCAACGCTGGTCGTGCCTACTGAACTCAGCCGCCGGGAGTTTTCCTGGGTTCTTGGCGGCCCCCAGGGTGGAGGGATCAACGCCTCCGCCGAGGTCTATGCCAAGGCGCTAGCCCGTGGAGGGCTGCACGTCTTCGCCAACATCGAGTTCCACTCGAACATCATGGGGAAGCACAGCTATTACCGCGTCACCGCGGCGCAGCTGCCCGTTCACTCGCACGTCGATGACATTCATATGTTGGTTGCCCTCGACCAGGAATCCCTTTTCGGCGACGCGGCCGAGCGCAAGCACTACCCCAGCCACACCGGCCACGTCCACCAGGTGGCGGCCGGTGGCGGCGTCATCTACGACGCCGACCTGAAGATCGATCCGGCACAGTTCGGCCGTGATGACATCAATCTCTACCCGATCCCATTCTTCGAGTTGCTTGAGCAAGCTCTCAAGCAGGTGGGAAAGGGCGGCCAGTCGCGCAAGTACATCGTGATGCGCAACACCGTGGCCCTCGGGGCGTCGATCGGAATCTCCGGATACGACGAAGAGCTCCTCTTCGAAGCCATCCGCGACGAATTCAAGGGGCGCAAGGCTGAGGCGGCGGAGATGAATGTGGCCGCCGTCCGGGTCGCCGCAGCGTACGCCCGCTCGCAATTCGGCGCACGGCCAACGCGCACGCTGGCTCCCCTGCCGGCGGAGAAGAGAACCCGACGGCTGTTGATCAAGGGCTTCCAGGCGGTGGGGATCGCCAAGCTGAAGGCCGGCCTCGGCCTGCAGACCTACTATCCGATCAGCCCGGCGACCGACGAGAGCGTGTACCTCGAAGCCAAGGGTCCGCACTATCAATGCGCCGTGGTCCAGTGCGAAGACGAGATCGCGAGCATCAACATGGCGATCGGCGCCGCGCATATGGGCGTACGGGCGGCGACCTCAACCGCGGGACCGGGGTTCGCCCTGATGTCGGAGGGCTTTGGTTTCGCTGCCATCACGGAAGCGCCCGGCCCGGTGGTGTTCCTATGGCAGCGCGGCGGCCCCAGCACGGGCCTGCCCACCCGAACCGAGCAGGCCGACCTGCAGTTTGCGCTGCATCCGGCACACGGCGACTTCCCCCACATCGTGGTCGCGTCGGGCGACATCGAGGAGGCGTTTGCCGACAGCTTCGAGAGCTTCAACTGGGCCGATCGCTATCAGGTCCCGGTGGTGGTGCTGCTCGAAAAGTTCCTGGCGTCATCGCTGTTCACGATCGATCCGATGGACATGACCCGCTTCAAGGTCGACCGCGGCTTGATCCATCAGGCAAACGGCGATGGCGACGGCTACCGTCGCCACGCCCTCACCGCCGACGGCATCAGCCCCCGCACCCTGCCCGGGATGCCCGGCGGTATCTTCTCGACCACCAGCGACGAGCACGATCCCGAGGGTCACATCACCGAGGGCATCGAGAACCGGATCGCGATGATGCGCAAGCGGATGGCCAAGCTGGACACCGCCGCCAAGGAGATCCCGGCCTCGACCAAGTTCACCCTCCACGGTCCGCGCCAGGCCGAGCTCACCCTGGTCGGATGGGGAGCGACCAAGGGCGCCATCCTGGATGCGATGGCGGAGCTGGAGCTGGACGGACGCCTCGTCAACTTCCTGCAGATCCGTCTGATGCGGCCGTTCCCGTCGGACGCGGTCGCCGCCATCCTGCGCAGCGCCGAGCAGACTGTGCTAATCGAAAACAATTATTCGGCGCAGCTGGGCGCATTGATCACCGAGCACACCGGCGTCGTGCTCGACCACCACGTGCTCAAGTACGATGGCCGGCCGTTCTCCCGCAACGAGATCGTCGAAGGCGTCCGGGCCGCGCTGAGCGAGCGCAAGAAGGAGGTCATGGTTTCGCATGCCTGAAACCAGCGCAGCTGTCGCTCCCAAAGAGTTCACCCTGCAGGAGTACAAGACGGACGTCCACGTCGACTGGTGTCCGGGTTGCGGCGACTTTGGCATCCTCAGCTCGATCCAGCAGGCGCTCTTCCAGCTGCAGATCCCGCCCTACAAGATCGCGATGATCTCGGGCATCGGCTGCTCGGGCAAGACACCGCACTACGTCGACACCTATGGCCTGCACACGCTCCACGGGCGAGCGCTCCCGGTGGCGACCGGCGCCAAGCTGGCCAACAGTGCGTTGACGGTGGTCGCCGTGGGGGGCGACGGCGACGGCTATGGGATTGGCGCCGGATATTTCCTCAACACCGGCCGCCGCAATCTCGATATCACCTACATCGTCTTCAACAACGGCGTCTACGGTCTGACCAAGGGGCAGGCGTCGCCGACGCTGGCCAAGGGGCTGAAGACGAAGTCGATGCCGGATCCCGCCATCCAGGAAGGCATCAATCCGATCGCGGTCGCGCTGGGCGCCGGCTACACCTGGATCGGCCGAGGGTACGCGCTCGACGTCAAGTCGCTCGTTTCGCTGATGACGCAGGCGATCAAGCACAAAGGCACCGCCTTCCTGGACGTCTTTCAGACCTGTCCGGTCTACAACGACCTGCGCACCAAAGAGTGGTATGCCGGCGAGGACATCGGTCGGGCGCGGCTGCGTCGGCTGGATGCTGATCCCAGCTGGGACCCGGTGGTCAAGGACCCGACCAGCGTCGAGGAGATCGTGGAAAAGAAAACCCGGGCGCTGAACGCCTCGTATGAGGCGGGCGACAACCTGGCGGTCGGGGTCTTCTACACGATTGCATTGCCCACCTACGACGAGCAGCTCGCCACCAAGATCCCGGCCCTGAAAGAGCACCCGCTCGTCGATCTGCCGCTCTACCAGCGCGACGTGGATCCGCTGTTCAACGAGCTCGCCTAGCCCCACGCAGCAGCCGGGCGCTGGAGGCCTGCGCCTCCTGGCCGTGAGCGACGAGGTCGAGGAGCAGCTCCTGGACGAACGGACGGCGGCGTCCCAGGGCCGGATCGACCTGGTGATCGGCTGCGGAGACCTACCGGCCGACTACCTCGACGTGCTATCGACCGTTTACGCCGCGCCCTTGCTCTTCGTCCGCGGAAACCACGATCCGCCCAGGCGTCAGGGTGATTACCCGCCGGCCGCGGAGATCGACGGCCGCATCGTGGAGGAGCGGGGCCTATGGATCGCCGGCCTGGAAGGCTCGATCCGCTACAGCGACGGACCGCATCAATACACCGAGCGGCAGATGCTGGTCAAAGTGCTGGGGCTGCGTCTCCGGCTGGCCCTGCGATCGCTCGATATTCTGATCACGCATGGTCCGCCTGCCGGCGTGAACGAGGGCAGCGATCCGCCCCACCGGGGGATGAAGGCGGTGCGTCGAGCGGTCGAATGGATGCAGCCGCGATTGCTGTTGCATGGGCACGTTCACCCCTACGGCCGGGAGATCCCACGCGAGGCCGAACTCGGTCGGACGCGTGTGATCAACGTCGTCGGCCATCGCGTGATCGAGCTCTCGACGCGATGAGGAACCTGCGGGCAAGGGCGGATTTCGAAACGGCGCGGCTGCAGTCCTTCCTGCGGGACGCCGGCGCCGTACTGCGCGGAGACGCCAGGCCGCTGCTGTCGTTCGACGAGGTGCGCCGCGCAGCTCGGTTCGAGGGACAGGCATACCGCGGGCTCAAGGACATCCCGATTGCCGACATCCGCGGTTCGGTCGGGCGGCCAAACGACTTTGATGCCTCGTTTCTTCCGGTCAAACCGCAGATGCGGCGGCGCTGGGCGCAGCTCGACGGAGCGATGCGGCGGGGTGAGCCGGTCCCGCCCATCGAGGTCTACCACATGGGTCAGGTCTACTTTGTCAAGGACGGGCATCATCGCGTCTCCGTCGCCCGGCACCTGGGCTGGACAACGATCCCGGCCAAGGTCATCGAGGTCCGAACGCGCGCGCCGCTGGCGGGCGACATGGACGCTGCGGCCCTGCTCAAGGCCAAGGAGTACGTCGATTTCCTGGAGCGCAGTCAGCTCGATCGAGTGCGACCCGAGGCGTTGATCTCGGTCAGCCGGCTGGGACGATACGACCGGATCTTCGAGGACATCCTGGGCCATCGGTATTTCATGGGTCTGCAGCAATACCGCGAGGTTCCCATCGCCGAAGCCAGCGCCAGCTGGTACGACAACGTCTACAAGCCGATCGCCGAACTGATCCGCGAGTACGACATCCTCTCGCACTTCCCCGAACGGACGGAAGCAGACCTCTATCTGTGGATAACGGCCCGATGGCTCGAGCTGAGCCGAGCGGCGAAGCCCGCGGGTCCGGCCGAGGCCATCGCCGATATTCTGTTCGAGTCCGAAGGGACCGGCACGGCCGCGCCGCCGCCACAAGTCCTGGCTGTGCTCCGGCGCTGGCTCGGTCCGCCGCGTCGGGTGGTCGAAATTCCGATTCGGTTGGTCCGCAGCGCCACCACCCTGACCGGAGACCCCCAACCCCCACTCGAGCCGGTCTGAGGCTCAGGCTTCGGTTTTTCGCTTCTCCGGGTAGGCCGCGTTGATCTCGTTGCGGACCCGAGCTTTGTCCGCGTCGCTCTTGAACCAGTCGAAATTCCAGGCAATGAAGCGCTTCTGCTCGGGCGGCACCTCGTCCTCCGGATAGATCGCGGCCACCGGGCATGGATCCACGCAGGCGCCGCAGTCGATGCACTCATCGGGGTTGATCAGCAGCAGCCGATCCTCGGCGCCGCCATCGATGATGCAGTCAACCGGGCAGACGTCGACGCACGACTTGTCCTTCAGATCGACGCAGGTTTCGGTGATGATGTAGGCCATTTTTTTTGGAGCGGAAATCCACTCTAGCACAGGGTTTCGTCAGTCTTCGTCGCCCAAAGACGACATCCTCGCGACCACATCGCAGTCCGCTACAGGACCGTCACGGATCGGTTAGTCCCTCGGGCGCCGCCGAGGCAAGAGCAGGCTTGCGGTCTGCGTTACCCTTGCGTGGCCCTCCCAAGACCTTCCAACGGCCGCCTGGTGTTTCGGCCGGCGCGGCGCGTCTCCTGGGGAACCCGGATCTTTGCCGTGCTGGTCCTGCTGGTGGCGATTGGTGCAGTCGGCGCCTTCCTCGAGGTCTTCCTGCCGCAGCAGATCGCGGGCCTGGCTCGCATGGAATCGAATGAGCTGCAACTGGCGAAAAAAGGCACCGGTGACGTGAACACCGCGACCGCAGCCTTGTGGACGGACCTGTCCAAGGGCAGTGTCGGCCTCGCTGACGATCAGCTCGCCAAGGACCAGTCTCTGGGGAAACAATTGGAAAAGTCGGCCAACGACGCCCTGATCCACGTTCAGACGGCGGAGTCCTACATCACCCAGGCCGACAGCATGCCGTTCCAGTTTCATCGGGCGCTGTTCATCACGACCGACCGACCGGCCCTGACGCACCTGGATAAAGCGCTGGCGGCCGCTGCCACCCTGGCCCGTGGAGCCGACCTGCAGACGGGCTTTAGCCAGAGCATGAACCAGAATGTCCGCTCGCTCGCCGACCTCAACAATCTGGTTGCCGCTCGAAACTGGTCAGGCTGTACGAGTGCCGCCGCCAGCCTGACGTCGGCGGTCAGGTTGCAGCAGGCACCGGCTGCGAACCCAGACGCACTGCTCGATCCGCTCTGGGGGAAGTGGCTGGACGCCATGCGCTCACTGTCAGAGAATGCCCAGCAGTATTGTCTGGCCGCCGCCCAGAACCAGAATCAGACCGCGCAGCAATATGCCTACCTGATGAATTCGGCACGCACCCAGCTGGGCGCGAGCTATGCAGCCGCGCAGGCCGATGCGACCGCCTGGCAGGCCAAGACGATCACGCCACTGCTCGACACCCTCGCCACCGAAGTAGCGGCGGCGAACGGCTAGACCCGGACCAGCAGGTCCTTGCTCAGCTCGCTGAGATTCTTGACGCCGAGCAGGCTCATCGATACGGCGATCTCATCCCGCATCAGCTCCAGCATGTGACGGACCCCCTCGTAGCCGTTGACAGCCAGTGCCCACAGATAGGGCCGGCCAATCATCACACTGCTCGCACCCAGGGCGAGGGCTTTCAGCACATCGGTGCCGCGGCGCACGCCTCCGTCCACAAGCACGGGCACGTCACTCCCGACCGCCTCAACGACCTCGGGGAGCGCGTCCAGGGTGGCGATCGAGTAATCGAGCTGCCGGCCGCCGTGGTTGCTGACGATCACGCCGCCAACGCCGGCAGCGATGCTGCGCCGGGCATCGTCGCCGCGAACGACCCCCTTGACCAGCACCGGCAGCTTGCTTCGGCTCACCAACCACTCGAGGTCTTTCCAGGTGAGCGTCTTGTCCATCTGGGTGACGAAGTACTGGGCCAGCGCCGACTGTCCCAGGTCGGCCGCATCGGTTTTCGCCAGGGCGTCGGTCAGGTTCTCATAGCGCAGCCCGTCGGGCATCATCATCGCGTTGCGGAAATCCCGTTCACGGCGGCCAAGGACTGGTGTGTCGACCGTCAGCGCCACCGCCCGATATCCAGCCGCGGCGGCGCGGTCGATCAGATCGATCGCGATGCTGCGATCGCGATAGATGTAGAGCTGAAACCATCGAGCGCCCTTTGAAACCGATGCCACCTCCTCCAGCGAGCAGGTGGAGAGGGTGCTGAGACTGTAGATGATGCCTGCGTCCGCAGCAGCGCGCGCCGCGGCGAGCTCGCCCTCCGGGTGCGCCATCCGCTGGGTGGCGGCAGGGGCCAGATGGACGGGCATCGTGAAGCGTTCGCCGAGCAGCTGGCAGCTCAGGTCGGGTTCGAGGGTCGAGGCCAGCACCCTGAAGCGAAAACGGTAGCGCCGATAGGCCTCCCGGTTGCCGGCTACGGCTGCCTCGTCCTCGGCGCCGCCGGCGAAATAGTCGTAGATCTCCTTGGGCAGGATCTGCCGGGCAACGGGTTCGTAGTCGTCCAGCCGGACGAGGGGGGTGCCAGTCGTCGTCGTGGCCATGCACTAGCTATTGTCGCGCGCCGTGAGATATGTCACATTTAGAGTCAGTAAGTCGGGAAGGGAGGTGCCCACGTTATGAGCGTGGCGATTGTCGTCCTCGCGTTCAATCAGGTGCTTGATCCGACGGGGAATCTTCTTGCCACCACGCTGGTGGCGCTGGTACCGGTGGTCGCTCTTCTGGTGTTGCTGGCCGTTTTCCGCGTCACCGCCTGGCTCGCCGTTCTGATCGGCTCCATCGTGACGTATTTGATCGGCGTCTCGGTGTGGTCTGCGCCCGCGGGCACGGCGGCGAAGGCCTACCTCTATGGGAGTTTGACCGGCGTCTGGAATGTCGACTGGATCACCTTCTGGGGCGTCGTCATCTTCAACACGCTCGTCATCACCGGCGTGTTCGAGAAATTCAAGGACTGGCTGGTGATCCAGGCGACCGCGGACGTCCGGGTCCAGGTGATGTTGCTGGCCTGGGCGTTCGGCGCTCTGCTGGAAGGGCTGGTCGGCTTCGGCTATCCCTGGGCCGTGGTGGCCCCCATCCTGATCGGTCTCGGGGTGGCGGAGTTGGAGGCAATCCGGGTTGCGGCCCTGGCGAACAACGCGCCGGTCTCGTATGGCGCCCTGGGCGCGCCGATCATCGCGCTGGCGACGGTGACCGGGCTGAACGTCATCACCGTTGGCGCGTCGGTCGGGCGGATCGTGGCCATCCTCGCCCTGCTGCCGCCCTGGGTCTTGATCTACCTGGTCAGCGGCTGGCGAGGCATCAGGACCGGCTGGCCGCTTGCGATCGTGGGCTCACTCGCCTATATCGCCGGGCAGTTCCCGATGTCGCAGATCAATCCCTATCTTCCGGACATCACCGGTTCGCTGGTTTGCTTCATCGTGCTGTTGCTCTTCTTGAGGGTCTGGCGGCCGAAGGAAACGCTCGGCTTCGGCGGTGTTCCGATCGAGGAGGGCGCAGCGGCCGCGGCCGTTCGCCCGCGTTTTGCCGGCCCGGGGGCGGCGGTACGCTCCATGCCTGCCGGCGAGGTCTTGCTGGCAATCCTTCCCTTCCTGATCCTGATCGTCGTGGTCGTGCTCTGGACCGGCTCGTGGTGGCCGTGGAACCACGTGCCGTCGAAAGCCCTGACCGCCATCAGCTGGTACAAGGTCTCCGCGACCGCCACCTCGTCCATCAGCCACAAGGCGTCGCTGGCGACCTTCAACTGGACGCCGTTCATCGCGGGGACGGCGATCCTGGCCTCGTGGATCCTGATCGTGGGGTTCCTGGCCATCACGGGACGGCTCAAGGGCGGAATGTTGGGCTCCGTCTTCGCCCGGAGTTTCAAGCAGATGTGGGGCGCCCTGCTGGTCGGCGTCTTCATCTTCGGCCTCGCCTACGTCTTCAACTTCTCCGGTATGGCGAACTCGATGGCGACGGGCTTTTCCAAGCTCGGCAAGTGGTATCTGCTGTTGATCCCGATCGTGGGCTGGATCGGCGTGGCGCTGTCAGGCAGCAACACCTCGACCAACACGCTGTTCGGCGCGTTCCAGAAGACGGTTGGCTCGATTCTCGGGCTGCCTCTCTATCTGGCGCCGGCGCTCAGCTCGGTCGGCGCCGAGGTGGGCAAGCCGGTGGCACCGCAGACCACCAGCGTGGGTGTCTCGACGACCAGCTATGTTCGGCGGGAAGGCGTGGCCATCCGTCACAACATGGGCTGGACGCTGGTCATGCTCGCCTACGTGATCATCATCGGTCTGTTCTTCTACTTCGTACTCCCGCAAGCGATGCGCTGACGTTGGCAGCGGGTAGGCTAGATCGGAGATGGATCTAGCTACCCGCGACCGCCTCGGTCGGCGTCTGAAGAACATCGTCGGGGAGCCGTTCGCCTTCAGCGACGCATACGAAGTTCGGCTCTACCAGTACGACGCCAGCCCCGAGACGGCTCTGCCGGACATCGTCGTCATTCCGGGTAGCGCTCATGAGGTGGCGCAGGTTCTCAAGGCCTGCGCTGATGAAAACGTCCCGGTCACGGCGCGCTCCGGAGCCAGCAGTCTCGCCGGCGGTACCGTGCCGGTCGAAGGCGGCGTCATCGTCACTTTCGCGCGCATGGATCGGCTGCTGGAGATCGACACCGAAAATCTGCGCGCCGTCGTCGAACCAGGAATGGTGAACATCGCGCTGAGCCAGGCGCTCAAGCCCCACGGCTTTTATTACGTGCCCGATCCTTCGAGCCAGGGGGCCTGCACCATCGGCGGCAACGTCGGTACCAATGCCGGCGGGCCGCACACGCTCATCTATGGCGTCACGGTCAATCACGTGACAGGTCTCGAGGTCGCCCTCTCCTCGGGTGAGCTGGTGCAGGTCGGCGGGCGCAAGGCCGCCGAGGCTACCGGCTATGACCTGACCGGGTTGCTGGTTGGATCTGAGGGCACCATGGGGGTGGTCACCAAGATCTGGGTCAAGCTCACCCCCATTCCGCCGGTGAGCAAGACACTGCTCGCGGTCTATCCCGACGTCGCCACCGCCAGCAACGCGGTCTCCGCCGTCGTCGGAGGCGGCATCCTGCCGGCCGCGATCGAGATGATGGACCACCTTTCGATCCAGGCGGTCGAGGCCGCATCGCACGCCGGCTATCCGCTGGATGCGGGCGCCGTTCTGTTGCTCGAAGTTGACAGCATCCCGGACGTGGCAGACGAGCTGGTCGAGCGCATGGACGCAATCTGCCGTCAGCAGGGAGCCACCGAAGTGCGCGTGGCGAAGAACGAGGCTGAACGACAGGCACTCTGGAAGGGAAGGAAGGGCGCCTTCTCGGCCATGGGGCGCCTGTCGCCGGACTTCTATGTCATGGATGGCGTCGTGCCGCGGACCAAGCTGCCCCAAACCATGGAAGCCATCGCCGGAATTTCCGAACGGACCGGCTTCAAGATCTGCAACGTCTTTCATGCCGGGGACGGCAACCTGCACCCGCTCGTGCTGTTCGACGCCTTCAAGGCCGGCCAGTATGAGGCCGTGCTGGCGATCGGCGATGAGATCCTGAAGCTCTGCGCTGAGGCGGGCGGCTCGGTCACCGGTGAGCATGGCATCGGCCTGGAAAAGCGCGAGAACATCCGCTACATCTTTTCCGAGGACGACCTGGAGGTCATGGATCGCATCCGGCGGGTCTTCGATCCACACGCGTTGATGAACCCGGGAAAATTGTTTCCCGCGAATGGCCCGAGGCCGTCGACCTCTGCCCACCCTGCAGGGCACGCGCGGCGGCAAGCGGCTCCAGTCACCGCTGGCGAGGACGTATGGGTGTAAAGGCAGAAAGCCAGGCGATTCCCGGCCAGCAGATCAGCGTCGAAGAGCGGCAGCGGCTGGCGGTCGATGGCCTGCTCCCAACGAAAATCATGCATCCAGGCGACGCCGAGGACATGGCGCGCCTGCTGCGTCTGTGTGATCTCACCCCGGCGGCTGTCGTCGTGTGGGGCGGAGGAACGCAGATGCGGTTGGGATCGGCCCCGGCGCGATACGACGTGGCCTTCTCGACCGAGCGGATGAC
Organism: Candidatus Dormiibacterota bacterium; assembly: GCA_035716185.1. Taxonomy (GTDB): domain Bacteria; phylum Chloroflexota; class Dormibacteria; order CF-121; family CF-121; genus CF-13. Next base: position 15,919 of record DASTJZ010000172.1, read on the forward strand.
GGACCTGCTCGAATATGAGCCAGCCGACCTCACCTGCCGGGTGGAGGCCGGCATGCGCGTTGCCGAGCTGCAGGCGCAGCTGGCCGCCCAGGGCCAGCGGCTCCCGCTCGATCCGCCGCACCCGGAACGGGCCACCGTCGGCGGCATGGTGGCCGCCAATACCAGCGGGCTCAGCCGCGCCCGCTACGGCACGGTACGCGACTGGGTGATCGGCATCGCGGTAGCCTACCCCTCGGGGAAGGTGGCCCGAGCCGGCGGCAAAGTGGTGAAGAACGTCGCCGGCTACGACCTCATGAAGCTGCATATCGGCGCGTTGGGCACGCTGGGCGTCGTGGCCGAGGTCAATCTCAAGGTGCAGGCCAGGCCCGAGGCGGCGGCCACCCTGCTCGGGCACTTCGAGGCGCCAGCGCCGGCCGTCGAGGCCGGCCTCCGCCTGGCCCGCCAGTATCTCGCCCCGGCCTCCGCCGTCGTGGTCGATCGCAACGCGCTGTGGGCTTGCGGTCTGACCGCGGATTGGCGCTGGACGCTCGCGCTCAAGCTCGAGGGCTACCGGCGCGAGGTGGACGCCGCCAAGGAGGTTGCCGCCAGGGCGATCCGCGAGGCAGGGGGCCGGACCGAAGGACAGGACATCCCGGTGGGCTTCTGGGAAGCGGCTCGCGATTGGTCGGGAGCAGGTGACGATCAGGTCCTGCTGCGCGCGATCGTTCCGCTGAACGGCGAGGCCACCATCATGGCCGCGCTTCCAGCCGATGGGCAGCTGATGGCCCAGCCGGGCGCCGGCATCATCGAGGCCCGCCTGCCGGCTGGCAGCGCTGCCGCGGTCCTGACCCGCCTGCGCGCGGCGGCCGGCCCGGACGGCCAGGTGATCGTCGCCGCTGCACCGGCTTTGGTCAAGCAAGGACTGGATGTCTGGGGACCGCCTCCGCCTGGCTTTGCCATCATGCGAGCCCTCAAGCAGGCGCTCGATCCAAATGGCATCTTGAACCCGGAGCGATTTGTGGGAGGCATCTGAGACCTGATGCCGGAGGTGGCCAGGCTCGACTTCAAGCGGCAACTCGAACGCGATGGGGTTCCGGCGCCGGCCGCCGGCATGGACATGGATCTGGTGCGCGACTGCATCCATTGCGGGCTCTGCCTTCCCAAATGCCCGACCTTCCGCGCGCTGCACCACGAAGGGGACAGTCCACGCGGGCGGATGTGGCAGATCAAGGAGGCGACCCTGGGTCTGGTCGCATTCGACGATCCACGCTTCCAGGCGCACATCTATCAATGCTTCAATTGCCGCGCCTGCGAAACGGCCTGTCCCTCCGGCGTGCAGTTCGGCGCGGTCATGGAACTGGCGCGGGCGCAAACCCCGCCCCAGAATCGGCGCGATCGAATGGTGCGCGGGCTGCTGCTCAATGGCTTGCTGCCGCATCCTGGACGGCTGCGGATCGCCGGTTGGCTGTATCGGCTTTCGCGGGCGCTGCGCCTCCCCGGCCTGTTGCGCCGCTTCGGGGCGTGGAGGATCATGCCGCTGGGCAAGTTTGCCGCCTTCCCGCCCGCCGGGGACGTGCGACCCGGCCAGGTTCCTCTTCCGGCCTTGATGCCGGCGCAGGGCGCACGCCGCGGCCGGGTGGGCCTGTTGAGCGGTTGCATCCAGGACGAAATGTTCCATGGGACCAACCGCCGGACTGCCCTGGCACTGGTGATGAACGGTTTCGAGGTGATCCTCCCCCACGAGAGGGTCTGCTGTGGCGCGCTGGCCTCGCATGCGGGCGAGGCGAAAACCGCCGAGCGGCTGGCAGCCCGAACCATGGAGGCCTTCAGCGGGCTCCAGGCGGACGCCGTGATCGTCAATGCCGCGGGTTGCGGCTCGAACATGAAGGAGTACGAGCTGCAGCTGCGCAACGATCCCCGGCGCCGCCAGGCCGGCAAGGAATTTTCCGCCACGGTCCGGGACGCATCGCAGTTCCTGGTTGACCACGGACTTCAACCCCCCGCGCACCGGATCGCGCTGCGCGTCGCCTACCAGGACCCCTGTCACCTGGTGCATGGTCAGAAGATCCACCAGCAGCCTCGCCAGGCGCTCAAAATGATCCCCGGCATCGAACTGGTGGAGATGCAAGAGAGCGACTGGTGTTGTGGGTCGGCCGGTGTCTACAACCTCACCCATCCAGAGATCGCCGAGCAGGCGCTGAGCTGGAAGGTCCGGCACATCCTGGAATCGGGGGCCCAGGTCGTCGCCTCGGCAAACCCGGGTTGCATCCTGCAAATCGGCATGGGGCTGCAGCGGGCCGGACACGACATTCCGGTCGTGCACGTGATGGACCTGCTGGGCTGGGCCTACGGCGACGCGGGCGAGAAGCCGGCCGTGGTTCGCCGCGCCATGATGTGAGCGAGGCGGTCCTCTCGCGACGCGGCGCCATCGACGACCCCTGGCTCAACGATCTTTCGACGACCATCTGGTCGAAGCCAGAGTTCAGCATGGTACCGATCGATGTCGACACGGTGCCACTCGGCTCTTACAGTGGTCCACCACTCGATGAGCGCGGCCCGCGACTCGTGTTCTGCGGGATTCCCTCCGATTACGGCACGGCCTTCTTCCTTCACCTGATCGAGCAACGCGCCAACATCGTGGCTGCGGTCTGTAGCGCGCGCTGGCAGCGGACCCATCCCAAGGCGGACCTGGTCGCTCGAATCGCGGGGCACCTGGGCAGACCGGTCGAGGTGACCGCCGACGCCAATGCCGACAGCTTCATCCGAAGCCTGCAGGGCTACGCCCCGGACGTCGTCGTGATGGCGAGCTTCGACCAGATCCTGGCGGCGCCCACCCTGGCGGTGCCCGGACGGGGCTGGCTCAACGTCCATCCGTCGCTGCTGCCCCGTCATCGCGGCCCGGAGCCGATCTACTGGACCATCGTCAAGGGCGACCGCGAGGCCGGAATCACTGTCCACCTCACCGAGCCGCGCATCGATGCCGGACCCATCCTTGCGCAGCGGCGAATTGACGTGCGACCGGGTGACACCGCCGGCACGCTGAGCAAGCGGCTGGTGGCCGAGGGCCTTGCTGCGCTCGACGACACGCTCGCCGCGTTGCGGAGCGGCCGCACCAGGCCGGTCCCGGCCGACATCAGCCGCGGGAGCTATGAGCCGCCGGTCCAGAGGACCGAGTTGGACTGGGACCAGCCATTTGCGCAGATCGACCGCCTGATTCGGGCCGGCCACCCGGACCAGCCGCCGTTTTTCACCTACCGCGGCCGGCGCCGCTTCGCCGACGCCGCCCGCTCCATCAAGCCACGCGCCGGCGAGCCGCTGGGCGTCAGTGAAGCCCCGCTGTCCGGCGAGATGCTGGCCGTCGTCCGGGATGCGGTGGTTGCCATCCGCTGGCGACCCGTCGGCCATACCCATGCCTCGCTGCCGCAGGCCAGGCAACACTTCCCGTAACGCCCGCGTTACAACTCGACTTGTCGGGATCTCGAATGGCAGGCCCTATAATTGGGCCACATGGCTCAAGAAATGATCGAACAAGACACCCAGCTGATCAGCATCACGGATTCGGCCCTTGGCCAGTTGCGCGACCTGCTCCAGAAGCAGGGCCGCCCGGAGATGGGCCTGCGCGTCTTCGTCCAGCCGGGTGGCTGCTCGGGGATGTCCTACGGGATGGGCTTCGAGGACCAGGCGGAAGAGGGCGATGCCATCAGTGAAGTTGGCGGCGTCCGTCTCTTTGTTGACTCGGTCAGCGCGCGGTACATCAAGGGCGCCGAGATCGACTTCGTCGACAGCTTGATGGGCGGCGGCTTTACGGTCCACAACCCTAACGCCGTCTCGAGCTGCGCTTGCGGCAGCTCGTTCGACACCGGCGGTGACGCCGGCACCGCACGCGGCTGCAGCCACTGATTGTCCGGAAATCTGAGAGCGATTCCCGGGGAATCTGAGTGAGTTGTTGGGGGGCATTTACGTCATAAACCGGTGCATTGACCCGGGGAAATTTCGGCCTTAGGCTGAGGCCCTCAAAAGGCATAAATGGCACCCCAGCCCCGCGTCCTGATGATCGAAGATCATCCTGAAATTGTCGAGCTGTACCAGCTCAAACTTCAACTCGATGGGTATCGCGTGGCGGTCGCCTCGGACGGGGTCTCGGGTCTGGAGATGGCGCGCGGTCTGTTACCAGACGTTGTCCTGCTCGATATCCATCTGCCGCAGCTGGATGGCCTGCAATTGCTCAACGCACTCCGTAAGGACGATGAAACTCGCGGCCTCGCCGTGGTGTGCTTCAGCGAAGACGACAGTCCGGAGCTGATTCGCGAGGCGGAGCGGTTGAGCGCCGACGCTTACCTGTTGAAGTCGCGCCTGCTCCCAAGCGGGCTCAGCCGTACGGTCGCCGAAGTCCTGCGCAATCACGGCCCTCTTTCAGCCGAGCTGGATGCCGTCGAGGCCGCGCCGGCATCCTGATCGGGCTGAACTCTTAGCACCTTCTTAGGCCGCCGTCATCGTCCCTTGAATTCCTTGCACCAAAATGGGCCCATGACGGCGACCCGTCGCTATCCCACCTTGGTCGTCGTGCTGGCCCTGCTGGTCGCGCTCGCCGCGGGGGCGGTCAGTGCTCAGCTCATCCTTGGCCGGCCGAATCCAACCACGCCCGTGGCGCTGAACACCACCGCCACGGCCAGCGGAATCGCGGCACACACTGCTGTTTCACCCGCCGCGATCTACAAACAGGCGTTGCCCGGGGTGGTCACGATCACGACGCAAGCAGGCCTCCCCGGCCGTGGTCAGGGTACGGGATCGGGGATTGTGCTGAATCGGAATGGTGACATCCTCACCAATAACCACGTGGTCAGCGGCGCCAGCCAACTCCAGGTCATGTTCCACGACGGGGCGACCGCGGCGGCCACGGTGACCCGCACCGATCCGGCAAACGACCTGGCGGTCATCAAGGTGTCGGCCAACGCCTCAAGGCTGCACCCATTGAGCCTGGGCAACTCGGACAACGTGCTGGTCGGTGATAGCGTGTACGCGATCGGCGCCCCCTTCGGCTACGCCGAGTCGATGGTCGCGGGGATTGTTTCGGGCTTGAACCGAACCGACGACGCCTCGGGACTGCATGGTCTGATCCAGACCGATGCCCGCACCAACCCGGGGAATTCCGGCGGCCCTCTCCTCAACACGCTGGGTCAGGTGATCGGCGTCAACGTCGCCATCGATAGCCCGGTCCAGGGCAGCGTCGGGGTCGGCTTTGCCATCCCGATCAACCTCGCGAAGTCGCTGATCGGCTCGAGCGAGAGCGGCTCTGGCATCTAGCGGCACCGGCCCGCTACGGCTCGAGGATATGCACCGCGGTCAGATTTCGATAGAGCTCGTCGTAGTCAAGGCCGTAACCGACCACGAAATGGTTGGGGATATCGAACCCCTTGTAGGCGATGGGAACAGGGGTAATCCGGCGCTCCTCTTTGTTGAGCAGGACGCAGAGCTTGAGCGACGCGGGACGATGCCGCTGCACGTGCTCGAAGAGAAATGAGGTTGTCAAACCGGTGTCGATGATGTCCTCCACCATCAGGACGTCCCGGCCGGCCACGTCCATGGTCAGGTCCTTGAGCAGCTGGACGTGGCCCGACGATTCCGTCCCCGAGCCGTAGCTGCTGACGGCGACGTAATCGAAATTCACGGGCACCTCGATGTTCCGGCTGAGGTCGGTGGCAAAACAGACCGAGCCCTTCAGCACCGAGAGCAGGATCAGGGGCCGGTCAACGGACGCATAGTCTTTTGAGATCTGACCGGCGAGCTCCTGGACTCGGCGTTGAATCGCGTCGGCACTCAGTAACTGGCGGCCGAGTTTCAATTCCGTGGCGGCGATGGTAGGGCCAACTTTACTCGGTGGGCGCCACCAGAAAGATCCAGATGTCCCATGCCACGTGGCTGATGATCAGTGGGGCCAGCCGCTGGTCCCGGGCGTAAAGCGCTCCCCAGAAGAGGCCGGCGGTGCCGGCGGCTCCCGTCAAGGTCAGGTTCTCTGACACCAGGTGGACGGCGCCATAGGCGGCTGCCGCCAGCAGCCAGCCGGCCATCGCGCCGTAGCGCCGGTGGAGATTGCGCTGGATAAGGCCCCGCCAGAAGAGTTCTTCGCCCGGGCCGATGACGAGCGCGAGTGCCGTGGTGATCGCCGGGCGTGGCGCGACGGTGCGCAGCTCGTAGATGGCGCCGATATCCTGCGCCCCGGCCGGCATGATGCGCCGTGCCATCCGGTCGCCCACCTGGAAGATGCCGTAGAGCGCGGCCGCCGAGCCCAGTCCGGTCACCAGGTCTCGACCACGTGGCCGTTCGCGCCGTATGGCCGGCTCGGTCGCCAGCGCATACAATCCCAGACTGCCGACGCCGAGCGTCATCCGCAGCCAGAACCGCGAACGGGGGCCGCGGAAGGCCGCGGTCCAGGCCGCGCTGGCCAGGGCGAGGCCGGTGAGAACGCGCTTCAGTGGAGACCGGATCCGGCGATGAGCCCGACCAGAAGCAGCGCCCCGAAGGCACTGTGCAACCGAGCCGTCATCAGGTCAATCATGGCGATGGCCCGCAGATGGCCCTGGGCTCCCAGCTCGGCCGACCGCAGAATCCAGGCCATCAACGGCAGGCTCAGCAGGGTCAACAGCGCCAGCTTCGGCAACGCTCCGACCATGACGGCGAGCCCGACGGCCACGTAGGCGCCCAGCACCAGCATGACGTAGATCCAGTGCGCGGCGTCACGCCCTAACTGGGCTGAGAGGGTGGTGAAGCCATGGCGCGAATCCTCGGCGACGTCGCGCCACTCGTTGCCGTGCAGGATGGCCGCCACCAGGAGGCCGACTGGCACGGAGACCACGATCAGGCTGGGATCAAAGGTTCCGGTGACCGCGTAGTAGGAGCCGATCACCATCAACGGGCCCATCAAGACGAAGACCAGGGGCAGTCCCAGCGCGCGATATTTGTACTGGAAGGGCGGCGCCGTGTAGAAGTAGCCGCCGACGAAGCCGATCAATCCGAGCAGGATGATCGGCAAACCGCGATTGATCGTCAGGAAGACGCCCATCAGCAGCGCGATCGCAAAGCCGGTCCAGGCTACCGCGAACGCACCGCGTTCCGTGATGCGCCCTTTGAGAATGGCCATCGACATCCGGGGTGACGTGATCGAGTCGATGCCGTGGCGCACGTCGTAGATCTCATTGACCACATTGGTGCCGATGTGCAGGCCGAGAGCGCCGATCAGCGCCGCGAGAAAGAGCAGCCAGTGCATGCGGCCCTGGCCGAGGGCAACGGCGCCGCCGACCGAAACGGGTAACACCGATGCGGTGAAGGCGAAGGGACGCATCACCTCCCAGGCTCCACCGGCGCGCCGCAGAATCGGCGTTCCGGCGCTGACTCCTCCCCGCGCCGCAGCGGTTTGGTCGACCGGGGGTGCTACCGCGGCTGCCGCACCGTGCGTGCCATAGGTGACCGCAGCATCGAGCACCGCCTTGACCTGGGCTTCTTCTTGCAGGATCGGCTGCAACAGCGGTACGTCCATACCCGCCTCATCGTGGTAGGCGGCGGTGCGGGCCGCGATTTCATCGACGGTGCCGCAGAGGATGAAGGCGTCCAATAACTCGTCGGGAATCAGCCCGCCCGCCTTGTGGTAGTCCTCGGCCCGCCAGGCGGCAGCGATCTGGCTCCGCAACTGCGGGTCGAAGCCAGCGCGCTTCAGCGAGATGTCACTGAGCACCGAGATCATGTAGATGACAAACGGCTCACGTTTCGCCCGGTTGAGCGCCTCCTGGCGGCTGCTGTCGATCAGACACAACAGGTAGCCGCGGAAGTCGATGTCGGCGGCAGTCCGACCGTGGGACGCGGCGGTCTCGAGCACGCGAGCCCGCATCTTTTTATATGCCGGCAACGATTCGGCCGGGCGCCCCAGGTAACCGTCGGCTTTTTCTCCGCAGAGGTCGAGAAATGGCGTGCGGTAGGCCGCGATGTAGATGGGAATGCGGTGCGGCGGCTGAAACATTGGTTGTAGCGGGGGAACCTTGTCGTTCAGCTTCAGCGGTTCGCCGCGCCAGAGCTGGCGGATCTGATCGATGGCGACGGAGACGCGGGCGACGGTGTCGTCATATGGGATCGCCATCTGGGACAGCCGCAACGGCAACCCGCTGCCCAGCGCTAAGGTGCAGCGGCGTGGCGCCAGGTCGTCGAGCGCGGACAGGGTCATGGCGACCACAACGGGATGCCGGGTGTACGGGTTGAGCGCCCCGGCGCCGAGCCCGATGCGACGCGTCACCTGACCGATCGCCGTCAGGTAGGTGATCGGATCGCGTTCGAAGTAGCTGTCGTGGACCCAGACCGAGTCCAGGCCCAGATCTTCGGCTTGTCTCGCCCAGGACGCCGCCTCCTTGATGTCGCCGCGCGCGGCGAGCCCGAGGCCAACCCGGCGTCCGAACTCTGCCACGAGAACAGGATAATCGTGAACGTGGGGCAGCCAGCGCGGGCCGACCGGATTCGGCAGATGTTCGATCAGGTGGCGGCCGGATACGACGTCCGCAACCGGCTGTTCAGCTTCAATCGCGACAGCGCGTGGCGAAGGCGGGCCGCTCGCCGTGCCGCTTTACGCCAGGGCCAGACGGCGCTGGACCTCTGTACCGGGACCGGAAAGCTGGCGCACGAGCTCCTGAACTATGTCCATCCGGGTGGCCGGGTTACTGGAGTCGATTTCTCGCCGGCGATGCTGGATCAGGCCCGCCGCGTCGAACCCGGGGTCGAATTTCGCCTGGGTGACATTACCCATCTTCAGGACGCTGACGCCAGCGTCGACGCGGTCACCATCGGGTTCGGGCTGCGCAACATCGTGGACCGGGAGGCGGCCTTACGCGAGGTGCAGCGTGTCCTGCGGCCGGGCGGACGGCTCGTCATCCTGGAGTTCGCTCCGCCACCATCCGGCCCGCTGATGTGGGGCTATCGTCTTTACCTCACCGTGCTGATGCCGGCGGTCGCCGCCCTGCTCAGTCGGGAGGAAGGCCAGGCGTATCGCTACCTGGCGGAGAGCGTAGAGCGCTTTCCTCAGCCGGCCGAACTGGCCGCTCAGCTCCAGCGGCTCGGCTTCACGGTCACGGTGGAGAGGCTGACGGCTGGCATCGTCGCCATCCATACCGCAACCAAGGCCTGACGTCGGCATGCCATCCCTGCTAGCGGCTCCAAACCTCCTGAGCTTCTCGAGAATCCTGGCGGCCCCCGTTCTCTATGCGCTGGTCGTCAGCAGCTGGCGGTACGGCTTCCTGGTGGCGGCGATCGTGTTCGTCCTGGCATCGATTACGGATACCCTCGATGGGCAGATCGCCCGCCGGCGGCATATCGTGTCGCCGCTCGGCATCTATCTCGACACCACCTCGGACAAGATCCTGGTGGCCGTTTTGCTGGTAGCGCTCGCGGTGACCCATTTTGCGCCGGGCTGGATGGCGGCCGTCATCATCGCCCGCGAGTTCCTGGTCACCGGGCTGCGGAGTTACGGCGCCGCCCTTGGCGTTGTGATTCCCGCGGGCGGCTGGGGAAAGGCCAAGACGTTGATCACGATTGCGGCGCTGCTGCTCGTCCTGCTCGAGGGCGACGCTGCGCATAGCGGCTGGCTCTGGCCTCTCGATCCCCCCGGCAGCCTGTTGCTGAGGCCGCTTGGGGCATTCACGTTTCCCGTGTGGGCGCTCCTCGTCTCGGTGATCTGGACTGTCGGGTCCGGCGCCGAGTACATCCGCGAAGCGATTCCGTTGCTGACCCGTGGGCAACTCGGCAGGGAGCCAATCTCCCACGCGGCCGAGGAACTCTAACCGCGGTCCCCTTACCGCTCCTCCCGGACGTAGGGGACGCCAAGCGACGCCGGCGCGCCGAGCCGCTTGCCGGCCCAACCGGTTGAGACCAGGACGAGCACCACGACCGTCATCAGGTAGGGAAGGGAGGCGAAGACCTCGGGAGGTAGATGGACCTGCCGAGCTTGCAAGGTGAAGGCAAGGCTGGAGAATGCGCCAAACAGGTAGGCGCCGACCAGGGCGAGCTCGGGTCGCCAGAACGCAAAGATCACGAGCGCAATCGCGATCCAGCCCGCGCCCGACGTCATCCCATCGATCCAACCTGGCGTGATCGCCAGGCTGAAGAAGGCGCCGCCGATCCCGGCCAGCGCGCCGCCGATCAGCACGTGGATGTAGCGGTAGGCGGTGACATTGACGCCCATGGCATCGGCCGTGGCGGGCGACTCACCAACGGCGCGGAGGTGTAGACCGGGTCGAGTCCGATAGAGGTAGACGAGCGTCAATGCGACCAGCACCCAGGACACATAGGTCAGCGCGTTCTGGTGCAGCAGGATTGGACCCAGCACCGGAACATCTTTTAGCCCCAGCACGTTGATGGCCGCGAATTCGTGGCGGGCGGGCTTCCCGCCCAGGTCGGCCACGTGCCCGATGTAGGACGAAAGCCCGCTGGCACCGGCAAAGATCGTGAGAGCCAGGCCCGAGACGATCTGGCTGGCCCGAAGGCTGATCGTCAGGACAGCGTGGATAAGTGAGGTGGCGGCCGCCGCGAGCGCGGCGACGATGACGGCCATGAGCAGGCTGGCCCACGATGGTCCACCAATGGTTTGCACGGCCCAGAAACCGCTGACCGCGCCGATCAGCATCATGCCCTCGACTCCCAGATTGAGGACGCCCGAGCGCTCGGCCAGGAGCTCGCCAAGGGCGGCAAACAGTAGTGGTGTGCCATAAGCGATGGCTGATGCCACGATCACGACGAGGAGGCTGTCGTTGATCATGCGGCGCCCACCGGCGCCGGTTTCGTCGCCGGGGGCGAGGCTGCCGCTCCACGTCGGAAACGAATTCGATAGTGGACCAGGAGCTCGCCGGCGAGCGCGCAAAACAGAATGAGGCCCTGCAGTGTCCCAACCAGGCCTGCCGGAAACGTCGCCCCCTGCAGGCTGAAGCCGGCATTCGACAAGCCGCCGAGCAAGACCGCTACCACCACCACCGCGAAGGGATTCAGCCGGGCCAGTGCCGCGACGACGATGCCCGCATATCCGAAGCCGGCTTGCTGCAGGCCGCGGGGATCGAGCACATGACGGAAATCGCCGATCTCGCTGGCGCCACCGATTCCGGCCATGGCGCCCGACAGCGCCATGACGGCCACGATCTTGCGTCGGGTGCGCATTCCCGCATAGTGCGCGGCTTGCCGCGAGTCGCCGATGACGCGAGCCTCAAAACCGAAACGCGTCAGGCTGTAGATGAGCCACAGAATCCCAGCGGCGACGATGCCGACCAGAAAGCCGAGCGGGATCGCAATGCCAGCGATTCCGAGTGACGGCCAGGTGGCGGCGGGTGACAGGTACTTGCCCTGCGGAAAGACACGCGCCGTGAAGGTCGAGAGGTCACGCCAATACGAGTGACTATTGAAGATCAGGTAGCTCATGACCAGTCCGGCAACGTAATTGAGCATCAGCGAGGTGATGATTTCGCTCGTGCGGGTGTACGCGCGGAGCACGCCCGGGATGGCCGCCCAGGCGGCGCCGCTGATGATGCCGGCCACGATCATTGCCGGGATGATGATCACGGCTGGCCGATCCGCCAGGGCGATGCCAGCGCCCGAAGCGCCGACGGCTCCCAGATAGAGCTGGCCCTCGGCGCCGATATTCCAGGTCTGCATGCGAAAGGCGGCGGCCGCGGCGAGGCCCGTCAGCAGGAGCGGCGTGGCGGTCACCAGGGTGGCGCTCATGGCGCCCTCGGAGAAGAAACCACGATCAAGAAGCCGGCCCCAGGTCGCAATGGGATCGTGGCCGGTGACCAGCAGGATCAGCCCAGACAGGATCACCGCCGCGACGAGGGATCCTGCCGGCACCGCGACAACCAGCCAGGGCGCTTCGGTCAGGCGGCGCTCGATGCTGATCATGCCGCGCCGGCCATCATCAGACCGATTTGCTCGATGTGAGCCTGCTGGCGATCCAGGATGCCAGTGATGCGGCCGTTGTAAAGCACGGCGATCCGGTCGGCCAGGGCAAAGATCTCCTCGAGATCCTCGCTGATCAGCAGCGTGCCGACCCCGCCGTTTGCCGCATCCAGCAGCAAGCCGCGCACCGCATCCGTGGCGGCGACGTCCAGGCCACTCGTCGGTGAGGAGGCAACCAGAACACGGGGGTTGCCGGACAACTCGCGGGCGAGCAGCACCTTCTGAATATTTCCTCCCGAGAGCTGACGGGTAGGGGTGTCGGGTGAAGCGGCCCCGATGTTAAATCGCTGCATCAGGCGCAGGGCGTTCGACCGGATACGCCGCGGATGCAGGAAGCCCTGGGTTGAGATGGGCGACTGGCGAAATGCCTTGAGGACGAGATTTTCTGCGACGCTCAGCGATGGGGCCACCCCAGTGCCCAATCGATCGTCGGGGACGTAGGCGATCCCGCGACGGATTGCTTCCAGCGGATCTCCGCCCCGGGTTGGCCGGCCGGCGACCAGCACGGTTCCAGCCGTTCGGTGCCGCATCCCCGTAATCACCTCGGCAAGCTCGCGCTGGCCGTTGCCGGCGACGCCCGCAACCCCGACGATCTCGCCCATATGCACGGTCAGATCGACATCATGGAGCGCGGGCACGCCGAGATCGCCACGAGCGCTCACGTTGCGCAGCTCGAGGGCGACCTGGCGGCCATCCTTCGCGGCGCCCTCCTTTTTCTGGGTGAAGACGACGTCGCGCCCGACCATCATGCGGGCCAGCTCCCGGGTGGTCGTCAGCGCCCTCGGCACGGTACCGACGACCTTGCCGCGCCGCAGCACCGTGACGCGGTTCGAGATGGCCATCACCTCGTCCAGCTTGTGCGAGATAAAGATGATGGCACGGCCCTCACCGGCCATCAAGCGAAGCGTCTGAAAGAGATCGTTGGCCTCCTGCGGCGTTAACTGGGAGGTCGGCTCGTCCAGGATCAGGACGCGCGCGCCGCGATACAGCACCTTGAGGATTTCGACCCGTTGCTGCTCGCCGACCGACAGCTGCCAGATCCGGGCCCGGGGATTGACCGGCATCCGATAGCGGCGAGCCAGTTCGTTGATGCGACCGTCGATGACGTCCGGCTCGAGCAGCAGCCCACGGTCTGCAGCGTCGCGATGTCCGAGCACCAGGTTCTCCGCGACGGTAAACGAGGCGGCGAGGCGGAAGTGCTGGTGCACCATCCCGATGCCGGCCGCGATCGCGTCGCGCGGCGCGTGAAACTGGACCGCTTGCCCGCGCAGATAGATTTCGCCCTCGTCGGGGCGGTAGAGGCCGGTCAGGATGTTGGAGAGGGTCGACTTGCCGGCCCCGTTTTCACCGAGCAGGGCGTGAATCTCGCCCTGAAGGACTTCGAAGTCGATGGCGTCGTTGGCGGTGACGCCGGGGAACCGCTTGGTGATCCCCCGTACGGTCACCGCTGGAGATTGCCCAGCGGTGACCACTTCAGTGTTGATGATGTCTTAGGGAATCAGCTGCCCTTCGGGTTGCCGACGACCCCCTGGACGAACCAGTCCATTGCGTAGAGATCGTCGACCGTCAGCTTCTTGCCGTCTGGCACATGGACCGCGCCCGACTGATCCTTGAGTGGTCCGGTGAACTCGTAAAAGCTGCCGCTCTTCAGCGCGTTCATTTTGTCGTTGATCTGCTGCTGGACGGAGGCGGATACCGCCTTACCGAATGGCGCCAGGCCGACCAGGCCGTCGGCGATGCTGCCGTAATAGTTATCGGTCTTCCAGCTGCCATCCATGGCGGCCTTCACGCGCTTGACGTAGTAGGGGCCCCAGTGATAGACGGTGCCGGTCAACCAAATATCGGGCGCATAGGATGATTGGTCGGAATCGTAACCGCTCCATGGGACATTGACCGCCTTGGCGGCGTCTCCGGTGGCGGGGCTGTCCTGCCCCTGGCCAATCGCGTCCACGCCGAGCGTGAGCAGGCTCTGCGCCGCTTGCTTCTCTTTCGTCGGATCGAACCAGGTATTCGTCCACACCACCTGCACGGTGGCGCCGGGGTGGGTCGCCTGCGCCCCCAGCGTGATGGCGTTGATTTCGCGAATGACCTCGGGAATCGGGAAGGGCGCCACAAAGCCGATCTTGCCCTTCTTGCTGGCGGCGCCCAGTGCCATGCCCGTCAGATAGTCGGCGTCTTCAGCGGCGCCGAAGTATTCGCCCAGGTTGCTGGACGTCTTGGTGCCGGTGGCTTGTTCGAATTTGACGTCGGGATGCTTCTGCGCTTCGGTGAACATCGCATCCTGGAAGCCGAACGAGGTGCCGAAGATGATCTTGTTGCCGTCGCGGATCAGGTCTTCCACCACCTGCGCAACCTGCGGACCCTCGGGGACGTTTTCTTTGTAGGTGGTCTGCACCGAGCTGCCGAGCTGCTGCTGCACGTACTTTCGCCCCTCATCGTGCGCCTGCGTCCATCCGTGATCGGTTGTCGGACCGACGTAGATCCAGGCCGCCTTGATCGAACCACTGGAACCGCCCGTCGAGGCCGTCGATCCACCGCAGGCGCCCAACGCAAGCGCAGCAATCGAGACCACTGCAAATCGAACCGTATTCTTCATTTGGCTCCTCTCCCTAGCGCCGTGCCCCCAACTCAAGCGAGCATTTTATCGTCCAGGGCTCGAGCGGCGATTAGAGACGGACGGCGGTGCGAAGCAGTGCCTTGAGCCGGTCGGGCTGCCGTCGATAGCGCTCCCATTCGGAAGGCAGCTTGGTGGATTTTTCCAGGATGGCCCAGAGCACCGAGTTCACCGGCGTCGGGACGTCGAAGCGCCGTCCGGCGTCGACCACGGCGCCATTCAGGAAGGAGGCTTCCGTCTTGCCCTTGCCCCGGCTGAGATCCCACCACAACGACGGCATCTTGTTGCCACGCGCACCGCCCAGCCGGGGCTCCAGGATCATCTGGGCCAGCAGCGGGGGCAGGCTCATGGCGCGCCGCAGGGTCGGGATCGCCAGCCCGGGAAGCGGGACCACCGCGAGCCGCATCCGGTCCATCACCATGACCGCCTCACGAAATGCAGCCCGCTCATAGCGGAAAAGCTCGCTGTCGGCGAAGACGTGGCTGGGCGGAAGGTCGAGGATCGCGCTCTGGGCATTGCCCAGGATGTTGGCCAGCAGCTTCGACCACTTCATGGCCCGGAAATCCGGGTAGCGGCGGACCTTGAAGCTCGCGTCGTGCAACCTGCGAAGCAGCGGCCCCACATTCACTTCGGGCGAGACGGGAGCGAGGGCAATGCCGCCACGGCGTGAGTGCAGCTGCACCGTCCCCGGCTCGTCGAGGCTGACCGGAAGGGTCAGGCTGCCGGCGACCAGGGCCTGATCCGGCAGCGCCGCAGCGATCGCTTCCTCATTGCCCACGCCGTTCTGAAAGCTGCCCAGGATGGTTCCAGGGCGCAGCGCCGGCTGCAACTGGTCGAGGGCATCCATCGTGTCATAGCCCTTGACGGTCAGGAAGATGAAGTCGAACGGGCCGCCGGCCTCACCAACCGTCGGTCTGGCGGCCAGCACCGACTGGCTGGTGACCTCGCCCGCCACTACCATGCGCACCCCGTCGCGCGCCACCGCCTCAACGTGCGGGGCGCGGCCGACCAGGGTGACTTCGGCGCCCGTCCTGGCCAGCCTGGCACCGATCATTGAGCCGACGGCGCCGGCGCCGAAGAAGAGGAACCGCATCGGGGGTCCCGCCGGAGCTCGATCGGGCATCAGTGCGTCGTGAGTTTGAGCTCCCGGCCGGTCGCCAATCGTTCGATGTTATGCCGGTGGCGGTAGAGCACCAGTCCAGTCAGCGCCAGACCCAGGAAAATAACCGACCAGCCCACCGGACGCCAGATCCACCAGCCCATCAGGTGAAGCGCGATCAGGCTGAGAAGGCCAACCCCCACGGCGACCAGCGACGAGAGCGAAGCCAGATGGGTGAGGCGAACGACCAGGAACCAGCTCAGGACGGCGACGATCAGGGCCACCGGCGCGAGCGCCAGCATGACGCCGCCCGTGGTGGCCACGCCTTTCCCGCCCCGGAACCCGAGGTAGATCGGCCAGGTATGGCCCGCCACCGCGGCCAGGCCGATGGCGGCCAGGGCGATTTCCTGGTCACCAAGCCCGAGCGCGATCCCCAGCATCACCGGAATGAAGCCCTTCAGGCCATCGAGGACCACCGTGAAAGCAAAGGCACCTGGACCACCAGCCCGGAAGACGTTTGCCGCCCCGATGTTTCCGCTGCCCAGCTTGCGGACATCGAGGCCGCGATAGATCTTCATCACGACCCAGCCACAGGGGACCGACCCGAGCAAATAGGCGAAGGCCACCAGCGCGAGCACTTTTGGCATGGGAGGCGTCCCGGAGGACGCTCTCCACTATAGATCGGCGGGTTGGGGTATGTCAGCAGCCGCCGTTATCACATTGTCAGGCGGAAGGCAGCTCGAATCGGAATTCGCTACCCGATCCGGGGCGGCTATCCAGGAGCACCCGCCCTCCATGGGCGCGCGCCACCTCCTGCACCAGATAGAGGCCGATCCCCAGACCGACGAGATGGGCGGTCGCCTCGGTCTCGATCCTGGAAAACCGCCTGAACAGCTGCCCCTGCTGGGCTGGATCGATGCCGAAGCCGTCATCGAGCACGCTCACAGTCCAGCCGCTGGCCGATTTGTCGAGCGCGACATCGATCCGGCCCGTCGGGGCCGGCCGGAAGCGCACGGCATTGTCGAGCAGCTCCCGAATGGCCAGGTGCAGCCAGTAGCTGTTGCCGCGGACCGGCGCCGCCAGGACATCGAGCCGCAGATCGATGGCCAGGTCGGGAAAACGCCGCTGCTGGTCCTTCACGATGGGCTCGACCAGCTGGGCCAGGTCGACCGGCTCGGTTGGCATCGAGGGACTGAGTTCGTCGAAGCGCCCAACGAGGCTCATGTCCATGATCAGGCGGCTGAGGAGCCGGCCCTTCTCATAGATCCGCGTTCCCGCGAGTTTCTGGTGCTCCGGGCTCAGCCCGCCCTGGGCGAGCAGCGAGCCGTACCCGATGATGACGCTCAGCGGCGTGCGCAATTCATGGGCGGCCACGTTGAGAAACTCGGTCTTTGCCGCATTCATCTCGCGCAAGCGGGCGACGTCCAGATCCTTGGAGCCGGCGGGACGGGGCATCAGCCCGGTCAGGCAATATTCCGTCGACCGGCCGTCGGCCTTCAGCGGACGGATGAACCAGTCCCAGCTCTGGCCATCGATGACGACCGTCGCTGTGGCTGGCCCGCCGCTCTCGGCAACGACGCGGTAGGGCCGTGGATCCGCAAGCGGATGCGTGGGCGGCAACAGGGCGGTAATCGTGAGCCCGGCGGCATCCGGCCGGCGGAAGACCTGCGCCATCGAATCGTTTGCGGCGAGGACCCGCCGCTCCCGAGCATCGAGAACCGCCAGCGGGATGGGGATCGCCTCGAGGACTTCGACGACCGGCGTGGCGAAACGTTCGGAGAGCGCCGTCTCGAGTAACTGGGCAAGCGCTTCAGCGCGCCGATCCAAACGGATTCCCTCCAACTCGCTGATAGACTGGTCGACGGCCGTGGAAGACCCCGACAAACTTAATGATGAAACCAATTATCAGCGATGCTTTGCCTGCGGCCCGCGAAACGATTCGGGGCTAAGACTGCGGTTCCGGCGCGAGGGTGATCGCATCCTCGCCGATTACCAGCCGCAAGAACGATTCCAGGGGTTTCCTGGAGTCCTTCATGGTGGCGTGCTCGCCACCATGCTCGACGAAACCATGAGCCGGACGGGCGCGTTACGCCGCGAATGGCTGATGACGGGCAAACTTGATATCCGCTATCGCCGGCCGGCGCCCGTCGATCAACCGCTGCTGGTCTGGGGCGAGATCCGCCGCGAGCGCGAAGGCGCCGTCGATGCCGTGGGGGCGGTCGAGCTGCTGGACGGCACCGTCGTGGCCGATGCCCGCGGCATGTTCGTGAGGCTCCCGGAAACCCTGGCGACCGCGACGGTGGCCGAATTTCCGGAGTTCATCAACTACTGGCAGCCGCAGTAGCTTCGTCGCGCTCTCACCTCTTCAAGCCGGAGCATGAAGAGTTTCGTGGTACGCTGCGGCGCTTCATCGACAAAGAGGTGCGCCCGCACGTCGATGAATGGGAAGCGGTGTCGCAATTCCCCCGAGAGCTGTTCCGCAGGTTTGCCGCGCTGGACCTGCTCGGATTGAAGTACGACGAGCAATACGGCGGGACCAACGCGGGCGTCATCTATGAAGCCGTCCTCTTCGAAGAGCTCGCCCGTTCCGGCTCCGGCGGCGTCGCGGCGGGCATCGGCGCCCATGTCGCCATCGCCACCCCGCCGATCAATGACTTTGGCACCGACGCGCAGCGGCAACGCTGGTTGGCGCCGGCGATCAAAGGTGAAAAGATCGCGGCGCTCGGCATCACGGAGCCGTCTGGTGGATCGGACATCGCGCATGTCGAGACCACCGCTCGCCTGGACGGTGATGCCTACGTCGTCAACGGCAGCAAGATGTTCATCACCAACGGCGTCAACGCTGACCTCGTGGTGGTGCTGACTCGAACCAGACCGGAAGGCGGTCACCGCGGCCTGACCATGCTGGTGATCGAACGCGATACGCCGGGCTACAGCGTCGGCCGGAAGCTTGACAAGCTTGGTTGGCGCGCCTCGGACACCGCGGAGCTGGTCTTCCAGGATTGCCGGGTTCCGGTCGAGAACCGGCTGGGTGAGGAAAACAACGGCTTCTATCTGGCGGTTGGTAACTTCCAATGGGAGCGGCTCTGGATCGCGCTCATGGCGGTCTCCTCCGCGCAGCGCAGCCTGGAACTGGCGGTCGACTATGCCGCGAACCGGGTGCAGTTTGGCAAGCCGCTTACCGCGATGCAGGTGATCCGGCACGAGATCGCCGATATGGCACTGACCATCGAGGCGGCGAGGCAGCTGACCTATCACGCCCTCTGGTTGCACTCACAGAAGATGCCATGCACCAAAGAAGTGTCGATGGCGAAGATCGCCGCCACCGAAGCCGACGTGAAGGTCGCCGACCGGGCGTTGCAAATCCACGGCGGCTACGGGTACATGATGGAGTACCCGATCCAGCGCGCCTGGCGCGACGCCCGCCTGGGACCGATCGGCGCCGGCACCAACGAGATCATGCGCGAGATCATCGCCAAGGAACTCGATCTTTAGCCGGTCGGGTTTTCTCGCGACAGACGCTGGCTAGACTCTAGACGTGCCTTTCGAATTCAGTTTGCCGTTCAGCGCGATCGTCGGGCAGGAGTCGATGAAAAAGGCGTTGCTGCTCAACGCCATCGATCCTGGCATCGGCGGCGTGCTGCTGCGTGGCCATCGGGGCACCGCGAAATCATCGGCCGTCCGCGCCCTGGCCAGGCTCCTGCCCGAATACCAGGCGGTCGAGGGCTGCGTCTATCGCTGCGATCCCTCCGCGCCCGCGCGGTTTTGCGGCGACTGCCGGCGGCGCGCAAAAGCGGGCCCCCTGCCTGTCGTGCGACTGCCGATGCGGATCGTGGAGCTACCCATCAACGCGTCCGAGGACCGTCTGGTCGGCTCGATCGACATCGAGGCCGCGGTGCGCGCCGGGACGAGACGCTTCCAACCGGGCGTGCTGGCGGAGGCCAACCGCAACCTCTTATATGTGGACGAGGTCAACCTGCTCGACGACCATCTGGTCGACGTGCTGCTGGATGCCGCGGCGATGGGGGTCAACGTTGTCGAGCGCGAAGGCATGTCGGTCATTCATCCAGCTCACTTCATCCTGGTCGGGACGATGAACCCCGAGGAAGGCGAGTTACGACCACAGCTGCTCGACCGATTCGGACTTTGCGTCGACGTCGAAACGCCAACCGATATCGACCTGCGGCTGGGGGTCATCGAGCTGGAGCGCCGGCTGCTCGATGATCCTCGGGCGGTGCAGCAGGCGTATCAAGCCAACGAACGCGAGCTCCGCCAGCGACTGCAATCTGCCGCCGCGCAGCTCGATGGCGTGGGGGTGCCGGCGGCGATCCGCAGCTTGATCGCACGCCTCTGCCTGGAGGGCTCGGTGGCGGGTCATCGCGCCGACCTGGTCGTCGCCCGAACCGCCCGGGCACTATGTGCGCTTAGAGCTGGGACGGTCGTTGAGCTCGCCGATGTCCTCGAGGCGCTGGAGCTGGCGTTGGCTCATCGCCGCCGCGAGGTTGCGATCGCGAAGCAGGTTCAGACCCAGGAGCTTGCGTCGCGGGCCGCCGAGCAACTCGCCCAGATCCAGGCAACCATGCCGGCCGACGCCAGCCAGGCGGTTCACGGGGAAGCGACCCAGCAGGAGGGCGCATCGGGCGGCGAGTCGCACGAGGGCTGGACGACCGCCGAATCGCCGGAGTCGCCTGGGACCGAGGTCCAGAGCGATCCGGATACGGTGATCCAGCTCAGAACGTTTTCCGTCAGGAAGCTCGACCTGCCGCGCGAGAGACAGGCGCGGCGCGCGGCCGGAAAACGGACGTCGACGAAAAGCAAGACGAAGCGCGGCCGCTACGTCCGCAGCGCACAGGCCGAGAAGGTGACGGATGTTGCCTTCGACGCGACGGTGCGGGCAGCGGCGCCATACCAGCTGAGCCGCCGGCAGGCGGTGCCCGATGCGCCCAATCGGCTGCAGCTCGAAACCTACGATCTCCGGCAGAAAGTCAGGGAGCGAAAGACGGGCAACCTGATTGTCTTCGTCGTCGACGCGTCGGCGTCGATGGATGCGGAGCAACGGATGCTGGCGACCAAGGGGGCGATTCTCTCGCTGCTTCGCCATGCCTACGTGCGGCGCGACAAGGTGGCGCTCGTGGCCTTCAGCGGTCGAAACGCCCGGGTCGTGCTCCGGCCGACCTCGAGCGTGGACCTGGCGGAACGGCGGCTGGAGCGCCTGAACGTTGGCGGCACGACGCCCCTGACTCACGGGTTGATGACCGCGCTCAAACTCGTGAAGACCGAACGGTTGCGTGACCCACAGGTCTACCCGCTGCTGGTTTTGATCAGTGACGGCCGGGGCAACATCAGCCTCTTCGGTGAGGAGCCACTGCTCGAAGCACAGCGCACGGCCATTCAGATCAAGCAAGAGGGAATCCGCGCCATGGTGATCGACTCCACTCGCGATTACGGCAACCAGCCCGGCTATCCCCGGAACCGTGTCACAAGCCTCTATGGCGCCTACGCCTTCAATGTCTGCAGCGACCTGGCGGAGCGCCTGGGCGGCCGATACTACGGCCTCTTCGACCTCTCCCAGAGTTCGATCGTGGACAGCGTGCAGCGTGAGATGCTAAGGACCGGGTCGGCTTGATGGAACGATTTGTCTATCCGTTCAGCGCAATCGTCGGTCAGGACAAGATGAAGCTGGCGCTCGTCCTGAACGCGATTCATCCGGCGATCGGCGGCGTCCTGATTCGAGGCGAAAAGGGCACCGGCAAGTCGACGGCGGTTCGGGCTCTGGCCCGCCTGCTGCCGGAGCTGTCCGTGGTCGCGGATTGTCTCTATCGCTGTGATCCCGATGCCGGCGAGGCACTCTGCTCCGACTGTCAGGATCGGGTAGCGCGCGGGGAAACGCTGCCTCGTGCGCGCCGCCGCATGCGGGTGGTCGAGCTGCCCATCAACGCCTCGGAGGATCGTGTCGTCGGCGCCATCGACATCGAGGCGGCGATCAAGAGCGGGGAGCGTCGGTTCGAGCCTGGCGTGCTGGCGGAAGCCAACCGCAACATCCTCTACGTCGACGAGGTCAACCTGCTGGACGATCACCTGGTCGACGTCCTGCTGGACGCTGCCGCCATGGGCGTCAACGTCGTGGAGCGCGAAGGCATCTCGATCTGGCATCCGGCGCGCTTCATCCTGGTTGGGACGATGAACCCGGAGGAAGGCGATCTGCGCCCGCAACTGCTGGACCGCTTCGGGCTCACGGTTGACGTGGAAGGCATCAAAGACATCGGCCAGCGGGTCCTGATCGTCGAGCGGCGCGAGGAGTGGGAGACCGATCCGGCGTCCTTCAGCCAGCGGTTTGCCGACGAGGACGCGGACATCGGCCATCGGATCGCCGAGGCCATCGTTCGCTTCCCGCGGGTGGTCATGCCCGCTGCCATCCTGCGCTCGCTGGCCGAGCTGAACGTGAGCCTCCAGGTGGATGGCCATCGCGCGGACCTGGTCGGGCGGAAGGCCGCCCAGGCGCTGGCAGCCTACCGGGCTGTCGCCGAGGTGGGGGTTGCCGAGGTCAACGAGGTGGCCGACATGGTCCTGGCCCATCGGGTCAAGTCGGGGGGCCGCCGGGAGCTCGGAGGCGTCACCCAGAGCCTCCCGGCCTCCCGGGCCTCGCGCAGCTAAAGCCCCCACCCTGCCCTTCCCCCAAGGGGGAGGGAGCTTCTGAGGCCGAGGAACTTGATATCAAAGCACTCATGTGATACGGTAGGGCCGCGCTAACCAACCGCACAGGGAGGTAATGCAGATGGTCAACGATCCGGAGCTCGAGCGTGAGGAGGTCGGTGGTCGTGAGCCGATGGGCGATCCGGCGGAGACTGATCCGCAGACGACCCGAGAAGGCGACGGTGTCCCAGAAACTCCCGACGAGACGACGACCGAAGGCGAACCACGCGAGCGAGAACTCGTCAGCACGTAAGGCAACGGTCGCGCGACAGGGCCAGCCCTAATCCGGCTGGCCTTTTTGATGCTCGATAAACTTCCGGGGTGTCAACGCCGACCAACCTGACTCGCGCGATTTCCGTGATCGCGCACGTCGACCACGGAAAGACCACGCTCTCCGATCGCCTTCTCGAATACACCGGCACCGTGGCACCTCGCGACATGGTGGAGCAGGTGCTCGACCAGCTGGACCTGGAACGTGAGCGCGGCATCACCATCAAGGCGCAAGCGGTGCGGATGCTGTACAAGGCCGACGATGGCAAGACCTATCAGATCAACCTGATCGACACCCCCGGGCACGTCGACTTTTCTTACGAGGTCTCTCGGGCGCTGGCGGCCTGCGACGGGGCCATCCTGGTGGTGGACGCCTCGCAGGGCATCGAGGCGCAAACCATCGCCAACGTTCACCAGGCCCTGGAGCACAACCTGAAGATCGTCCCGGTCGTCAACAAGATCGACCTGCCGCAGGCGAATCCCGAGTTGGTGCGCCAGGAAATCGAGAAGGTCATCGGCTTGCCCGCCGAGTCGGTGATCTTCGCCAGCGCCCGGCAGGGCATCGGCACCAGAGAGATTCTCGAGGCGGTCGTCCGCGAGGTGCCGCCACCGACCGGCAATCCGGCGGCGCCCCTGCGCGCGCTGATCTTCGACGCCAAGTTCGACGCCTACCGCGGCGTCGTGACCTACATCCGCGTGCTCGAGGGGACCCTCCGCAAGGGTGCCAGGATCGAGATGATGCAGACGGGCAAGACGTTTGAGGCGGACGAGGTCGGCATCTTTCGGCCCGAGCGCACGCCCATCGATGAGCTCGCTGCCGGTGAGGTCGGTTATGTGATCGCCAACATCCGGAACGTCAGGGACTCGCGGGTGGGCGACACCGTGACCGAGGCCGACCGGCCGGCCAGCGAACCGTTACCCGGGTACCGACACGTCACGCCGATGGTGTTTGCCGGGCTTTTCCCCACCGACAGCGATCAGTATCAGCAGTTGAAAGAGGCGCTGGAGAAGCTGCAGCTCAACGACGCTGCGCTCGTCTATGAGCCAGAGACGTCCGCCGCCCTGGGCTTCGGCTTCCGGTGTGGCTTTCTTGGACTGCTGCACATGGAGATCGTCCAGGAGCGTCTCGAGCGCGAGTTCAACCTCACGCTTCTCGGTACGGCTCCAACCGTTGAATACCGCGTCAAGCTGCGCGATGGAACAGAGGTTCCCGTTGACAACCCCGACCATCTGCCCAACCCCGCCGAAATCGAAAGCATCAGCGAGCCGATGGTCATCGCAACCATTGTCGTGCCGAGTGCCTACCTCGGAAACATGATGCAGTTGAGCCAGGAGCGCCGCGGGCAATACCTGAACACGGTATACGAGCCAGGGGACCGCGTCGTCCTGACGTATCGCATGCCACTGGCGGAAATCATTCATGACTATTACGACCAGCTGAAGTCGCGGAGCAAGGGCTACGCCTCGCTGGATTACGAACTCGTGGGATTCGAGGAAGCGAATCTCGTGAAGCTCGACGTCCTGGTTGGTGGCTCGCCGGTCGACGCGCTGTCGATGATCGTTGAGCGCGGGAAGG
Source organism: Candidatus Dormiibacterota bacterium (assembly GCA_035716185.1). Classification (GTDB taxonomy): domain Bacteria; phylum Chloroflexota; class Dormibacteria; order CF-121; family CF-121; genus CF-13. The sequence goes on from DASTJZ010000172.1 coordinate 40,123, forward strand.
CGCAGGTGCAGGGCAGGCGGCTGGCGGAGAAGCTCAAAACCCTGATCCCGCGGCAGCTGTTCGAGGTGCCGATTCAGGCGGCGATTGGGGGCAAGATCGTCGCCCGCGAAACGGTTCCTGCGATGCGGAAAGACGTGCTGGCCAAGTGCTACGGCGGCGACGTGACCCGCAAGCGGAAGCTGCTGGAAAAGCAACGCGAGGGGAAGAAGCGTCTCAAGCGGGTCGGCAACGTCGAAATCCCACAGGAGGCCTTCATGGCCGTGTTGAGCCTGGACTGATGGAACGGGTCCACAGCCTCTACCTGCACGTCCCCTTCTGCACCTGGGTCTGCAAGTACTGCGACTTCAATGCCTACGCCGTGCTCGAAGGCCTGATCCCGGCCTACGTCGAGGCGCTTGCTCGCGAAATCGAGGTGGCCGCCGCCGACCTACCGGTCGGACCTCTTAAAACGGTGTTCATCGGCGGCGGGACACCCAGCCTATTGACGGGACCGCAACTCAACCTTTTGATGGATCGAGCGCGTTCGATTGGCCTGGCATCCGGTGCCGAGGTCACCATGGAGGCGAACCCCAGCAATGTGACGAGCGCTCGAGTGGAAGCATGGCTCGCGGCCGGCATCAACCGGTTGAGTATTGGCATCCAGAGTCTTCAGCCAGGTGCGCTTCGCTTTCTGGAGCGGTTGCATTCGGGCGGCGAAGCCCTCGACGCGATTCGCATCGCTCGTGCCGGTGGATTCGCGAACCTCAACGCGGATCTGTTGTACGGCGTTCCTGACGTCGACCTTTCTATGTGGCTCGAAACGCTCGACGCGGTTGTATCCGAAGGCGTCGATCATCTTTCGGCGTATGAGTTAACGGTTGAATCCGGGACCCGCCTTGGCCAGGAAGCCCGCACCGGCCTGGTGACGATGCCGGACGCTGAGGCGCAGCTCGAACAGTACTGGGCGGCGGCCGCGCAGCTGGGGCGCGCCGGCTTTCGGCATTACGAGATCTCCAACTGGGCGCGCTCGGGCTTCGAATGCCGGCACAACCTCGCGGGCTGGCGCTATCAGCCCTACCTGGGCTGCGGCGCGGGCGCGCACTCGATGTTCCGCCTGGATGATCGCGTCACCGAGCGCTCCTGGAATATCAAAGGCCCGCACGCCTATGTCAAACAGGTCGCTCAGCGAGGCCGGCCCGTCGATGGTCGGGAAACGCTTTCTGCGGAGCGCGCCCGCGGCGAGGCCGCGATGATCGGAGTTCGGCTGCTCGAGGGGACGGCTGCCGCCCAGGACTTCCCGAGTGAACGCCGTCAGCTCGTGGCCGCCGGCCTCCTGGTGGAGGACGACGGACAGGTACGCCTCAGCCGGCGTGGGGTGGAGCTGGCGAACCAGGTCGGCGCAACGTTCCTAGCGTAAGCAACAGCATCACCACGATGATGCCGGGAATCAGCACGAAGGCCAGTCCCATCACGACATAGATCAGCACATCCATCACGACCACGATTGGCCACAAGTCTGCACCCGTCCGGGCCAGCAACAGCGTGACGATCTCCAGCAGCATGACCAGGCCCAAAGGAACGGCGAGTGCCAGGGCGAGGACGCGAAGGAGACGGCTGAGGCTCAACCCATCGATCATCGCTGAGGCGCGCCGGTTTCGTTGGCCGATCGCGTAACGGGTTGGCAAAGGTGGCGCATCATGCTGGTCGGCTACCAATTCGAAGCACGCCGACTTTGGCCATGACGCGCTCAAAGACGTCGTACGGCTGGGCGCCCATGACCAGGTAGCGGTCGGCGATCACGTGCGCTGGGATGCCGTCGATCATCAGATCTTCGGCCTCCTGGCGGCGGGCGTCGAGGTAATCGCCGAAGCGATTGGCGGTCAGGGCGGCCTCCATGCCGGCGACGTCGACGCCCGCTTTTGCCGCAACCTCGCGAAGGACAGGAAGGTCGGACACGTCGCGACCCTCGTCCCAATAGGCGCGAAAGAGTTCCCGGTGCATCGGGTCGAATCGGCCCTGCTCGCGGGCAAATTCGGCGGCCTGGAGCGCCGGACGCGAATTGATCAGGCGGGCGTGGCTCGCCAGCTTCAGGCCGGTCTGTTCGGCCATCCGTTTCAGGCCTTCGTTGACTCGCGACAGGTAAGCGGCTGGGAGGACCTCCTCGCGCGGCCGCCCCTCCGGTGGGATCTCCGGGTGCAGTTCGAAGGGCACCCACTCGATGGCCACGTCGTATTCCCGCTCCAGCCGCTCGACTCCGACCGAGTCGATGTAGCAGAAGGGTCAGACGTAATCGGAATAGATCCGAACGGGCGTTGGCACGAGTCGAGGATAGCCGGTAGAATTCGCCTTAGCACTCTCGCTTGGAGACTGCCAACATGGTTGAACCCAGCCCGCTCGACGAGAGAAAGCAGCAGATCCTGAAGGCCGTCGTGGCCGCCTACACGCTGACCGGCGTGCCGGTTGGTTCCCAGGTCCTGGCTGCCAAGCACTTCATCGCGCTCTCTTCGGCGACGATCCGCAACGAGCTGGCCGACCTGGTGGGCACCGGCTACCTGCAGCAACCGCACACGTCAGCCGGCCGGATTCCGACCGACCGCGGTTACCGCTATTTCGTCGATTTTTTGATGGAGCCCGAGTCCGCCTCGGCGACGGTGCGGCGGACCGTCCGGCAGGAATTCGAGAATGCCCCACGGAGCGTCGACGCAATCCTGGAGCGAGCCGCGATGGTCCTGGCACAGGTCACCGAAAACGTATCGCTGGTCACCGCTCCAGAGGCGAGCGACTTCCGGATCAAGCACGTCGATCTCGTCTCGTTAGAGCCGCAGTCCGTGCTGATCATCCTGGTGCTGGAGGGCAACCTCATCAAGCAACAGGTGGTGCGGCTCGAGCGTGCCACCTCGCAGGAAGACCTCAGCCGGATGGCGGCAATGTTGAATCGCAAAGTGAAAGGACAGACCGCCGATGACCTTGCCACCCGGCTGGAGCAGCTTGGTCCCGATCGAGGCGAGCAGCGGCAGATTCTGCAGCGCCTGATCGACTCCATCGCGGCGCACCAGACCAATCGACAGACGGTGGTGCTGCACGATGGGGTACGCAACCTGCTCCGGCACCCTGAGTTTGTCGAGGTCAACCGCCTGGAGGAGCTCATCGAGTTGCTCGAGCAGGGCGCCCAGCTGGCGGCCGTCCTGCAGCAGGTCGCCTTCGAAAAGGAAGTCGAGATCATCATCGGCCGCGAGAACACCAGCAGTGGGCTGCGCGAATGCAGTCTGGTGCTGACCACCTACAACATGGCGGCGCGAGTCCGCGGGACGATCGGCGTCATCGGCCCGACCCGGATGCCGTACGGGCAAGTCGTCGCCCGCTTGCGCCTGGTCAGCCAGGCGATATCTGACCGGCTGGCCGCCCTGGCGAACTGATTCGCGCCTGAAATCGATGGGTAAGAAGAAACACATGTCAGCCAAGCATCAGAACTCCAACCACCCACAGGGCGCCGAGCCTCACGCGCCAGGCGCCGTGGATACAAGGGCCAGCGCATCGGCAGATCCGGCACCGGACGCCGGCGAGACGACCCAGACCGTCGATTCTGACCTGCAGGCCGCTCGCGAGGAAGCGAAGGCGACCTTTGCTCAATACCAGCGACTGGCCGCGGACTTCGAGAACTACAAGCGGCGCTCCCGTCAGGATCTGGCCGATCGAACCCAGTACGCCAACGAAGAGCTGGTTCGCAAGCTGCTGCCCATCCTCGATAACTTCAAGCGGGCCCTGGACCACGCGCCCGAGAACATCGATCCGAGCTGGTTCGAGGGCATCAAGCTGGTCGCCCGGCAGTTCGAGGAGACCCTGCAGGCCCAGGGGCTGTCGACCATCCCGGCCGTCGGCCAGCCGTTCGATCCTGCGCAGCACGAGGCCATCGCCCGTGAAGAAACCGACGAACACCAAGAGGGCACGGTCGTGGAGGAGATGCGGCCCGGCTACCGGCTACACAATCGGGTCCTGCGGCCTACCCTGGTGAAGGTTGCCCATCCCCGCGCGTTAAAGTCCTAGCGACCTTCTATGGCGATCAAGCGGGATTACTACGAGGTGCTCGGCGTCAGCAAGACGGCCAGCGCCGAGGAACTGAAGCGGGCTTACCGCAAGCTGGCGCTGCAGTTCCATCCCGACCGTAATCCCAACGACCCCCAGGCCGAAGCCCGTTTCAAGGAAATCAACGAAGCCTACGAGGTCCTCAGCGACCAGTCGAAACGGCAGCGCTACGATACCTTCGGGCATGCCGGGACGCAAGGCATGCCGGGCTTCGACTTTGGCGGCGCCGGTTTCGGCGGCATCAACGACATCTTCGAGGCATTCTTCGGCAGTGCCGCCGCCGGCCGGACCCGGACCGGTCCGCGCCGTGGCACCGATCTCCGGCTCGACCTCCGACTGACCTTCGAAGAAGCGGTCTTCGGCGTCGAGCGCGAGCTGACCATTCCGCGGGCTGACGCCTGCGAGGCCTGCCATGGAACGGGTGCGGCAGCCGGCACATCGCCGCAAACCTGTCCGCAGTGCCGGGGCAGCGGCCAGGTGCGCCGCGCGACGCAGTCGATCTTCGGCCAGATCGTGAACGTGACCAGCTGTCCGCGCTGCAATGGCGAGGGCAAGGTTATCGAGCGGCCCTGCCGCAACTGCGGCGGCAGCGGGCAGGTGCCCGGAGAGAAGAAGGTCCGCGTCCACATTCCGGGCGGCGTCGATAGCGGCTCACAGATCCGGCTGTCGGGCGAGGGAGAGGCGGGGCCCCGCGGCGGCTCCCCCGGTGACCTCTACATCGTCATCAATGTCAAGCCCCACGCCGTTCTCAAGCGAAGTGGCACCGACGTCGTCTATGAGTTACCGCTGAGCGTTGCCCAAGCCGCCCTGGGCGACACGGTCGAGATTCCAACCGTTGACGGCGAGGAGAAGATCGAGATTCCACCCGGGACGCAGTACGGGAAAACCATCCGGCTGCATGGTCGCGGCATCCCCCATTTGCGCTCGGGCCGTCGGGGCGATCAGATCGTCTTCGTTCGGGTTGTCATCCCGACCAATCTGACCGAGGAGCAGCGGCAGGCGATGCGGACGCTGGGCGGCGTCAGCGGCAAACCGCACCCGGTCGAGAAGGGCTTTTTCGACCGCTTCAAGCACGCCATCGGTCTCGAATAAGTTCCGTAGACTAACACCCGGTGTCGACGGCGTTCCGCATTCTGCTGGCCCTCGCCGCGGCATCGATCGCGCTCGCGTTCCTGCTGGGTCCGGCCTGGCGGGGCAGCTTCTACCGCAGCTGGCTGCGGCCTCGACTGGTGGCGCTGGGAATTCTGCTGGTGATCTTTGCCATTGGTGAGTACGCCTACCGCCTGCTGACGGCCATCCGGAAACACTGATGGCGCGTCGATTCCAGGTCACCTTCACGGAGAGCGCCAAGACGGTCGAGGTCGCCGAGAACGAAGCCATTCTCGAGGCCGGACTCAGGGCCGGCGTCAGGCTCGCCTTCGATTGCCGCAAGGGCCGCTGCAAGACCTGCATGGTCCGGGTTGACGGCATCATCGATCAAACCGATGCCTGGCTGATCAGTAATGAAGAGCTTGCTGAGGGCTATGCCCTGATCTGCGTTGGCCGGCCGCGGAGCGATCTCCGGGTGCACGCCTGATGCGCTTCACGATCGTCGACGCGATCGCCGCGGTGGCGGTGATCTTCGCCATCAGCAGCGGCTACCGGCGGGGCTTCTGGTTGTCGCTCGCCCAGTACGCCGGGGTTGTCATCGGCGTGGTGGTCGGGGCGGCATTGGCGCCCCCGCTGATGGACTGGCTGGGCTTGACCAGTGCCACCATGCGCTCGCTCGTGGCGATCACGATCCTGGTCGTCGCCGGCGTCATCGGCAGTAGCATCGGATACTGGCTGGGCGAGCCGATCCGGATTCGACTTCTGGCCCGTCCGAGTAGCGGCCGAGTGGACAGCGTGGGGGGCGCCATCTTTTCCGCGCTTGCCATGCTCTCCGTCTGCTGGTTTCTCGGACTCAGCCTGGCGCGGGTACCCAACCCCGTCCTTTCGGGGGCGATCCAGCGGTCAGCAGTGTTGCGCGCCCTGGATGGGATCGCTCCTCGGCCGCCGGCTTTTCTCGCGCGCGTCGAGTCGATCATCGCCGCCGTCAATTTCCCGAGTGCCTTCTCGGGCCTCGAGCCAACACCCTCGGCCCTGCCGCTGCCCGCATCGGTCGATACCCCGGGGGTGCGGACCTCTGAGAGTGAGACCGTCAAGGTGCAGGGCTTTGGTTGCGGCGGCATCGTATTCGGCAGCGGCTTTCCGGTCGGACCGGGGATGATCCTGACCAATGCGCACGTCGTTGCTGGCACTCACAGCACGACGGTCCATAGTGACACTGGCGGTACCCTGGCGGCCCGGGTCGTGCTCTTCGATCCCGAACGTGACGTCGCCATTCTCTACGTGCCCCGCCTGGCGATGCCGCCTATCGGGCAAGGTTCGGCGGCGGCTGGCACCCAGGGAGCGGCCATCGGGTACCCGGGGGGTGGCGCCGAACAGGTCTCGGCCGCGGTCGTCAATGGCCAGGTCCGGGCAGAAGGCCGGGACATCTACGGGCAGAATCTGGTGGTGCGGAGCATCTGGATCATCCAGGCGAACGTTCAGCCGGGGAATTCCGGCGGACCGCTGGTCGATCTCAACGGCAAGGTCGTGGGGGTGATCTTCGCCGCCTCAACCAGCATCCAGGGCCAGGCGTATGCCCTCACCGATGCCGAGGTGCAACCCGATATCAACCAGGCGCAGGGTCAGACGCAGCCGGTTGCCGTTGGTCCCTGCGCCATGTAGCTGAGGCTCGGGCCGGGAGGCCCGGGTCTGCGAGACTGACGCCGATGGCCGAGCCGGAACACGGAAGGTGGGCTGCGAGAGCCTGGCGCAGTGTCGAGCAGCCGGTTCGCATCCTCGTCTATCTGCTGATCGCCCTCTCGGCGGTGATGCTCTATCACCAGAGCGAATACCTGGTCGTCCACCTGTTCAATGTGCTGCTGCTCTTCCTCTTTGCCGCGATCATCGCCCTGCTCCTGACGCCGCTGATCGACCGGATGGAAGCGATCATGATCTTCAAAGGGCGGCGCATCCTGGCCGTCTTGCTCGTCTACCTGGTCTTCCTTGGCCTGATCGCAGGGGTGATCGCGCTTGTCGCGCCTCCGCTGGTCGGCCAGGCCAGGCAGTTGCCGGCACTCGAAAATCGAATCAACGCCATCATCCAGGCCCTGTCGGCCGCCATCAACAGCGCCGGCATCCCCGTCAAGCTGAGCCTGCCCAACGGCTTCGCCGGGCTCAGTCCATCGGTCCTGGGATCGGCGTTCGGCATCCTGTCCGGCACCGTCGGAACCCTGGTCAGCCTGCTGCTGGTGATCGTGATCTCGATCTATCTTCTGGTGGAGGGCCGCCAGCTGATCGCCAGCATGCGCAAGCTATTTCCCAGCCACGAAGAGGTCTACGACTTCACCCTGGTTGCGGTCGGCACCACCTTTGGCCAGTACGCGCGTGGCCAGCTGATCATGTCGCTCGTGATGGGGACCTATACCGCCGTCGCGATGACGCTGGTGGGCGTGCCCTACGCCGTGGTTCTCGGGATTCTGACGTTCTTCCTGGAGTTCCTGCCCCTGATCGGTGCCCCAGTGGGGATGGGCATCGCCGTCATCATCGCCCTCATCTTCAAGGGACCCTTCGTCGCGTTGCTGGCGCTCGCGGTGGCCCTCGGCGGCCACGCCATCGAGGCCTACATCCTCGGGCCGCGCGTGACCGGCTCCGCCACGCGCATCCATCCACTGGTGGCCATGGCGGCGTTGTTGATCGGAGCCGAATTGGGCGGCATCCTGGGCGCGCTCTTCGCGGTTCCGGTCGCGGCCCTCCTCAACGTCTTCCTGGGCGCCATCTACCGTGCCCGGCGCGGCGAGGAGGCGCCCCTGTCCGCGAGCCCATCCGGCGAGGTGCACCCCGAAGCCCTGCCGCGGCTGTCCGAGGAGATTGCCGAGGCCGCCGCCGAGGGCCCCCTCCAGGACAAGCCGGTGCCGCATACGGCGGGCGAGGGCGAAGCGGCTCGAGAATCGGCCGGTTAGGGTTAGGGGCCTGACGACGGCAGCGGCGTCGGCTCGACGTTCTGGGTATTCTGCTGACCTTCGATCGTGATCTGTCCCGTGATCAGGAAGGGCGCCCGGCTGTTCTCGCGGATGAAGCCCATGGTGATGATCATCGCCATGGTCAGCCCGGCCAGCAGGATCAGCAGCCGCTGCTCCCCCCGGCGAGCGGTGCCCCAGACGACGCCGGGCAAGCCGCGCAGGTACCAGACGACGGCGGCGATCGCGAGCAGGCTGTAGCCGATCAGGGCAAGCACCTTCCAGGGGATCATCGAGCCGAGCGGATTGATGAGGCCCCCTTCCCAGAAGGGGCGGTTCAGGCCGGCGGCGACCACCGTGTCATAGCTGAAGCTGATGTGATACGGCATCGCGGCCAGCAGGGTGCTCGCCACCATGCCGGCGGTCATCAGTTTGAGCAGTCCCGATCCGGGCGCGTGGTCGGTTCGCAGCCGGCGCGTGAAATAGAACAGGGCCACGATGAACATCAGGCCCAGCAGAAAGATCTGCCAGAGGAAGACCACGCTCAGCTGGCCGAACATCATCTTGTACCAGCTGTTGTACGCGTGCAACTGGATCTCTTTGGCGTAGGAGTAGCCGACGATCGGCTGCACCAGCGTCATCGACACGCCCCAGAGCAAACCGAAGCTGCCGGCCCAGTCGTAGAAGGCGCGGTCCTCGGGATCGCGGGCCCGCAGGAAGCGGATGGCGCAAAACGCACCAAACACGAAGCCGATATAGGCGAGGTTGGCGACCGTCCGGTGCACCGTCAGTGGATAGGACGTTGGATTCAAGGCCAACCGGAGCGGGTTCTGCGGATTGGTCGGGGTGAGCATATAGCTGGCGATGATGTCGATCATGTAGACCTGCAGGAAGGAGGCGATCGCGAGCAAGCCGCCGAGCGCCATGTGAAGGCCCTTGAAGCCTCGCAGCGCGTCCCAGCTGTAGTACCAGATGTAGGCGAGTGAAACCTGCAGGACGAAGGTCCAGGCCTCGATGAAGAAGGGCCACCATCCGATGGTCACGATGGTCGACCAGAAATGCCCCCAGAACCCGACCAGCAGCACGGTGATCAGCAGGATGGCGATGGTCGAGCTGACGCTGAAGTAATAGACCATGAAACGGCCCAGCCCATGCGCCAAGCGGTCGTAGCGACGGCGTTGCCGGACGTAGCCGAGGAACTCGATCGCCGGAGCAAGCTCGCCGGCGCCGCTCACCAACCCAGCGATCAGGATGTGTAGCGAGAACAGCGAGCCGATCGCCGCCTGGGCCGCGATCCGGTTACTGCCCTGGGGTGCCTGGGCCGGAAGCTCCGCGGCGAGGCGTTGGAGCGCCGGAGCAATGACCGCGAGCAGCTGACTCACTGGTTGAACAGCCTCCCCGAGCCGAGCAGCGTGAGGATGACGATGAAGAGGACCGCGAAGGCGCCCGGAACCATGACCGCCGGACGCTCAAAGGGATTGCGTTCCGGACCACGGTCGATGAAGGGAAGCGCGAGCAGCAGCAGGACGCCGCCCGCCGGCAAGACCAGGATCAGGGGGATGAGCTGCTGGGGAACCAGGAGCAACAGCTGGTCGAGGGGGAGGAAAAACCACTCGGGAACCGGCACATAGGACGTGGTCGAGGGATCCGCGATCGCCTCCAACGGCGCGCCGATGGCCACCGCCAGGATGAAGACCACGATCACGAGCCCAACCGAAACGATGCCGTCCTTGAATGTCTGATGCGGGTAGAAGTCTTCCGTCTCGAGTGGAGCCGCCCAGAGTTCGTCGGTTGGGACCGCCGGATAGGGTGGCTCGATTGGTCGCTGCTTCGGAGCCGGCGGCACGTCGACGCCCTCCCGGCTGCGGAAGGCGCCGCGATAGTTGATATACGAACCGAACTCGCCGTGCTTTCTCAGGAGGGCCAGGTGGGCGAGGATCAGCGGGAAGAGGATCGCCGGGAGCAGCCAGACGTGAATGCCAAAAGTCCGGACAAGCGTGATCGGGCCCATCGTGTCGCCACCTCGCCAGAGGGCGCGAAGAAAGGAGCCGATCAGAGGCGTGTAGGCCGCGATGTTGGTGACGACGACCGCGGTCCAGTAGGCCGCCTGGTCCCAGGGCAGAAAGGCACCGGTAATCGCCATGCCCAGCACCAGGACGAACAGGATCACGCCCGTTACCCAGTTGAGCTCGCGTGGCCGCTTATACGAGCCGGAAAAGAAGGTCCGCACCATGTGCAGCCCGATGACGAACAGCAGGATGTAGGCGGACCAGAGATGGATGCCGCGGACGATTGACCCGAAGGCATCGTGCTGTTTGAGATAGTTCAGGCTGGCCCAGGCTTCGGTCACCGAGGGGACGTAGAGCAAGGTGAGGAAGATGCCGGTGATCAGCTGGAGCAGGATCAAGACCAGCGTGGCGCTGCCCAGGGTGTAGAACCAGGCACCACGGACGGGGACCGCTTCGTAGAGTCCCTTGCGCAGCAGATTCCGGACGGCGGCGCGCTCGTCAAACCAGTTGTATGCGCCGGAAAGCAAGCGTTGCATCAGATGTTCTCGGTGAAGCGGTTTTCGATGTAGAGAGTGGTGCCGTCGATGCGGTGGACATACTGCGGCAGCGGCTTCGGGGGAGGACCGCCGACGTTCTGGCCCGTGATGTCGTAGAGGCCGCCGTGGCAGGGGCACAGAAATTGGCGGAGGGCGTCATCCCAATGCACTGGACATTGCATGTGAGAGCAGACGTTGGAGAGGACCGTGTAGTTGTTGTTCTGCTTGACGACATAGACCGCCGCGTTGACTTTCGAGCTGGTCCATTCGCCTTGCGGAAACGACACGACGAATTTGGTCGGCTGACCGTCCGGCACGCTGCCGATGTCGCCCACCTGCTGCCAGTAGGTCGGCTGCCGGCGGAACAGGGGCGACAGGATGAACCCGATGATCGGAATGCCGAGCAGGACGGCGACCACCGCGCCGGCGACCTGCGTGCCGAGGAGGTCGAACTGCCGCCGCGTCAGGCGGCGAGGATCACGATGTGCCATAGCGGATGAAGCCGTAGAGCACGCCGGCCGTGCCCACGACGATGAACAGAAAGACAACGGTGACGGCGCCGCTGACCAGCCAGAAGATCAGCGGCGTGTGACCCTGCCCCTGACGGGCCCAGCGACGAAGGCTGCGAACGACGAGACCGACGAACAACAGCGTCAGCGAAACCATGATCGCGCTGATCAGGGCGAGATAGAAATAGGTCTGCAGATCACCCATCGGTGCTCATGGGTAGTAGCCCTTGCTGGGCGCCTGGAAGATGCCATAGCTGTCCGACTCGGTCATCACGCCGTAAATGGTGTAGTTGCTGCGGGCCGTCTCCCGAATGACCCCCATCAAGAGAAAGAGCAGCAGCGCGCTGGCGCCGGTCACCGCCAGCGTGACCTGGCTGCTGCGGCGCAGCTCGTTGGTGGGCGCGGGCACCCGCGGCCTGGAAATCAGCCAGTGCGCCAGGCTGATGAACACGGCGACCGCCAGCGCGACATAGCGCAGCCAGAACACGTCTTTGGGGAAGACCGCCGCCGGCAGCATGGTGATCAGCGACGTCACGATCACGATGGCGGTCAAGACCGGCCCGGTCGGCGTTCGACGCGATTGCACGAAGTAGAGATTGGTGCCGATCAGCAGGATGGCGATAAACGTGGCCTGGATCAGCCACAGCCAGGCGAACGGCCCTTGCAGCGAATATTGAAAAGCCCCGGGCGACGCCCGCTTGATGCTCTCGACAAATATGGCGCCCAGTCCGATCTGGATCGCCAGCGTCGTGAAGCCGACCACCAGGCTGACTCGAGCGGCCCAGTGGAAGTACACGCGGTTGGCCGCCTGGCGGCTGACCGCGGCATAGACCGCAGCAACTCCGGCAATGAAGAACGATGCCCAGGAAAGATTGCCGACGAACCGATGAGCGAGCTCCGGCCAGTAGGAGGCGTTGAAGAAGGCGCCGATGCCGCGGCCCGGCGTCAGCATGTAGCTGTCCAGCGCCACGATGATGAACAGAAAGATGTGCTCCGAGGCCGCCGCCCCGTAGCCGATCGCGATGTGCCTCCCCTTGCGCGCCTGGAAGCGATCCCAGCGCAGCGTGTAGAGGAGCAGCAAGGCGATGGTCAGGAACCAGATGGTGAAGGCGAGCACCGCCGGCCAGAAGAAGATCGTGACCAGGGTGACGAAGAATTTTCCGTAAAGCGCCGCGACGACAAACACGGCGAAACCACCCAGCGTCGCGCCCAGGCTGAAGATCTTCTGATTGACATTGCCCAGCGTGCGGGCGTAGCGCTCGAACCGTGGATCCTCGCGACGAAGCCCGATCCATTCATAGGTCGGACCCAGCACCAGCGAGCCCATCGTGAAGGAGCCGAACATGATGTGGATCAGGAAGAAGATGCCCACCGCCCATCGATTGGTGATGAACGGGAGCTGGACGCCGGGCTGATTGACCGTGAATGACCCGGCGATAAAGGTCACCGGTGACATCCGTGTCAGTCCATCTCGCCGACTCGCCGGCCCAGCCGGCCGGTGAGCCCTGCCGCGCCAACCAGGAAACCGAACGCGCCGAGCAGCGTTTCCCAGGGCAGCAGATTGGGCTGGCCGCCCAGGCTGCCAAGCAACGCCTCGTGGAGATAGCTGTAGGGCAGCAACCGCGAGATCACCAGGAGGACGGGGTGCGTCAACGGCGTGAAGACGCCGGATAGATAGAGGAGGGGAAGAAGCGGGATGACGACGTAAAGCATCACTTCGCCCGGCGAGGTCGAGAGCGTGCTGGCGACCGCGCCGAACAGATTGCCAATCAGCAGCACGGCCGCCGTGCCCACGATCAGCGCCGGCCACCAGACGAATTGGGATGGGTGACGAGCTGCGATGAGCAGCAGCACCGGCGTCAGCTGCACGAAGTCGATGACGGCGTTGGTGCCCAGCCGCTCGATCAGCAGTCGGCCCGGTGCCACGGGGAGGATTCGATAGCGCAGGGCGAGCCCGGTCTGGCGTTCGCGGGAGAGGACCGCTCCCGATCCCAGCGCGCCGACGATCGCCACCAGCATCGTGAGCGCCATCGCGGCGTAAATTGCGGGCGCGCCACTCAGGACCAGCGGCACGGCCAATAAGACCGGAAAGGCCAGCTTGATGACCAGCGCGCGGCGGCGTTGGGCGAATTCGGTCAGCTCGCGCTGCCAGATGGTGCCGGCGAGCATCACCGGTGCGCGGCCGGCAAGGCGACGCCGGTCAGCTTGAGGAAGAGGTCGCCCAGGTTGGGACGGCGCACCCGCATGGTGCTGACCAGGTCCGCGGTGCCATTCAGTACGGCCAGCACCTGCGCCGGGTTGGCGCCCCGGGCCAGGATGATGTGGACGGTGTCACCGTCGACGCTGGCGGCCTCCACGGCGGCGAGGCGGCGCAGGCTCTCCAGCGGGACCGGCGAATTGACCTCGAGCTGCACCTCCTTCGATCCCGCAACCTCAGTCAGCAGGTCGGGGACGCGGCCTTCGCGGATCACCCTCCCCTCGTGAAGGAAGAGCACGTAGTCACAAAGCCGCTCCGCCAGATGGACGTCATTGGTCGCGAGCACCACTGCCGTTCCCGTCAGGCTCAGCAGTTGCAGCCGTTCGATCAGATCCAGCTCGGCTCGATAGTCGAGCGCGAGCGTGGGTTCGTCGAGCAACAGGATGGAAGGCCGGTGGACCAGGGCCTCGATCAGATTGAGCTTGCGCTTCATGCCGAGCGAGTACTCGCCCACGAGCTGCTCTCTCGCATCCCAGAGGCCCGCCCAGTGAAACAGCTCGTCGAGGCGGTCACGGCTGAGCTCGTCCGACAGTCCGAACTGATGCGCGAAGAACCAGGCATTCTGGTAGCCGCTCATCTGGTCGAAATGGGCGGCCTGGTCGAGCATGGTCCCCAACCGGCGCCGGACCGACGGGTCGCGCGGATTGCTGTTGCCAAACCATCGAATCTGTCCCGCCGTTGGGGTCGAGGCAGTGGCCAGCAGACGGAGCAGCGTGGTTTTCCCCGAGCCGTTCGGGCCCATCAACCCGAGGACACCGCCCGCGGTCAGCCGCAGCGTCACGTCGAAGACGCCCCTGCCTCCGCGATAGGCTCGCGTGACTCCGGTCGCCGCCAGCAGGCTAGGCTCGGAAACCGTAGCGGCCCTCGTGGAAGTCGCCCGTTTCGATCCACTTCTGGATGACGGCGTCCATCACCTTGCTGGTGACTCGGTCGTTGCCAAGCTCGCGCGCGTTGCCTTCGATGGCTTCCATCACCTGGCCCTTGACGAAGCTGGGCATATTCGACAGCCGTCCCTCGGCATCTGGATCCCATGCCATCGTCAAGCCCTTGCGTTGCAGGGCGTCAGAGACTTCTGCCCACATTCCGAACTTGACGTCCATGACGTCGGGCGTGATCACGGGCCCGAGGCCCTTCTTTGCCGCGGTCCACTCGACTCGCCAGCGGCTCAGCTCGCGGCAGTACGAGGGCAGGGCTTCCAGGCGAGCTTCCGCCTCGGCCGTCCAGGTAAATCGGTGCTCGAAGGTTTTGGGGCTGAGCGGGTGGCCGTAGCCGATCTTGATGCCCAACCGCTCGAGAAAGGCCGCATTGATCGCCTCCGAGGTACGCGCCGCCCGCGACTCGGCGGCATGCTGCGCCAGCTCGCGCGCTCGGGCCGGTTCGAACTTTTCCTCGGCCCGGATTTCGACCTCATTGAGCCGCCGGACGCCATCCTCGGTCCATCCCGGTGAGGCCTCGCGCGGCGACGAGCCATCGCCGGCGGGATGCCCGTGCGCCCGCATGGCGGCTTCGACGACCTCGGGTGAGTGCGCCTTCAGTGCCTGATCCATCATCAGGCGCGCATCGACCAGGCCGCCTTCGACCACGTCTCGGGTGATCGCCTCGGCGTGAATTTTCCGGGCGAACTCCTCCACCTTGGTCCGGGCCAGCATGCGCATGAACCCGGCCGGCACCCGTTCCATCCGCTGGACGGCGTCATCGGTCCAGGTCACCGGCGTGGACGATTCCCCTCCATCTTTGGAGGAGGGCAGGGTGGGGGCCGTGTCGCTGACGACTTCGGCGACCGGGGCATAGGCCTCATCCAGGTTGGCGTCGGTGAACTCCCTGGTGATGCTCGGCAGGCGCTGGATACGGGCGATCTTTTCGATACGGGCTTTGACCCGCCGGCGCTCATAGCCCTTCGGCACTCGGCCGAGCACGTCTTTGGCCTCGACGGTCCACTTGACCTTGAAGCCGTCGAAGGCCTCTTCTTCCTCGATGCCGCCCTCGCGGGTGGCGGCGGCGACCATGGCTGCCTTATCGACGCGCTGAAAGCTCACGCCGTCGCACACCGGGCACACCGCCGGCTGCGCTCCGCGGATCGGACGACCGCATCGGCGGCAGACCCAGGTGTCAGGAGCGGGCTGGGATGCCACCGTCGCTTTCACTCGCGCGGGTTCGACGCCCATGGCCCGGGCGGCATGCTCGGGCATCACCTCGGACACCGCCTCGTCGATGATCGACGAGCTGATGATCGAATGGCCGCGCTCCATGGCATAGCGGCAAATGGCCGTACGGGTGATGGCGCGAAACGCGGCCGGCACCTTTTCCATCCGGATCTCGGCTTCTTCGGTCCACACCACGCTGGCCTCCGCCTGCAGGTCGATCGGCGGCACAAAGGTGCGACTCGAGAGGAGGACGCTGACCGGCGCCAGGCGCAGCAGGTTGTCGCTATTGCTGCCGATGTCCATCTCGGCGGCGGAGTGGACACCGATCCGACCCGCGACCAGCAGCCAGGGTGGCTCCTGACGGACATACTGCAGCACTTTCTTGAACGCTTTGCCATCGAGCAGCGTGGTCTTGATCGGGAGGCCTTCGTCGCGCGCGATTGATTCCGCGACGCGCAGGTGCGATTCATAGATCTTCGCCAGGCCGGTGTCGATGATCTCTTCGTGCAGCTGTTCCTGTTCCTTGAACCGGAAGACCTTTGACGCCTCGGCCGAGAGGACGTCGACGATGCCGTTGAACATCGCGTAATGCAGATAGGGGTCGTAGACCGAGACCGCCTCGACCTTCTTGCCGAAGACGCGGGCCAGGTCGATCGCCGTGCGCAAACCGGCGAAGGATTGCGGACTGCCGTCGATCGCGACCACGATCCGATCGGATGCATCGTCGCGGAAGGGATGCGTGTCGCGGATCACCAGCGAGTCGACCCGGATGCGTCGCAGCACCCGATCCGTCACGCTGCCGACCATGCTGTCCTTGACCGCGCCCATCCCGAGCGCACCCATCACGACCAGGTCGTAATCCGACTCGGCGATGTCGTCGACCAAGCACTCCCAGTTCTTGCCGTCGAAGGTCTTGTATTCGAAGGGAAGACCGGCCCGCTCGCAGGCCACCTTCATGACGTCCAGGTACGAGTCGGAGATGAGCTGGAGGCCGCGGGTGATCAGCGAGTCGTGGATCTTGCGCTGCCGCTCGAGTTCCTGCTCCTGCTGGTACTCGTCCGGCAGGGTAAATTCCATTTGCTTGAACCGGACGTCGTGCATCCGGGCGGCGTAGACATGGCTGCCGACCAGGCGGGCTTCGGTGGCCCCGGCCAGGCGGACGGCCACCTCGATGGCGGCATTGGAATGGTCAGAGTTGTCAAGGGGAACGTAGATTTTGCGGTACACGGGCAAGCTTCCCTCCTAACAGCGGCGTAGGCGTCCAGACTGATATTGGCAGACCGAGACAATCTCCGCAATTGCGGTCGATAAGCTGATATCGGCGGGCGCCTAAGCTAGGGCAAAATCCCCCATGAACTGCTGGTGGTCTGGCGCGGCTCCAGCCGAATCAGGCCGAGCCCGTTCTGGAAGGCGTTCGGGGCGCAGGTCATCGGCTCGATCGCCAGGCCGCGCCGCCGCCGGTGGATGTCGGCGATTGTGTCGCCGGTAAAGACCATGACATAGGCGTAGGCCTTGTCCATCCACAGCGTCAGCCGGCGTCGACCGTCCGGCGACTGAATCAGGACGCGGGTCAGGCCGTCCGTGTCCGGGACCAGACTGGTGAACGGCGTGTCCAGCCGGGTGGCCCCGATCGGCCTGAGTTCCAGGAAGTCCAGTTCCGTTCCGGCCACCTGACTGAGCCGGCCGGTTGGAATCTGGCGATCGTCGACCTCGAGCCGGAGCAGTGCGGGCAGCTTCAGCAACGCCTGGTCGAGTCGTTCGGTGCCCACTGTCAGATACGGATGATGCCCGGCACCATAAGGCAGCGGTAGGTCGCCCTCGTTGCGCGCCGTCGTACGGACGGTCAGGCCCGCGTCGGAGAGCTGGTAATCGATCGACAGCGCCAGCGTGAACGGATACCCCTCCTGCGGGTGGAGCAGCAGGCTCATCACGACCCGATCCTCGGCCTGCTGTGACCCGGTCCAGTTCTGCCAGCGGGTCAGCCCATGGATGGCATTCCCTCTGGGGACCTCCGTGATTGCTGTCTGGTAGGTGGCTCCCAGGAACTCATAGCGGCCGTCGCGAAGTCGATTGGGCCAGGGCAGCAGGGGAGCGCCGCGCGCGACGGTGGACATCTCGTCTACCGGATAACCATCGATAACGTCCTCGCCCTCGACGGTGAAGACTCGAAGCCCACCACCAACTTCGGTAATCACCGCCTCCTGGGAGCCGTGGGTGATCGGGTACTGCCGGCCCGACGGTGGGATGCGAGGCATCGCGCTCCGGATAATAAGGATGTGGCCCGTCTGAAGCTTGGTCTATACGCCAATCCGCGAGACGAGCTGGCCGCGACCGTCGATGGAGAGGTCCCCGAGTGGATCGAGCGGCTTTATCTCAGCTATGGCACCACATCCGAAACCGCACCGGCCAGCGTCTCTGTTCTGGCGCTCGGGGAGTCGCTCCATTACCGCCTCCGAAAACTGTCGGTGCTGCTCTCGAAAATGGAGGCGCTGGGGTGGTCGGTGGAACCACGGCGCTGGGAGCTGGTGGCCAGCACCGACCTCGACGAGGAGGAGGCCCAGGCCCAGCTCGAAGAAGCGGGAGTGTGGATCATCGCCCGTCAGCACGCGCCAGTCGATAAGGACGGCAATGTCCACTGGTCGCGCGGGTTGATTCCATAGCCGAGCCGCCTGCGCTCCTCTCGGAGGACAGCGTCGACCGCAACCCATTCATGCAGTTCGCCAGCTGGTATCGCGATGCGTTGGCGGCGGAGGAGATCTTGCCCGAGGCGATGACGTTGGCAACCAGCACCCGGTCGGGCGAGCCATCGGCGCGCATGGTCCTGCTGCGGGGCTTCGACCAGCGCGGCTTCGGATTCTTCACGAATTACGAGAGCCAGAAGGGGCAGGAGCTGGCCGAGAACCCGCGGGCCGCCCTCGTCATCTACTGGCCGAAGCTGGCGCGCCAGGTGCGGATCACCGGAGCAGTCGTCAAGCAATCGGCCGACGAGTCGCGCGCCTACTTCCAGAGCCGGCCACTGGCCAGCCAGCTGAGCGCCTGGGCGTCAGCGCAAAGCCAGGTAGTGAGCAGCCGCCGCGCGCTCGAGGACGCGGTCGCGGCGCTGGCGGAGAAATACGGCGCCGGCCCGGCGCCGTTGCCGCCGAACTGGGGAGGCTATCGCCTAATTCCGCAAACCGTCGAGTTCTGGCTGCATCGCGACAACCGCCTGCATGACCGCATCCGCTATCGGCGACAGCCGGACGGCAGCTGGAAGATCGACCGCCTCGGCCCGTAACTGAACCGGGCGGTGGTGCAGTCGCCCTCATTCGCCCGAAAGGTCGGAGCGCTGACGCGCGCGGGAAAGCCCCGGCGCGCTGCCGGGGCTTTGTGGGGAAAGGAGGAGTTACTTGTTGCGGTAGGCGACGATGGCGGCGTCGAAGTTGTGGCCCGCGTCATAGTTGCCGGCGGCGGCGAGGCGCATTCCAGCGTGGATGTCGTTCAGCGAACCAGCCTGGCGCTGTTTCTTGCCGAGGATCTCGAAGTACTTCGTGTCGCTGTTGACGGTGATGCGGGCGTCCTTGCCGTCGCGAGTGCGGATCGTGATGACGTTGCCGTTGATGCTTTCGACCTTTCCAGCGAGGTGGGCGCGACCGATGTGGATCCGCTTGGCATAGAGCTTGCCGTCGCGCTCTTCAAACTGGACGCGGACCTGGCTGTTGACTTCAATCTCGGACCAGGTCGCCTTCTCGTTGCGGCCCTTGGTGACGACGGTGGCGTCGGTGCGCAAGAACGTCTTGCTACCAGCCTTCGCGTTCTTGACCGTGAGCTGCGTTTCGTTGATCGCCGTGACGATGCCGCCGAAGACGTCCTTCGCTGCCTGATGCTTGGCTGCCGGCGTGGCAGCCCCGGTGGCAGCTGGCGCCGCCATGGCCCCGGTGGCCAGGACGCCGGCCAGCACGCCTGCGGTTGCGAGTCCTGCGAATGCTTTGCCGATCATTGCTACAACGACCTCCTGTGTTCTCGACGAAAATTTCGATAGGCCCATCCTCGCGCCGGCGGCTGAGCAGCTCCCTGCAACCGCCTTAGACCTACCTGAGAGGCCGGCGCTTAACACCCCTTTTCGCGGGCGCGACGGCAGCGCGATACCGTCTTGACAGAGCAGTGAATCTCCGTTAAACCCTGCAAACGCATTAGGTCCGCCGTAAGCTTGGGGCCCTATTGTCGGCCGCATGGGGTCGACGATCTTGCACCTGGCTGAGGTTGACAGCACGACCGACGCACCGGACCGAAGCCTCGACGGTAAGGACTACGGCCCGATCACGCCGCTGCTGAACGACGACACCATCAGCGAAGTGATGGTGAACGGACCGAATCAGGTCTACGTCGAGCGCAAGGGCCAGCTGACGACGACCGACGTGAAATTCTCCAGCAACGCCGAACTCGTCCGCGTGATCCGCGAGATCGCCGCCTTCGTCGGCCGGCGCATCGATGAGGACTCGCCGATGGTCGACTGCCGCCTCCCCGACGGATCGCGCGTCAACGCGATCATCCCCCCGCTCGCGATCGATGGGGCATCGCTCACCATCCGCAAGTTCGCCAAGGATCCTTACACCGTTCAGGACCTGATCGGCTTCGGCACGCTCACGGCTGAGGCGGCGGCCTTCCTGGAGGCGTGCGTCAAGGGCCACTTCAACATGCTGGTAGCCGGCGGCACCGGCTCGGGCAAGACCACCACGCTCAACGTCCTCTCCTCCTTCATTCCCGACTACGAGCGGGTCGTCACCATCGAGGATGCCGCCGAGCTGCAGCTGCGCCAGCCGCACAAAGTGCGGTTGGAGTCGCGGCCCGCGCGCCTGGACGGGACGGGAAAGGTCGCGATTCGCGACCTGGTCGTCAATGCGCTGCGGATGCGGCCCGACCGCATCGTCATCGGCGAGTGCCGCAGCGGCGAGGCGCTGGACATGCTGCAGGCCATGAACACCGGCCACGACGGTTCGTTGACCACCATCCACGCCAACTCGCCCCGCGACACCCTGGCCCGCCTGGAGACGCTGGTCCTGATGTCGGGCGTCGACCTGCCGCAGCGCGCGATTCGCGAGCAGATCGCCTCGGCCATCCACATCATTGTCCAGCAGTCGCGAATTCGAGATGGCTCACGCCGGATCACGAACATCACCGAAATCGTCGGTCGGGAAGGCGACACGATCACGCTGCAGGACGTCTTCCTCTTCGAGGAGCAAGGCCTGGACGGCAATGGTCGCATCCAGGGCAAGCTGAGCCCCACCGGGATCCGGCCGAACGCGATGGCAAAGATCTACTCGAAGAAGGTGGCAATTGCGCCGGCGCTCGCCGCCCTCTTTCCCGATCGCAAAGCGCCGGACTTTACCTTGGGGGTGCGCCGATGATCGTCGAACAGCAAGAGCCGATCGACACCGACACCGTCCGCGATATCGCCGCCGACCTGCGGGGAGAGCTCGACCGGGTGGAAGAGCAGATGGCCGACCTGACCCGCGAACACAAGCGGGCAGTCGCGCTCAAGCACATCTTTGGGATGGATCCGCTCACCCGGGACCGCTTCAACCATCTGCACGCCAACATCGACCAGTTCCCGGGCAAGATGGCGGAGCTCCGTGAGGAAGCGCGGTTGTTAACGCGCTGGCTCGATCGCTGCCGCGACCTGCTTCAGGCCAAAGCGGCCTGAGCCAGCGCTAGATCTCGAGGGCGCGGACGATGAAATCGCGGCTGCCGTCCCAGGTCCAGCACGTCTGCAGCGTCAGCGCCGACGATGACGTGGCGCCTAACGGCCACATCTGGGTGTTGCTGACGATCGTCGTAAAGCTCACCCGATAGGTGTGCACCCGGCCGGAAGGATCGCCATAGCGAATGATGTCGCCGGCATGCAGGCCCAGGATAGGGGTGAAAATTCCCGGGTTGTGCGCCATCACATAGATGTTGTTGGCGCCGGCGCAGCTCCAGCGCCAGGTGCCCCACCGTGGGACGGCGGCGTGTCCAAGACAATCGCTGTACCACCCGACCGGCTGATTGAGTCCCAATCGCGGAATCACGATGTTGTTCGCCCGGACGGCCGGCGCAGGCGGTGGTTGCGGTGCGGCGGCCGGCGCGGGGGCAACCGGACGGAGGGTTACCGTTGCGGCGATGACCGGCGAGGGCGACGCCAGTGCAGCCACGGCCTGCGAAGCGGCGAGCGCCAGTTGCTGTTCGTGTAGTTGCTGCAGCACCAGTCCGTGGTCGTTCCAGTCGGCGCCGGCAGGCTTGAGGTCGTGGGCAGCGACCGGGGTCACGGGCGTGGGATGCGAGGTCAGTAGCGGAAAGCTCAGCAGCCAGAGAGCCACGCCTCCCAGGAGCGGTGCTCGCCAGCGATGCCAGAGCTGGGCCATGGGTCGGGCAACGCTGGGGCGGCGCCAAGGTTTGCGCGATTTACACGATCGTCACGGGGCGGTTAACTGGCTTGCGACTCCGGACGGCCGACGTACGGCTCGACGAGCGCAATCAAGTCTTCGAGCTCATAGGGTTTCGTCAGGCACTCGGCGCATCCGGCCGCGATGGCGCTTTCGCGGTCGCCGACCATCGCGTGCGCGGTGATCGCCACCACCGGGATTTGGGCCAGCTTGGGATCGGCCTTCAGCGCGCGGGTTGCCTCCCAGCCGTTCATCTCGGGCAGCGACAGATCCATCAGGATCAGGCCGGGCTGCAAGCTCGCGGCCATGGCCAGCGCCTCCTTCCCGGTGCGCGCCAACTCGGTGCGAAAACCGCGCGACCGCAGGATTTTCAGCGCCATCTTTTGCATCGTCGCGTCGTCCTCCACGACCAGGATTAGTTGACTCATGCGGCCGCTCCTTGGGATTTGCTCTGACCCAGCAGCTGGCGAACCGCATTGGTCAGGCCTTCGGGTTCGATCGATCCTTTCGCCACGAATCGCTGAACGTGTCCATTCAGGGTCAAGATGTCATCTGCCGTCAGGTCCTTGGCGCTGACGATCATCACCGGGATGCGGGCGCCGTCGGGCTGGGCGCGCATCCGGGCGACCGTCTCAAAGCCACTCATTCCCGGCATCATCAAATCGAGCAGGACCAGGTCAGGCGGCGACTGGGCGATCAGACTGAGCGCCTCATCGCCACTGGAGGCCAGCACGACGTCGGCCTCCTCCTCTTTCAAGACATGGCCGAGCATGGTGCGCGCCTGTGGGTCGTCGTCGACGACCAGGACCCGCTTTCCATTCAGTTCGGGCAGCAGGCGATGAATCTTGGAGATGAGGGTGCCCTTCTCGTACGGCTTGCCCAGGTAATCGGAGGCGCCCAGGTCGAAGACCATGCGCTGGTCTTCGACGATCGTCACGACCAGCACCGGGATGCCGGCGGTGCGCGGATCCTCCTTCAGCTTCTCCAACACCCACCATCCGGACGCATCCGGCATCATGATGTCCAGGGTGATCAGCAGCGGCCGGCTCTCGCGGGCGAGCTGCAGCGCGTCGGTCGCGTTGGACGCCTGGACCGTCTTCCAGCCCTCCTGCTCCAGGTGGCGGGCGATCAGCTGCCGGACGCTCGGGTCGTCGTCGACGACCAGGATGGCCGCGCCGGGCAAACCTTGATTGGGTCGCCGTAGCGGGCGGCGCTGCGGCGTGGCCATCGTCCCCTGGGCCGCCGCCCAGGCCGGCACGGTGAAGGTGAAGGTGCTGCCCAGCCCGGGCTCGCTGACGACGGTGACCGCACCGCCGTGCATTTCCACCAGCTTGCGCACGATGCTCAGGCCGAGGCCGGTGCCGCCGTGCCGCCGGGTGCTGCTGCCGTCGCCCTGAACGAACTCATCGAAGATCACCTGCTGCGACTCCGCCGAGATGCCGATCCCCGTGTCCTTCACGGCGATCCGGACCAGGCGTCCCGAGGGCTGCGCGATCACTTCGATGTGGCCCCGTTCGGTGAATTTGACGGCGTTGGACAGGAGATTGATCAGGATCTGCTTCAGCCGTCCGGAATCGGCCTCAACCGCGGGAAGCCCGGGAGCAAAGCGGGTCTCGATCCGCAGTCCCTTCTCCTGGGCGAGTGGGCTGATGCTTTCGAGCACCGAGGTGATCAGCGCCGGCAGCTCGACGCGCTCGATGCTGAGCTCCATCTTTCCCGCCTCGATCTTGCTCAGGTCCAGGATCTGATTGATCAGGGCCAGCAGGGATTGCCCACTCCGGTTGACCTGGAGGATGTCCTGCTGCTGCTCCTCGTTCATCGGCCCATCGATGCCGTCGAGGAGAATCTGCGAGAAACCGATGATGGCCGACAGCGGGGTTCGCAACTCGTGCGAGACGTTGGCCAGGAACTCCGACTTGAGCTTGTTGGCGCGAGCGAGCTCCTGGTTGGCTGCCTGAAGCTCGGACGTCCGCTGCGTGACCTTCTCTTCAAGGGTCTGGTAGGCGCCGCTGAGTCGAGTCACCATCTGGTTGAAGTTGTGCGCCAGCGCGCCCAGCTCCTTCGCCGCGAAGCGCTCGCGCACCGTGACCGGGGTGGCAAAGTCGCCTTGCGCGATCCGGCCGGCGGCCCGGGTCAGCTCCACCACCGGCCGGCTGATCCAGGCGGCGGCCACGAAGCCCAGCAGGAGCGCCAGGATGATGGCGACCAGCAGCCACTCGAGCGTGCTGATGATCAGCGGTGTCAGCTCCGAGCGGAGGTCGGCGACCGGCTGCGAAACCCACACTTTCCAACCGACCACCGGCACCGTCGCGAAACCGGCGACCCGTGGCACGTTGCCATCCGGATCGGTGTACCAGCTGACGCCGACATCGTGGCCGAGCGATGCCTGAAAGATGCCAGACGATGAGAGGTCCTTGGCTTCGGTCCGCCACTCCTCGCGCGGGTGCGCGATCACGCGTCCCCGCCGGTCGACGACCACCGCCTGGCCGTTGACGCCGATCCGGCTGTAGGTCGAGAGGCGCTGCACCTCGGTCAGGTTCACGGTCCCAGCCAGGAAGCCGACGAGATTGCGCTGCGGATCGAGGATGGGCACCGCGATTACGACGGCGGCCTGGCTGGCGTCGCCCCGCGTGCGAATGACATCGGAATAAGTTGGACCGCTCGTCCCCGGGTTCAGGACTTCTTTGACGTAGTTCCAGCTGCTGTAGCCAACGCCGACTCCGGCGGGTGGGGCGGCGGCAACGGCGCGGCCGGCGAGATTGCCGATATACAGCTGGAGCAGTGAAGGCTGGGCGGAGTGGGCGGCCGCCAGCTCCTGGTTGAGGTGTGCGGGATTGAAGCTGGCGTCGTTCAGGTGGGCGATGCTCGAATCGTTGTCGGACTGGATCTGTGACGCCGTGCTTTGCAACGCGGCGGTCTGGTCCAGCAGGTAGCCGTAGATGGCCTGCGCCAGGCTCTCCGCCATCGGCTCGTGCTTCTGTTGAATGCTGTTGTTCTGGGTGGCGAACAGCGACGAAATGTTCTGGGCGCCGAAGAAGATCAGGGGAATGACGCCGACCAGCAACAGGCCGACGCTGATGTACCAGCGGAGGCTGTGCATCGATTCCCGGCCGGCACTGCGCGGCGGCGCGCCCACATGGCAGTAACGCCTCGATCAAGCCAACTTTGCGGAGAGGTCAACTCCGCGCCGTTACATGAGCGTTACGCTTGACCGTGTGGCAGGGCTTCGCGCAAAAGACCGGGCTTTGCTGGCCGTCGAACGGCTGAAACCGCTCTATCCAGCCGCCTCAGAGCTGGACCACGCCAGCCCGTTTCAGATGCTGATCGTCACCATCCTCTCGGCGCAGACAACCGATCGGACGGTCAACGCGATCAGCCCCAAGTTGTTTGCCAGATACTCCGACGCCGCCGCGCTGGCGCATGCCAACCCTGCCGATGTGGAGCGCATCATCAAGCCGACCGGTTTCTTCCACGTCAAGGCAAAGACCATCATTGCCTGCGCCCGGGCGCTGGTTGAGCGATTCCACGGTGAGGTGCCTCGCCGGATGGAGGACCTGGTGACCCTCCCCGGTGTCGGTCGCAAGACCGCCAACGTCGTGCTTGGGGTCGCCTTCGGCATCCCAGGGTTTGCCGTCGACACCCACGTCACTCGTCTCACCCGCCGGCTGCGGCTGACGAAGAGCACCGACCCAGTCAAGATCGAGAGGGACGTCACGAAGCTGATTCCACCCGAAGAATGGACCGGGTTCAGTCTTCGGCTGATCTTGCACGGCCGTCGAATCTGCGTGGCCAGGGTGCCACGATGCCCCGAATGCGTGATGAATGACTTCTGTCCGTCCTCTACCGTTCGGCCCGGCCGGCGGCCCTTGACACCGACTCGCACCGGGGTAAGGTTGGGTCGTGGCAGAAGGGGCCCCGCCAAGCGCGCCGCCCGTCCAAAGGCCCGCTCCAAGCGTGCTTGATCGCTGGCGGGCGCGGCCGTCGACGATTCTCGGAGGACTGCTCATCGTGTTTGGGGTCATCCTGCTGCTCGGGCAGGTCTTTCATGTCGACCTCGGGCACTATGGCTGGCCACTCTGGATCATCGCCCCGGGAATCCTTCTCCTGATCCTGGCTGGGACCTCACGCGGCTTTTTCGGCGAGGGCCTGGCGATCGTGGGCAGCATCACGACAATGACGGGCCTGGTCCTGCTGGTTCAGAATTCGACCGATCATTACAGCAGCTGGGCCTACGCCTGGGCGCTCATCTTCCCTGGATCCGTCGGGATCGGCATGATCCTGTATGGCCTGACGGCGGGGCGGGCGGGTAACGTCCGCGCCGGGATGCGGCTGCTCGTCATCGGTGTGCTGCTCTTCCTGCTGGGCGCCGCTTTCTTCGAGGGCGTCATCTGGGGCGGGAACGAGTTCGGGACGTCAGCCGGTGTGATCGCCGGCATCGTGATCATCGTGCTCGGCGCAGTGCTGGTGCTGCTCAACCTGACTTCAAGACGGCGGGGCTAGCCAGCCTTAGACTAGGCGGGGTGCGAATTGGTGTACTGACCGGCGGTGGTGACGCGCCCGGGCTCAACGCCGCCATCCGGGGGGTGGCCCGGCGCAGCTTTCAGAAAGGCTTTCAGGTTACCGGGATCAAGAACGGCTGGGCCGGCGTCCTGGGCCAGGGCGACATGGAGGACCTCTCCCCAACGTCGGTCCGCGGAATCCTGCCGCTGGGTGGGACGATCCTGGGCACCTCGAGGACCAACCCGCTCAAAGAGAAGGATGGGATCGCGCGGATCATCCAGCTGCTGCGCGGCCGGAGCATCGACGGCCTGGTGGCCATCGGTGGCGATGACACGCTCTCGGTTGCGGCCGCGATGAGCGATGCCGGCTTCCCCGTCGTTGGGGTGCCCAAGACCATCGACAACGACCTCTCCGTTACCGAGTTCTGCATCGGCTTCGACACGGCGGTGGGCGTGGTGGTGGAGTCGCTCGATCGGCTGCACACCACGGCATCGGCGCATCACCGGGTCATGGTGGTCGAAGTGATGGGCCGCGATACCGGCTGGGTGGCGATGGTCGGCGGTCTCGCCGGCGGCGCCGACATGATCATGATTCCCGAAGTCGAGATTTCCTTCGACGCAGTCGTCGAGCACCTCCGCAAGCGGAGGTCGGAGGGAAAGGACTTCAGCATCATCGTCGTTGCCGAGGGCGTGAAAATGCGCGAGCTCGAGCCGGCCATGGCCGTTGCGGCAGCTGCCGAGAAGCGCGACGCGTTTGGCCACGTCCAGCTCGCCAAGCAGGGCATTGGGGAAGCGCTCAGCACCAGGATCGAAGAGGCAACCGGGTTCGAAACCCGGGTCACGGTACTCGGTCACGTGCAACGTGGTGGCTCGCCGTCGCCGGTGGATCGCATCTGGGCGACGCGGTTGGGAGTTGCCGCCGCCGATCTGCTTGCGGACGGCAAGGCCGGCGTCATCCCTATCCGCAAAAACGGGCAGGTCGCGGTGGTGCCGCTGCGCGAGGTGATTGCCGAGACGCGTCGCGTCCCGCGCGAACTCTACGACCTGCAGCAGGTCTTCGGCTAGCTGGCCTTTCGCTTCTGCCGGTAGAGGGTGGCGTCGGCGGCGGCGAGCAGCTCCTCAGCGGTGCTGCCATTCTCGGGGAAGGTCGCGATCCCGAGGCTTACCCCAGGGATCTGGAGCAGCTCCCGACCGGCCATGAAGCGGTGGCGGGTGACGCCGTCCGCGATCCGCGCGGCGACGCTCGCGGCCGCGGCGGCGTTGGTAGCCGGCAGCAAAACGATGAACTCGTCCCCACCGTACCGGGCGACGATGTCCTCGCCTCGGACGGCATCCATCAACGCATTCGAGACTTCGCGCAGCAGCGCATCGCCGGCCAGGTGGCCATAGGTGTCGTTGATGCGTTTGAGGTCATCCACGTCCAGAAACAGAATGGAAAAGTTCTCATCCCGGCTGCCCGCACGCGCGATTGCCTGCTGAGTCCGCTCGAGGAACATACGGCGGTTGTAAAGTCGGGTGAGCGGATCGTGGCTCGCCTCGCGCTTCAAGGTGTCATGCAGTTGGGCGACCTCGAGACAGGAGGCGAGCTGTGATCCGACGGCCGTCATCAGGGCCACGTCGGCTTCGGAAAAGACATCCGCCTGCTGGCTCTCGGCGTTGAGCACGCCGACGACGCGTCCGCGGCTGATCAAGGGGAAGGCAATCTCCGATCGAACCTGTTCGTCGAGACCGACATAGCGAGGCTCCTTGCGCACGTCGCCGATGATTTGCGGCGCGCCATGCGCAAAGACCCATCCCGTGACACCCTGATTCAGCGCGATGGTCATTCCGGTGATATCGGCCTTGTAACCGCTGTGGGCGCCGACCCGCAACCCGCCCTTCTCGCCGGGCAACAGCACGGCGACCATGTAGTACCCCATCACGTCCCGAATGATGTCCACGATGCGGTTGAGAAGCGTGCTGAGATCGAGCACCGCGGTCATCTCCTGCGCAATTCGGTAGATGATCCGCAGTTCGCGGGAATCGGCCACGCTCAGGATGTCACGGCGACCCGTGGGAGTAGCGACCGGCTCGGAGCTCAGCAGCGACGCGTGCATCTCGCTGTACCACGGCTCGTTGCGGGAGGCGGCCTCGCGACACATGCTGACGAACGCGGTTGTCAGCGCCGGGTCGAGATTGACGCCCGCGAACCGCGTCATCTCCTCCAGCCCCTCGTCTATTGTTGTGCCGGTTTTGTGGGGCAGGTCGAAGGTGACGTTGAAGAACGCGTTGATCACCGAGATCAGCCTGGTCTCGAGCGGGATCGCTTCGCCCCGCAGTCCATCCGGGTAGCCCTCACCGTTGAACCACTCGTGGTGTGACCGAACCACGGGGGCAAGCCCCGCCAGCGGCGGAAACCTGGCCAGCAAATCGGCCGCCACCACCGGGTGCGTCATCATCTGCGCTCGTTCCTCGGCGTCGAGACGGCCTCGCTTCTTGATGATGCTGTCGGGTAGGCTCAGCTTGCCGAGGTCCTGGATAAGGGCGGCGTGATGGATTCGCCGTCTGTGAACGGGGTCCAGTCCCCGATAGGCGGCGAAGCGTTCGGCCAATTCGGCATGTTCTGGCGCTCGCGAGCGGAGCGCCTCGCGCATCTCAATCGCTCCGGCGAGCGTCAGAACCGCGGCCTCTTCCAGCTGGCGTGACTCGGCCAGCAAGCGTGCCGTTTCGAGGGCCGCCGCGGTCTGGTTGGCGAAGGCCATGACCGCCGGAAGGTCCGTTTCCTTCAGGGCTGGGCCCATGACGGTGATCGCCCCGATGGCGCGGTCGCCCACCACCAGCGGCGCCGACACAACAGCGTGCATCTGCAACAGCTCGCCGATCTGGCGAGCGTTGGCCACCTTGTCTGCTGGCAATGTGACCGCGACGCGTCCAACCACCTCGTCGGGGTCACCGATGTACCGGGGTTGGAGCGTGGTGCACACCTGACGAAGAACCGGGACGCGCTCGAAAGGCAGAAATAACCCAGGCTCGAGGTTCCCCCGCAAGCCGGCAAGCTGGGCTGCGGGAGCCAGCACCTGATGAAACGCCAGGGTCAGCCCCTTCCCGTCTGGAGTTGCGTCGAAGATAAAGGTCGAAAGCCCGGCCTCCCCGAGCCGGCTCGCCACGGCCTCGAGGATCGCGGCGCGGTCGGGGCTCTGCAAAGCCTGCAGGCCGGCGTCGTTCAGCGCTCTCAGCAGCGCGCCCGTTGGGACCGCTGCAGGCGCGGGTTGGCCGCCCCGTTCCCCGGCCACCCTGGGAAGAAACTGGGCGAAGCCCGCCTCGGCCAGCCGCTCCGCACGGAAAAACCAGACCCTGCCGATCTTTTCCGCGGGCAGGCGCCCATCCCGGGCCTGCCGCCGCACCACCTCGGGGTGGCGATGGATCATCGCCGCCACCTCCTCGACGGACAGCAAGTTCGGCAGCTTCGACGCTAGTGGCACCGACGGTTGTGTGACGCGACGATTCACTCCTCCCTGCAACGAAGGAAGGTCCGAGTTCCTACGTCTTATTGCCGTGGACCCGTTGCCGTCCGGACCGATGCCCGAGCGCCGGACCATCCTGGTCACCGATGACAGCAGCGCGAACCGCGATCTCCTCTCGGGTCAACTGTCGACGCTTGGCTTCTGGACAGAGGCTGCGACCAACGGCCAGGAGGCGATCAATGCGGCCCGCCGGTTGAAGCCGGACTTGATCCTGATGGACGTCGAAATGCCGGTAATGAATGGGCACGAGGCCTGCAAGCGGCTGAAGTCGGATCCCCAGACCGCCGACATCCCGGTCCTGATGATGACCGGCTTCGATCCTCGGCCGGAACGGCTGAAGATGGTGGAAGCCGGAGGCGACGACCTGATCATCAAGCCCATCCCGATGCGCGACCTGCAGGTTCGGGTTCGTGCCTTGCTCCGACTCAAGGAACTGCGCAAGGACCTTCGTAGCACCCAGGAAAGCCTCCGAGAGCTGGTCAAGAGGGAGAACCCAACCGAATCCAAGGAACCCTTCGACGACCGCGTTGCTCTCACGGCACAAGCGCTGGCGCGGCTGATCGGCATGGACGCCGAAGATCAGGAGGTGGCGTTCCACGCGGGCCTGCTTCACGACATTGGGCAGATCGGCTTGCCCGAGGAACTGCTGAACAAGCAGGGGAGCTATACACCTGAGGAATTTGCCCAGATCCAGAAGCACACCATTCTGGGTGCCGAAATCGCGGGTCCCTTCCGTCCGGCTTCCGTGCTGGCGCCCGCCATCCGGCACCACCACGAACGCTGGGATGGCAGCGGCTACCCCGACAAGCTGCAGGGGCCGGCAATCCCGATGATGGCGCGCATCGTGGCCGTCGCCGACGCCTTCCACGCCATGATCACCGACCGTCCCTATCGCCCGCGGCGGACGGTCGCCAAAGCCCTCGAGATCCTGGCGGCTGGTTCTGGCAGCCAATGGGACCCGCGCTTGACCTCGGCCTTCGCCACGTCGTCGCTGCCGCAACGCCTTGCCGGCACCCAGGGCGAAGAAGCCAAGATCGCCTAAAAACAGTTCGGCCGGCGCGAGGCCGGCCGAACCAGTTGGTTTGTCGTCAGTCGGTTACGGGTTGTACGCGGCGCAGTTGGCGTTGCCGACGATCGTCCCGGTCACGGTGCCCTGCGGGGCGGTCTTGTAGACGAACCGCTCCTGGCCGTTTGCGGGCGCCGTCCAGCCGGCGGTCGTGCTGTGCAGCAGGTTGGCCATGATCAGCTCCTGCTCATTGACGAATTGTGGTTGTGCCGCTGCTCCACCCGGGTTCGTCAAGTCACCGGCACCCGGCAGGGTGGCCGGCGTCGCCGTGCCAGCCGGATAGACACCGTAGAGGTTGTAGTAGAGGTCGGCGGCACCCTGGATGGTGGCGCCGTCGGTCTTCATCCCGTTGCAGGCGGCGCTGGCATTCACACCGGAGATGTTGAAGAGGACGATGGCGGCCAGCACGCCCAGGATCGCGATAACGACGAGCAGCTCGACGAGGGTGAACCCTCCCTGGCTGCGGTGCGAGCGGCGCCGCGCATCTTTGAGAATTTGGCGAAGCATGGTTGTGCGAATTACCTCCTTACTGATGTCGAGCTTAGGTACGGTTTCTTGCGAGAATCGTGAAAGTACGTTCAGCGCAGTAGCAGCTGTGTGACGGCGACCGTTATCGCGCTGCTGAGCAGCACGGCCACGGCGATCGCGATCACTGCTCGGGTGTGGCTGGGCGCTGGCGGTGGAGCGAAATCGACGCCCACCCCGGGCGCGCGATCAGGCCGCGACACGAATGTCACCTCCCTGTGAAGGGGTGAGGCGGTCTCGCCAGCGTCCCTGCTCGAGCAGACCGATGCTGGCCAGGTGCGCCTGCCAGGGAAACCCGGGCGGGGCCGTGAGCGTCGTGGTCGGTGTGGTGATCGCGAACGGAAAGCGCTCCTGGGCGCGGCGTAGCCCATCCTCGATGAAGGCGAACCGCCCGGCCAGCGCCAGGGTCGTGGCCGGACCAATCGATACGTCCGGAGCGGCCCCCCGCATGAATTTGACGAGGGCGTTGAGTGACATGGCGAGCTCATCGAGCTGGGCCTCGACGTCGTCGGGGGAGGCGTCGACCTGAAAAGTCCGGAAGAAGCGTGGTCGCCCCTGCACCATCAGGACCAGCGTCGCTTCGACGGCGCCCCACTCCAGCACCAGCCCATCGGTGGGGCCGGCGCCGCGGGCCAGGGCCAGCGCTTTGAGGTCCATGCGCTCGACTCGCAGCCCGGCGCCGGCGAGCGCTCCAACCAGGGCGTCGATCATGTCGCGCCGGGCCGCCACCAGGTAAACCGCGAAACCTTGCCCGTCGCGGATCGCGTGCCAGGCGAAGTACACATCGGCTGCCGCCATCGGGATCAGGCGGCGGCCTTCGAACATGACGGCGCGGCTGAGCTCGCTGGATGGCATGGGCGGCAGAGCGAAGTCCCGATACGCCGTACCGGTTTCGGCGATGGCCACCCGGGCCTTCGTGGCGGTAAAGCCGCCCGCCTCGATCGCGCCGCGAATCACGGCGGTCAGCAACGGGGTTGGCATGCCGTCCACCAGCGCGCCATCCGGCAAGAGCACCTCGGCGTGGCGCACCAGATGACGCCCGTCGGCCTCGAGCAGCCGGAGCTCACGCGCTCCCAGGTCGAGAGCGAGCCGGGCGGCTACTGGAAGGCCTCCCAGTTGACTGCCCAGCTCGCCTTCTTGCCGGCGTTCGATGACGAGATCTGGGCGTTCAGCTTGCGGTTGGCGCCACTCGCCGTCACCGCGACGGTATAGCTCGGCTTGTTGGCCTTGCATCCAACGACTGGCGTGATCGTGACGGTGTCCGTGATTGAGGTCGAGCCGTAGCTCAGAGGAAAGTTCGTGGCGGGGGTTGGGTTGCAGCCGGAGCCCTTGGCGGCCGAATCATTGATTTCGATGGCATAAGCCAGGCCGGCGTCGAGCGCATACGTGCTCCTGGTGTCGGCTTTGACGCTGGCCAGGTCGAGGAACGCGCCGCTCGCCAGCCACAGCCCCGCCGAGATGAGCAGCAAGAATGCGGCGACGAAGGCGAGGACGATCAACAACGCCTGTCCACGTTGTTGCACGAGGCGAGGCGCGGGCATCACAGGCAGCCTCCCCGTCGATTACTCACGTTGAGCGTCGATACGGTCGCGCCGGTGGCGGATGGTTGGATCTGGGCCGTCGCGTAGCAGCCGGAAACGGTGATCACCACGCTGGTGATGCCCCGCGCGGCGACCCGCGCCGAACCGCTCACGGTGCGGATCAGGTTGTGGTTGGCGTCGACGCTATAGACGACGGTCACTGCCGGCGAGCCGTAGGTGAGCGTCACCGTCTTGGTCGTACTGATGGTTCCCGCCGCCAACGCATTGGCGCTTTCGAGATCGCGTACCAGGCTGAGGCTGGCCTCGCTGACACCGGTGTCCGCGGCGATGATGCGCGCCTCGGTGCTGATCGTCCGGTAGCCGACCAGGAAGGTGCTGATCATCACCAGGCTGACGATGGCGAAGATGGCAATCCCGACCATCGTCTCGACGAGTGTGAATCCGCCCTGTTGCTGGCGGGTCACGGCTCCACCTTCAGGAAGTCAAGTTGTTGGCTGGCGTTGTTAGGACCCTTGACGGTGAGGATGATCTCCTGCAGACCGTTGTCAGTGAGCGCGGTAAAGGTCTTCAAAGCGGGGTCATAGAACTTCACCTGGTAGCTGAACGTGTATCCGGCGGCGGGGAGGTTGCTGTAGGTCGCAGCTGTCGAGTAAGCCTGGCTCTTGATGTACTCGGCGTCCGAGCGAGTCAGCCGGTCCAGGGCCGTGAGCTGGGCGTGCCGGGTCGCCGCGATCGTCGTTGCGGAGAAGGCACTCAGGATCGAGACCACGATGACCCCGAGTAAGGCCACCGCGATCAAGGTCTCGAGGAGGGTAAAGCCCCGCTTGCTGCTCATTTCAGCGCGCCGACCAGTCCGTACATCGCGGAGATCAGTGAGACGGCGATGAAGCCGACGACGATCGCCACGGCCACCGTCATCACCGGTTCGATCAGCGACGTCATCGTGCGAATGCGGAAGTCCAGTTCTTCCTCGTAGAACTCGGCGGCCTGCTCCAGGTAGGTATCCAGCGTTCCGGTTTCTTCGCCCACCCGGACCATCTGAGTCAGCATCGGAGGGAAGAGATGGGTCCGGATCAACGGCCCGGCAAATCCGTCCCCGCTCGTCATCTGCTCCTTGACCGTGGTCAATCCGCGCTGAAAGACGCGGTTGGCGGTACTGGCGATAACCGCCTCGAAGGTTTGTCCAAGGGGGACGCCGGCCTTCAGCACCATCGCCAGCGTGCGGGCGAACCGGTTGAGCACGGCGGAAAGCACAATGGGGCCAAGGATGGGCGCCTTGATCGAGAGCTGATCCCGGGCGTATTTGCCCCGTTCCGTACGCAACACGAGCACGACAGCGCCGACCAGCGCCAGGATCGCGGCGCCAATCATCAGCGCCCACCTGGTGATGAACCCAACGACGCCGATCAGGATCCGCGTTGGCAATGGCAGCTCAACGCGAAACTCGGCGAAGATCCGGACGAACGCCGGCAACGCAAAGACGACCAGGATGATGACGACCGCCGTCGCGACGACGAGGATGACGGTCGGATAGATCATCGCGGCGCGAACACGGCGAACCGTATTGAGGTCGCGCCGCAAGTAGACCGCCAGCTCGGTGAGGGTCGCCTCCAGGTTACCGGTGAGCTCCGCGACGCGGACCAGGTCCACATACAGGGTGGGGAAGACCTTGGGGTGCTTCGCCAGCGCCTCGGAGAGATTCTGGCCGCGCTCGAGATCATCGAGCACCGCCAGGATGACGCGCTTGAAAAGGGGTGAAGCCGTCTCCTCCGCGATCGTTCCCAGCGCCCGGCTCATCGGCACGCCGGCGCCCACAAAGGTTGCGAGCTGGCGGGTGAAGAGGATGATGTCGGCTCGCGAGATCTGGTACAGCGATGGAAAATAGTCGGCCATCGTCTTCTTCGGCGCTGCCGGCGTGAGGCGAATGATCTTCAGGCCCTCGAGCCAGAGCGCCTGCTCGGCGGCCGACGTCCCCTCCGCCTCGATCACGCCGTCGCGCCGCTGCCCCGCCTCGGTATACGCCCGATACGCGAAGCTAGCCACTTCGGTCCTCACTGATGTGCACCGAACGCACCACCTCGGCGATGGTGGTCACTCCTTCGTCGATCCTGGCGATGCCGCCCGAGCGCAGCGCCGTCATCCCCTCGGCGGTGGCCAGCGCCCGCACCACCTCGGGGGAGGCATTGCGCAACAGGAGCCGTTTGATTCCCTCGGTCATCCGCATGACCTCGAAGACGCCGATGCGCCCGTAGAAACCCGTGTGAGCGCAGTAGGCGCAGCCCGTCCCTCGCTGGAATGCCGTTCCTTCGCCGCCCAACGAGCGGTAAAAGGCGAGCTCCTCGGGGGCCGGTTCGTACGGTCCGGTGCACTGCGGGCAGACCCGGCGCACCAGGCGCTGGGCCAGCACGCCGATCACCGCCGACGTCACCATGAAGGCTTCGATGCCCATCTCCAACATGCGGTACATCGCGCCGATGGCGTCCGTGGCGTGCAGGGAGGAGAGCACGAGGTGGCCGGTGAGCGCCGATTGGACCGAGATTTCCGCGGTCTCCTTGTCCCGGATCTCGCCCACCAGGATGGCGTCTGGGTCCTGGCGCAGCACCGCGCGTAACCCGTTGGCGAAGGTGATGCCCGCCAGCTTGTTGATCTGAATCTGGTTGACGCCCTCGAAGGTGTACTCGACCGGGTCCTCGATCGTCATGATGTTCCGCTCCACGTGGTCGAGCTCGTTGAGGGCGGCATAGAGCGTCGTTGTCTTACCGCTGCCGGTCGGTCCCGTCACCAGGATCATTCCGTAGGGTGACTGGACCAGCCCACGAAACGTTTGCAGGCCCGCCGGCGAAAAGCCCAGCGTGTCGAGGCTGAGAATCGAGCGAGAGCGTTCGAGCAGGCGCAGCACCACTTTCTCGCCCCAGATGGTCTCGATGGTCCCGACGCGAATGTCCAGCGGCCGCCCGTTCACAGTGGTCTGGATCTGTCCATCCTGGCTGTGACGCCGATCGACGATGTCGAGGTTTGCCAGCAGCTTGACGCGCGAGGCGATCGGGGCCGCCAGCGTTGCCGGCAGCCTGGTTGCATCGTGGAGGACGCCGTCGATGCGGAAGCGGACACGCAGGTGGTCCTGCTGCGGTTCGATATGGATGTCCGAGGCGCGTTCTTCGGCGCCCTGGGTGATGATCAGATCGACGATCTGCACGACCGGGGCATCCTGTTTGACGTCGCTCAGGCGTCTCGCAGACGTGCCCGGCTGGAGGGTCTCCTCAAACGAGCGCACGTGGCGATCGACGCCCGTACGCAGCTTGTAGGCCTGCGTGATCGCGAACTCGATCTCGGAACGCACGCCGAGCAACGGCTTGATGCGTTTCCGTGTCAGCACCTTGAGTTCGGCGAAGAGGGCCAGGTCGCCGGGATCAACCGTCACGACTTCGAGCTCGTCCTTGCTCAGGCGGATGGGAAGGATGGTGTGCTCGCGCGCGTACGCTTCGGGAATCAGGGCCAGCGCATCCTTCTCCACGCGTGCCCGGGTGAAGTCGACCTGCGGC
The DNA here is from genome assembly GCA_035716185.1 of Candidatus Dormiibacterota bacterium. GTDB lineage: Bacteria > Chloroflexota > Dormibacteria > CF-121 > CF-121 > CF-13. The sequence goes on from DASTJZ010000172.1 coordinate 76,739, forward strand.
ACGTTGAAGTGCAGGCTCAGCACCGCCGCCAGCGCCTTCTCGTCGACGAGCCCCTCGCTCAGCAGCACCTGCCCCAGCGGGAGCCGCAGCCGTTTCTGATCGGCCAGGGCGCTTTCCAGCTGCTCAGCCGTCAGCAGACCGTTTTCGAGCAGCAGCTCACCGAGTCGCTTCTCCTGACGGAGGCCAAACCGCTCGATCGGCTGGCGCTCCACGGCACTCATGCGACCTCCACCACGCCGCCTTCGAGCTGGCGTCGGATCTCCTGCAGCATCGCCGGCGTGAAGCGCAGATGCCGGCCAGGCGTTCGGAACGCCGGCTGGATGTCACCGCGGTTGACGGCGCGGATCAGGGTCGACTTGCTGATCCCAAGCCAGCGTGCGGCCTCACTGGTCGAAAGCGCCGGCTTCATGGAACTCCCTAACTGGAGCAAACGTGTCAACCGCCGCGAACTTTCAGGTAGGGTGCAGGGCGCTTCTGCGCCCCGCGCTTTCGCGCTTTGAGTTACGCGGCTAGCCGGCGCAACTCTTCGGGATGCTGGGCTCGAGCGGCGGCGGTATTGAAATCCACCAGGCCCGCCCTGATGAGATCGCTGAGGCTGCGCTCCATGGTATTCATGCCTTCTTTGAGGCCGGTCTCGATCACGTTGCGCAGCTGGCGCGTCTTGCCTTCCTTGATCAGATTCTGCACGGCGATGGTGTTGAGCAGGACCTCGAAGGCGGCGACCCGTCCCGGTCCATCCCGGCGCGGCAGCAGCTGCTGATAGATCACCGCCGCCAGCGTGTTCGACAGCTGCACTCGAACCTGTTGCTGCTGCTCAGCGGGGAAGACGTCGACCATCCGGTCGACGGCCTGGGTCGTATCGTTCGTGTGCAGGGTGGCCAGCACCAGGTGACCGGTTTCGGCCACGGTAATCGCGGTGGCGATCGTCTCCAGATCGCGCATCTCGCCGATCAGGAGTACGTCGGGCGTCTGGCGCAAGGCGGCCCGAAGCGCCTCGGCGAATGAATTCACATCCGCCCCGACCTCTCGTTGCTCGACAATACTGCGCTGATGCCGGTAGACATACTCGATCGGGTCCTCGATGGTGATGACGTGGCAGGGGCGGTTGGCCACGATGTCGCTGACCATGGCCGCCAGGGTGGACGATTTGCCCGAACCCGTGGGCCCCGTGACCAGGATCAGCCCCTGGCTGAGTCGGGTGAGGCCGCGCACCACCATCGGCACTCCGAGCTGGTCGTAGTTTGGAATCTGATAGGGGATCAATCGCAGGGCCAGCCCGACCGAGCCGCGCTGCATGAAGGCGTTGATGCGAAAGCGCGCCTCCCCTCGCCAGTTGAAGGAGAAGTCGAGGTCACGATCTTCCTGAAACTTCTTCCAGCGGTCGGCGGACAACAGTTCGCGCGCCATCTGCTCGATCTGTTCCGGGCGCAACGGTTCCGGGGCGATCGCGACCAGGGCGCCGTCCTTGCGCATGGTCGGCGGGGCGCCGGCCGACAGGACGAGGTCGGACGCCGCCTGCTCGAGCAGAACCCGAAGGTAGGCGTCGATCATCGGTGGCTGCGGCTCCACGTGCTGGCCAGGAGGCGCCATTGCTAGACATCCTGTGCAACCTGCTCGGCGCGGCCTTCTTGCTTCCGCTGGGGATGGCGCTGGGCAGCTTTTTCGAATTGGTCCTCGATCGGGCGCCGCGAGGCGAGTCGATCCTCTGGCCGCCTTCCCACTGCCGGACCTGCAGCCACCGCCTGACCGCCGATGAACTCGTGCCGGTGGTGAGCTACCTCGTCCAGCGCGGCCGCTGCCGTGCTTGTGACACCCCGATCGGCCGGGGAGTTCCGATTCGCGAGGGCTTCAGCGGGTTGGCGCTTAGCGTGCCCTGGCTCGTCACCGGTTGTGCCCACCCGGTGTTTTCGCTGGTCGGCGGGGTGGTTGTGCTGGTCGGCATCTGGATCGTTCGAGCCCTCACCCAGGGCCGTCGGTCGCCGGCTGCCAGAAGCAATTAAGGTCGCAATCGCTCGTTTCTTCGGTAACGACCGTGAAACTGGCAGGACCACTTCTGCACGGGGCGCTCGGCATTCGTCGAATCGTTGGGCTCGCCCTGTTGCTCACCGCCGTCGCGGCAGTCGCCTACCTCGAACGTGCCGTCGGCGGCACCTTCGACCTGCGCCTGCTGTATTTCGTGATCGTCCTCTATGGGGCGATCCTGCTCCCCCGGATGCTCGCGCTCGCCATTGCCGCGGGCGTCGCGGTGGTGAGCACGGGCATCAGCGGCGTCGAAGGAACCAGCCTGATTGTCAACGGCCTCACCAGGCTCTTGATGTATGCCTATGCTGCGCTGCTAACCAATAACTGGGAGCAGGAGCGCCGCCGCCTGATGCGGATGAGCCGGGTCGACGAGCTGACCGGGCTCTACAACCTGCGCGCGCTGAAAGAGCAACTGCCGACCCGGCTCGGCCCCGCGGCCCGAACGGGCCGGCGGATGGCCGTCTTGATGATGGATATCGACGGGTTCAAGACCGTCAACGACCGCCTCGGACACGGGGTCGGGAACGAGTTGCTGAAAGAGGTTGCGAACTTACTCCGCTTTGCCGTCCGCGTCGGCGACGAACCCTTCCGATTCGGCGGCGATGAGTTCATCCTGCTGCTCTCTGACGCCGACCCCGACGGCGCGATGATTGTGGCGACGCGGATTCAGGACATCTATCGATCGATGGGGCAGACACTGCGGGGGACGGAGGTCAACGTCACGTTCAGCGTCGGCATGGCGATCTTCCCCGACGATGGCGCTACGCCGGATGCCCTTCTGGCCCGCGCCGACGAGGCGCTGTACGAGGCCAAGCGCACCGGGCCGGGCAATATTGCCCGCTACAAGCGCCCGGCCGAGGCCGCAGCTTAGGGCCGGCAGGTAAAGGGCTGCGGCGTTACGGCGTAGCTGGGATTCGTGAAGACCAGCTGCTCGGTGCCCGACGAGGCCGGCGTCCAGCTGTCGGTCACGGTGAAGTGTGCGTTCGCATCTCCAGCCGCCACCACCACGCTATAGGTCTGGCTGACCACTGTGCCATTGCTGTCCTTTCGAATCCAGTAGTAGGTCACGGTCCCGCCGGGCCCGTTTGCCAGCATCCGGAATGTGCCGGTCGCCGTGACGGTGCCCAGCTTGCATTTGGTCGAGGCGTTGACGTTCATGCTCACGTTCTCACTTGCTGACTGGAAGGCGAAGGGTGCGGGAGTCGGCGTGGGCGTCGGTGTTGGGGTAGGTGTCGGTGTTGGCGTCGGAGTGGGTGTGGGTGTCGGCGTGGGTGTGGGGGTGGGGGTGGGCGTCGGCGTCGGCGTAGGCGTCGGGCTCGCCGAAGGTGAAGGCGATGGGGAAGCCGATGGCGATGGCGAGGCCGATGCCGAAGCCGTGGGAGACGGGCTGGCGCTGGCCGAAGCGCTCGCACCAGCACTGGCTGAGGGAGTGGGACTGCCCGAGGGACCAGCTGTGGCGGACGAAGACGGCGAACCGGTGGACGGTGAAGGTCTGGCAGACGTGGTTGGCCGCAACGCGATCAGCGGAGTGCGAGTCGCGCTGGGCCGCGCCGCGAAGAATCGCGGCGGGAGGTTAAACGTCGGGACCAGCAGCCAGAACGGTGCCGACGGGTCATCGGCGAAATAGAGGCTCGCCGTCGGATCGGCCGCACTGCCGCTGACGTCGATTCGGAACGGTCCGATCTCCCAGTCCGGTGGGATGGCCCGGACCAGGAAGAAGACCAGGATCAGCGCGCCGAAGAAAAGAAGGAAACCGAGCTTCCGCCGGCGCCGCCGATCGTCTGGTTCGGCGGCTGTTACGGGAGCGTATTCGGTGGATGCTTCCGGACCGACCAGCGCTCCATCGCCTGCCGGCACGAGCGCCATCTCGATCGGGGCAGAGCCGTCATCGATGGCGGGATCGGTAACGGCGGGAGCCGTAGGGATGGGGGGAACGACTTTTTCAATAACAGGCGTCAGTTCTGCCAGCGGCGTGGCGGGGGGCGCCGGTGTGGCTGCTGATGTGGGCATGGCTGTCGGTTCGGGTGCTGTCGGTTCGGAGGCTGGCAGTTCGGAGGCTGGCAGTTCGGAGGCTGGCAGTTCGGCCTCGCTCGTCGGAGCCGGCGGGGTCGCGGCCGGACCGCCGACGAGTTTGGCGAGCCGCTCCTGCACCTCGTCGTGATCGGGAGCAGGTGCGTTCGATTGCAGCGCACGCCATGAGGGAAGGCGCATCTGCGCCCAACCCTATCGCCCGCCGATTACGGCCCTTCTTTCACGCGTGGTCAGTCGGCGATGCTGTTGTGACGGGCTTGTCGCAGGCGCTTTACGAACTAAATGCTCTAACCGGGTGGCCAGCCCATCGCGCGGCCACCGAGGAGATGGAGGTGGACGTGATAGACGCTCTGCCCGGCCTGCGGCCCTTTGTTGAACACCAGCCGGTAACCCTCGCGGTCGATCTTCCGCTCGTCGGCGATCCGGTTGGCGACCCCGATCATTCGGGCCAGCATCGGTCCGTTCGCGTCAGTCAGGTCGTGCACGGATGGAATGTGCTCCTTAGGGATCACCAGCACGTGGGTCGGGGCGACCGGCCGAATGTCCTCGAAGGCGACGATCTCCTCATCGCGGAAGACTTCCCTGGCTGGGATCTCCCGCCGGAAGATTTTGCAGAAGAGACAGTCTTCGGCCATCGACCCAGCTTACCCGCAGAGCAGGCCGTCAGACGCCTGGGTGATGGGGCGGACGTGCGCGAGCGCACCCAGCGGTTGGTCACGCGGCGGTGCGTAAACCGTGATGTAGTTATCGCTGAGCCCCCGCGTCCGATTTGGCAGCCGGCGATCCCAGACCACCTCGAGCTCGCGCTCGATAAAGCGGGCCTCGTACGACCGCCGCTGTCGCTCGGCCTGCGCCTGCAGCTGCTGGCTTCGCTGACGGGAAATCGGGTCGTCCACCGGCAACCCCAGACGGGGCGCCGCCGTGCCGGCGCGTGGCGAGTAGCGAAAGACATGCATCCCGCTCAACCCGGCATCGCCCGCAACCGCCTGCGTGTCGGCGAAATCGTCATCGGTTTCACCCGGAAAGCCGACGATGACGTCGGCGGTCACCGACATGTCCGGAACCTGGCGTCGCACCGCAGCGACCAGGTCCAGGTAATCGCGGCGGCGATACAGTCGCCCCATTCGCTTCAAGACGCGATCGCTGCCGGACTGGAGCGGGATATGAAGGTGCCGGCAGAAGCGTGGCGCTGCCGTCAGCTCCACCAACTCGGCCGTGAAGTCGTTGGCGTTGATCGAGCTCAGCCGGAGGCGGGCTGGGGCGATCGCTTCCAACAAGCGGCGTACCAATGATGCCAGCGTCCGCCCGTGCTCACGACCGTACGAGCCAAGGTCGACGCCCGTCAGGACGATCTCGCCATAACCCTCCTGCACTGCCTGCTGGGCACGCTCGACCAGGCTGGCGTCGTCGTCGCTGCGCGATGTTCCGCGCGTCCTCCACACGATGCAGTAGGTACAGCGGTGGTTGCAGCCGTCCTGCACCTTGAGAAAGAAGCGTGATCGAGTGAAGCTGCTCGAGCCTGCAATGGGCTGGGGACTGAAGTTCGCTGTGAGATAGTCGAAGATCTCGCGTTTGCGGGCATTCGGAAATGTGGCGTCCACACTCGGCACCGCCGAGACTCGCGGGTTGGGATTATCGACGTGACAACCGGTCAGGATGAGATGCGCGTCCGGGTGCCGGCGTCGGAGGCCGTGCACCATCGTGCGCAGCTTGCGGTCCGCCTGCGCAGTGACGGTGCAGCTGTTGATGACGCAGACGTCCGCGTCCTGGTCGTCATCCGATACGGCGAATCCGACGCGCGCGAGGCGATCGCCCAGCTCGGCCATCTCCGCAAAGTTCACCTTGCAGCCGAGCGTCTGCAGCGAAATCTTCATCGTTGTTGGAGGAGGATAGCAGCGGCCACGATCGGCGCCAGCCGCGCCCGAAGAATACGCGGCCCAAGGTTCACGCGCGTTCCACCGCGCGCCGTCATGACCGCCAGTTCGGCCTCGGTCCAGCCACCTTCAGGGCCGACCGCCAGTGCATAGGAATGATCGGTGCCAACCGCGCCGCTCAGCGGCTGCGCGGCCGTCGGATCGAGGACCAGCAGCCGAGAAGCACCGACCAGCTCGAGGGCATCGTTCAACATCATCGGGCCGGCGATGTCCGGGACGATGCCACGGTGACTCTGCTCCGCAGCCGATCCGGCAATGACCCGCCAGCGGGCGAGGCGGGCTGCAACTGGCCGTGCCACCGATCGCTCAGCCTGGACGGCCAGAAACCGGGCGACCCCGACCGCGGTGCCGTTCTCGATCACCGAGTCGAAATCGGGGTTCGGTAGCACTGCCTGCAGCAGCGCCACGCCGACGGCCGGCTCACCCGTGATCGGCTGGTCGCCGCGGACCCGGGCAACGACCGTCCCCCCGTCGACATCCACGACCTCAACCTGGAACTCGCGGCCATCGGCCACCGCGACGCCGCGCTCGCCGGCTCGGACCCGAAGAACACGCGCCAGGTGGTGGCCCTGAGGGCCGCTGATCTGGACCCGGTCGCCCTCCAGTTGGGCAGGGCCGATGAAGACCCAGAACACGGACGCCGCCAAACGCCAGCGGTCGCCTAGGGCCGGCTGCCTGCGCTCGCCACGGTGGCGGCCCACTCATCGATATTCCGGCTCAAGGAGCTGAGCGTGATGTCCGCATGAACGAAGTAGTCCATCACGTCAGCTTTGAAGCCCGACGCCGCAAGTTCGTCCGCATGCTGGCTGGAGAGGATGATCACCGGCACATGCTCGGTCGCCGATGCGGTGCGAAGTGCTCGCAGCGTCGCAATGCCGCCATCTTCGTGACGCTGGGTGTCAAGGAAGACCAAATCCGGCGCGATCTCGTTGGCCCTCTGCGTCACTTCCTCACCGAGGGGAACGATCGTGACGTCGTAGCCATCGAGCTCGAGTTTCAGCTTGTACATCTCGGCGACGGCGGGGTCGTTTTCGACGAAGAGCACGCGAATGTGATCGTCGACGGTGTGTCTGGATGTTGCCATGGCCGCCTCCTAAAGCGTGAGCCGGTGCCGTCCTGATTCGAACTATCCCCGGGTAGGGACCGGCTTGTCAATGGCCGCTTTGCTGCTAGCGCATGCTATAGGTTGTGCCGACTGTCCAATTTCAAGTGGCGACGAGCCTCGATCCGCAGACGGTGATCGATGCCCTGACCAACTTCAGCGACCGGCGCCCTGACCTCTATCGCAACATCGATCATGCCCACTTCCGAGTTCATGACCGCGGGCCGAGCTGGGCCGACGTCACCGAAGGCAACGTGCTGGCGTGGGAACGCAACCGATACGAATGGGATCTCGAAGCAGGCACGGTGATGGTACGGACGATCGAGTCGAACAGCTGGGCGCCAGGCAGCCGATGGGAGTATCGAGTCCATCCAGGTTCGGGCGGAACGACGCAGGTCGACGTGACGGCGGTGCGCACGCCGCGAACGCTTCGCGGCCGCCTCATCGCCCTCGGCATCCCGATGTTGGGAGCGCGAGTGCTCCGAGCCGACCTGGAGAGCGTACTCGCGCGCGCGGCCAGTGAGCGCAGGTCGGGCTGAGCGCCGAGCATCTCGCTGCCCTCGGAGGAACCGTGGCGGCGACGATTGGTCTCACGACCGCGGCCCGCGTCCGTCCCGGCGCCTGGGTCACCGTTGTTGCCAGGGTGCTGGCCGTCATCGTGTTTCTCGCCGAACCCAGCTACTGGATACGGCACGCGCTCAATCACACCTGGTCAGCAGGCGTTGATCTTCCGTTCCAGTTGTCGAATGCGGCCGAGTTCGTGACCGCGGCAGCCCTGTGGTGGCGAACACCCTTCCTGGTCGAACTGACCTACTTCTGGGGATTCAGCGCAGTCATCCAGGCGTTGCTCACCCCTGACCTTCCCGAGCGATTCCCCGACCCGGCGTACTTCAGCTTTTACGTCGGGCATGGCGTCGTCATCGTGGCGGCGTTGTTCCTGACGGTGGGGCTAGGGATCATGCCACGTCGCGGGGCGCCGCTTCGCGTCTTGCTCGGTACCATCGGCTTCACCATCTGCGCTGAGGTTGCCAACCTGGTGACCAATGGCAACTACATGTACCTGCGGCACAAGCCCGCCGCTGGGACCCTCTTGAATTTCATGGGTCCCTGGCCCTGGTATGTCGGCTCCGGGCTGGTCCTCGCCATCGTCTTCCTGACGATTCTGCACGCGCCATTCTGGATCGCCGGACGGCGTGCCGGGACGATACCTTCGTCGGCGGAATCGCGTTAGCCGGGTAAGACATGCGTGCCCGGCTAATCCGGATTGGCGCCTTCGTGACCGGATTTCTGATTGCCAGCTACGTCCTGGTCTCGTTTGCGATGGCCTACCAGCTCACGCTCGGCAACCACCGTCCCCTTGGCGTGACGGGAGGCGTCGTTCAGGTGCAGTTCGAGAATATCGCGTTTACCAGCCGGGTCGACCACCTCACACTGCGCGGCTGGCTCTACCGATCACCATCGCCTTCCGGGCGCAGCCTTGTCGTTGTTCACGGAAAGGGGCAGAACCGCGTCAATGCCGATTTCAACGCCGTGGGGCTGGCGAAAGACTTCCTGGCGCACGGCTTCGACGTGCTGCTGTTCGATCTCCGATCCTGCGGCACGAGCGAGGGGGATCGCTTCACCCTCGGAAACCTCGAGCCGCGCGACTTGCTCGGCGCTTACGACTTCATGCGCGGCCGCGGCTATGCGGCGAACCGGATGGCCATCCTCGGCGACAGCGAGGGAGCCGTGACCGTGATCGAGGCGGCGAAGGACCTGGGTCAGGTCGGGGCGCTGGTAGCGGATAACGGATTCGCCGCACTCAAACCCGAACTCGATGCCCAGCTTCCTTACAACACCTGGTTGCCGCCCATCTTCTATCCCGGCGGTGAGCTGGTTGCCGAGCTCTGGGGCTTCAATCCAAACCTGCGGCCGGTGGATGCGGTCCGTGCCCTGCCCAACCGGGCCTTTCTTTTCTTTCAAGGCGGAGCCGATCACTATGTTCCGGTCGCCAACGCCTACGAGCTTCGCAACGCGTCGTCGAACGCCGAGTCGCAGCTGGTGATTGTCCCCAAGGCTGACCACGTGAAGTCGTATCGGACGAACCCCGCGCTCTATCTATCTACTCTGTATCGTTTCGTCGACCAGCAGATTGCCGAACACGGCGGCTGACACCGCTATTGTTGGGAACAGCACCATGAGTCAGGCGGCCCGAAGCATGGACGCTGTCCGTCCGCGCCACCCACGCCCGGCGATGGAGGTGGGCAAAGGGTTCGGACTGCTCGAGTCCGAGATGATCTCATACGGCCCACATAAGGCGAAGATCAGCCTCGACGTTCTCAAACGTCTCGAGGGTCAACCCGACGGGAAGCTGGTGGTCGTCACCGCGATCACCCCGACCCGCGCCGGTGAAGGCAAGACGACCAGCGCGATCAGCCTGACGCAGGGACTAGGTCGGATTGGTGCGAACGTCGCCCTCTGCCTGCGCCAGCCTTCGACCGGGCCGCTCTTTGGCATCAAGGGCGGCGGTACGGGTGGCGGCCTCGCCCAGGTTATTCCGATGGACGAAATCAACCTGCACTTCACTGGCGACATCCATGCCGTCGAGGCGGCGCACAATCTGCTGGCCGCGGTGATCGACGCGGCCATCTTTCATGGCCAGCTTGAAGTCGGTCCAAGTTTCATCACCTGGCCGCGCACCCTCGACGTCAACGATCGAGCCCTGCGCCACATCGTCACCGGCCTCGGTGGTGACGAGCACGGCGTCCCGCGCGAATCGAGCTTCATCATTGCGGCCGCCTCGGAGATCATGGCAATCCTGGCCTTGGCCAGCGACCTCGACGATCTTCGCCGGCGGGTGGGGCGCATCATCGTCGCCCAGCGAAAGGACGGCAGCTTCGTCACCGCGGAGGATCTCCGCGTGGCGGGAGCGATGACGGTGCTCCTCAAGGACGCCTTGCTGCCAAACCTGGTGCAGACGATGGAAGGCCAGCCGACGCTGGTCCACGCCGGCCCCTTCGGCAACATCGCGCATGGCAACAACTCGCTGCTCGCCGATCAAATTGCCCTCAAGTTGGCCGACATCGTCATTACGGAGGCCGGCTTCGGCGCCGATCTCGGGCTGGAAAAGTTCGCACACATCGTTGCCCGCTACGGCCACCTGCGTCCGGCCGTGGCGCTCGTCGTCGCAACCGTTCGGGCCCTCAAGTCGCACGGCGGAGTGCCTGCCGCGAAGCTCGGAAATGAGGATCTCGATGCCCTGCGGCGCGGCGCCGAAAACCTCGCGGCACACATCGATATCGTTCGGGCGTTCGGCCTGCCCTGCGTGGTGGGCGTCAATCAGTTCCCAACCGATACCGATCGTGAGCTTCAGCAGTTGACCGAGCTGGCGACGGAATTTGGCGCCGATGCCGCCGTCGTCAATGACGGCTTCAATCGCGGCGGTGAGGGCGCCGTCGAGCTGGCCGAGGCGGTGCTCGAGACGACGACGAGGGGCAGCAACTTCGCGCCGCTGTATGCAGAAGGCACGCCGATCCGGGAACAGATCCTGACGTTGGCCCGCCGCCTGTACGGCGCCGCGGACGTCGAATTCCTGCCGGAGTGCCAGAAGCGCATCGACTGGCTGACCGAGCGCGGCATGGGTACGCTACCGGTCTGCATGTCCAAGACCCACCTGTCGCTATCCCACGATCCGACGCTCAAGGGGCGGCCTCGCGGCTTCACGATGCCGATCCGGAATGTCTATCCATCGGCGGGCGCCGGCTTCGTGGTGGCGCTGGCCGGCGATATTCAGCTGATGCCGGGACTCGGAAAAGAGCCCGCCTACACTCGAATCGACATCGACGCCAACGGGATAGTCAGCGGGCTGACCTAAGGCGCTCGACGAGCCCCCAAGGCCCGTTTGGTCGAAACTTTCGGACCAGTGATCGCGTCTTCTTGATGTGAACGTTCGGGTCTCCAGCCTGTGTGCCGTCCTGAGCGTCCTGGCGGGATGCACTACCGCCTCAACGCCGCCCGTGGCAAAACTTCCTGCGAATCCATCGCCGCTCGCGCACCTTACCTACGACTGCAGCGTTCTGGCGCCTGATAGGGGATCAAGTGGACAGCCGCTCTTCTACCTTGAGCCCTTCGACGATGGTGGGTCCGGCCTGACACGGATGTGCGCGCTGGACTGGAACGGGAGGTTGCGGCGGGAGATCCCGAGGGGCCTGGCAATCAGACAATCGCCGGACGGCTCCCGGCTGCTTGCCATCGACTACCCCATCCTCGACGGCGCGGCAACGACCTATGTGATCGTCGACGCCGAGAATCACCTCATCGATCGGATGTCGAGCATCTGGCGAGAGGAGGCGGTGTGGGCGGACGACAACCGCCATCTCTGCTACATTCAGGATTCCAACTCGTCGGGACGGGGTGGCGTGGCGTCTCTCACCGAGCGCGTTCCCGCCGGTCCGTCACGTCGCGTCGCCACGGTCGGCTATATCACATACGTTCCGCAGCCTTCGAACGGGGGCGGCGTGCCGTCGCCATTTGTTGCCGGTCCGCACATCCTATCGTGCAGCGTTCTGACGGATCGCGCGCTTGTACTCAATCCCGAGACGGGCGTTTTGACGACGCTTCGTCTGTCGGATGGCGTTCAGGTGGGAACCCACAGTTTCGGTCATCAGTTCTATCCCTATGGAAAGGAAAGGCCGGCAGAACATCTTGTCGCGTCTCGGGACGGTCGATACGTTGCTGACAATATCGACGGCGCGGCGAGCGTGACGGTACTGGACGTTCTCGGCGATCGTGTCATCGCCCGTCTACCAGTCATCATGCTGTCTGGCTTCTCGTGGGATGGGACTCGAGCGGTGGTTCGACTCAACGATCAGATCACCGAAGTTATCGAGTGGCAGTCCGGACGAGTAGTCCGGCAGTTAGCTGGAACCTTCGCGAGTGCTCTTGCTCGCCCGGATAGTCAGGATTTTCTCGTGGGCATGCCCAGCACTCGCCACCAGTTTGGCCTCGACCTTTACATCGTCCGGGGAGACGGTACGGCGTTCCAGGTCGCTCGATCCGTCGAGATCATCGACCAGTACGGCTCGACTTAACCGATGATTCGCGCCGAGCCGAAACCAGCTGCCAGAAGGTGATCAGCCTCGAACCGGCTTGCGTCGAATTGCCGAATCCCATCATTGATCACCTTGCCCAGCACGAGTGAAGCGACGTGCCGTCCCAGCGCCGGCGCAAGCTTGAAACCATGGCCGCTGGTCCCCGCGTCAACGAAAACGCCGGGGGCGACCTCACCGATCACCGGCTGCCAGTCAGGGCTCACATCGTAAAGGCTGGCCCATCCGCCGCGCGCATCCGCCATCGCCAGCGATGGAATCCGTGAGGTGATGCCCGATGCCATCCGCGAAACCTCTTCGGCGGTCACCGACGCGCTGAAGCGATCCGGATCGGCCTGTGGTTCAGCGGTCAGCGGACCAACCAGGAACAGGTCCGCGCCTTCAGGCTTCATGTAGTACTCGCTTGGGATATCACCGAGCACGTAGGGAAGGGGTTTCGCCTGATTCCAACCAAAGGTCGCGACCCAGTGCCGCTCGACCGTCAGTGGGAGATCAACCTTCAGCTGCCGAGCCAGGCCTCTGGTCCAGGGTCCGGCAGCGATGAGGAGTCGAGAGCATTCGATGCGCCTGTCGGAGGTGATGACAAATGCGCCACCGCCTGGCCGGGCCTCGATGGCGGTCACCGGAGTGTAGAGCCGCGGAATCAAACCAAGTTCAACCGCACGTTGAAAGAGGCCCTGCGTCGTGGCGACGGGGTCCGCATAACCCGCATGCACCTCCCAGGCGGCAACCGCGATCCCATCGAGGTTCAATTCGGGGTAGCGGCCCTCGAGATCGGAGGGCTTCAACAGCTCGACTTCCGTCCCGATGTCGGCCAGCATGTGGGCCGTCTCGCTCACGTGTGCCAGCTCATCCGACCCAAGAAGGTAGAGGTCGCCGGTCCGGCGGAACCCGGCATCGCGGCCTCCCGAAATCTCTTTGAATGCGGCAAACATCTCCAGACTCTCGTGGGCGACCTGGGCGATGAAGCGGTTGGTATAGAAGGCACGACAGATGGCGCTGGACCGTCCAGTCGGGCCACCCGCAGGGGCCCCCCGGTCGAAGATGACGGTTTTCAGGCCCATTGCCGCGAGGTGGTACGCGGCGCTCACGCCGTGGATGCCGGCGCCAATGATCCCTACGTCAGCCGTTTCCAATCGGCACGCCTCCGTTCTGATTCGTCGATCTCGTCCCCGACCGCATATATATATAGAGGTATGGCCGAGCCGGCTTCTGATTGGTGGCGCAGCGGTTTTGGACCCAGCTACCTGGCGATCTATGATGCCTATCTCGCCGAGCGGACGCCAATCGAGATCGATCAACTCGAGGCGCTGCTAAAGATCAAACCGCCGCTCCGAATCCTTGATCTCCCGTGTGGCCAGGGCCGGCACTCGATCGAGCTGGCCCGCCGCGGATATGAGGTCACGGGGGTCGATCTGTCTCCCTATCTCCTCGGGGTTGCGAGCGAGCGGGCTCGCTCAACCGGCGTTGCGGTCCATTGGCTACAGGGGGACATGCGCGAACCGCTCGCTGGGCAGCGGTTTGACCTGGTGCTGAACCTCTTCACCAGCTTCGGTTACTTTGCCGATGACGTGGACGACCGGAGAGTTGCCGAGTCAGCCGCGGCGATGCTCAGGCCAGGCGGTCGTTTTGTCATCGAAGTGATCAATGGTGACCGGATCGCGGCGAACTTCGAGGAACGGGGATGGTTTCCGGTTGGCGATATCGTCGTGATGGAACGCCGGTCCCTCGACCAGTCGACGCGGCGCATGCTGGTCGAGCGCACGGTCGAGATCACTGGAAAATCCGAGACCGACCAGCACGCCGTTCGGCTGTACGGCGCCGGCAACCTGGACGCCGTGCTACGGGAGGCTGGATTTGCCGACCTGGAACTCTTCGGCGACTGGAACGGGGCGCCGGCTACGTCGGACAGCTTACGAGTGATTGCGGTGGCATCGGTGTCAAAAGAAAAAGGCGGGAGCTGAGCTCCCGCCTCGGTTGCTACGGCGGCTAGTCGTTGTCGCGTTCGTCCTTGACGCAAACCGGCGACGGCGTCTGCTGGATGATCGTGATGTTGATGGTCTGCGTGATCGTCACGGTGACGGACTGGCAGGTGATCGTAATCGTGCCACCGCTGGTGCCATTGCCCAGTGCAATGACCTCGATCAGGTTGAGCTGGTCGAGCTCATTTTGCTCGTCTTGCGGGGTGATGAACTTGAGATGAGCGAAGCGATCCTCGTCACTTTTGATCGCCGCCACCACGGGCGCCACGGTCGCATGAACCGTTGACTTCGCTGTCGCAAGGGCCGGCTGGACCTTGGCAGCAACCTTCGAGGCGTTCACCGTCTGCGTCAGCTGGCTGTCGCAGCTCAATTCCGAGGCATTCAGTTTGGCGATGACATCATCGCCCGACTTCTTTACCGCGCTGATGAGTATGGTCTTCGAGTGGTCGTCAGCCGGTTGGATCACGGCAATCGTCTGATGGTCATCCTGCGAAACGATGACCAGGGTGGTAGGCACCGCGGCCACGGTCAGCACGCCCACGGCAGTGACGGTGATGATCCGCTCACTGATCCAGGTGGTCAAAAGGGTAAACATTACGGCGATACCTCCTCGAGGATCGCGTCCTCTGGAAGGATGAACGCGCGATAAGAGCCACCCATCGACGGCACGCCCGGCTTTCACCACCTCGTTTTTGAGTCGGGCGCCGGCGCGACATGACGGTCAATCGCTCGTTACTCTGGGTGGTGAAAATCCCTGGCGGAACCAGCTGCGCGGCGGAAATTTTGGTTGACGCCTAAACTCGGGCGCGGCTATACTTCTGCCCAACATGGGCTCCGGTCAGAGGGGGTGCAACGCACTTGTCGGAGATCAAGGTCAGGGAGAACGAGACCTTCGAGAGCGCCCTTCGCCGCTTCAATAAGAAGATCAAGCAGAACGGCGTCCTTTCCGAGGTCCGCCGGCGCGAACACTACGAAAAGCCCAGCGTAAAGCGCAAGAAGAAGATCGCAGCGGCACGGAAGCGGCGGGCTCGCACCACCTAACACCGCCTCGCAGATAGCGCGAGGCTGTCGGTCAATTACATGAAACAGCGCGGGTCGTCGGCGATTGAGCGACTGCGGCGGCGCGGGCGCATCTTTGCGCGCGATCTTCGGCTCGGCCACATCGGCACCGGCCGGCGATGGCCGCCCTATGTGCGGTCGGCCGGGATCACGCTGATCCTGGCCCTCGCTACGGCGCTCGTGGTGGCGCAGAACTTCCTGCCCAACAGCCTGAGCCTGAAGTCGGGCGATGTCTCGAACCAGGATGCGGTTGCGCCTCGCTCGGTTCGCTACGAAAGCCAGGTGAAAACCGACGAGGCACGCGCGGCAGCGAGAGCGCAGGTTCCGGACCAGTTCGATGGCTCGGTCCCCAGCCAGCAGCGGCAGATCATCGATTCCCTCGCGACCAAAGTCGGCGAGCTGCGACAGTCATCCAGCCCTGGCCCGGACCGGGCTGCACAGCTGAGCCTGCTGGAGACGCAGCTGAGCGATGCGCAGCGGCAGTATCTGCTGCAGGCCGATGACGCGACGGTCAGCACGATCTTCAAGAGCGCCGGCGACATCCTGCAGCAATTGGAGAGCAACGGCATCAAGGCCGATACCCTCAACAGTGCCCGCGATAGCGCCCAGACTCGAGCCGCGGCGCTCCACCTCGACCCGACGGCCACGTCGGTGGTCACCACGCTCGTCCGGGCGCATCTAAAGGTCAACTTTCAGCCGGCGGAAACGGCGCTGAAACAGCAGCAAGCCAGTGACGCCGTGCAGCCGGTATTCGTAACCGTCGCTCAGGGTCAGACGATTGTCCGCTACGGCGATCTGATCACGCCGTTCCAGGTCGAAGAAGCCCAGGCGGTCGGCCTGCTGGCACCGAAGACGGACTGGGCCCGCATCCTGGCCGTCTCGATGCTGGTCATCATCCTGTTTGCCGTCTCTCTCGGGTACTTGATGCAATTCAAGCCCGCCATCCTTCGCGACCCACGCCAGCTCGCCACGCTCGGCGGCCTGATGCTGCTGCTCGTCCTGGTAGCCAAGCTGATCGTGCCCTTCAATCCGAACGCCCAGTACCTGGTGCCCATGGCCGCCGTGCCCTTGCTGGTCGCCGCGTTGATGGACACGGGGCTGGCGATCATCGTGGCCCTCGCCGTTGGGCTGCTGACCGGCATCGTTGCCGACAACGTTCTCGACCTGACCCTGATGGGATTCCTCGGCGGGACGATCGGCGCGATCTACGTCCACCGGCTGGAGCGGCTGGGCCAGTGGGTGACGGCGGGTACCCTGGTCGCGGGAGCGCAGTTCGTCACCCTGGTGTCCTTCTCATTGATCGAGCGGCACCAGTCACTCGACGAAGTGCTCGGCATCGGGACCCTGGCGCTGATCAACGGCGCCCTGTCCGCGATCATCGCGGCCGGGCTGTTGACGTTTCTTGGCGACATGATGCGGGTCATCACGCCGCTCCGTCTGCTCGAGTTGACGACGCCCAACAACCCATTGTTGAAACGGCTGATGGTCAGTGCGCCGGGCACCTACAACCATTCGGTCGTGGCAGCCAACCTGGCCGAGGCCGCCGCCGAAGCGGTAGGGGCGAATCCGGTACTGGCACGGGTCGGCTGCTATTTCCATGACATCGGCAAGATTCGACGGCCGCATTTCTTCGTGGAGAACCAGGCTGACATCGGCAATATTCACGAGAATCTCTCACCCACGACCAGCTCCGACATCCTCAATGCGCACGTCACCGAGGGCGTCGAGCTGCTGAAGCAATATCACTTCCCCACCGCCATCTGCGAGATCGTGCAGCAGCATCAGGGCACCACGGTCAAGAGGTACTTCTACCGGCAGGCCCTCGAGCAGGGACTGGACGTACGCGAAGACGCGTTTCGATATCCAGGGCCGAAGCCGCGCACCAAAGAGGCCGCCATTGTCATGATCGCGGACACTATCGAGGCGTCGGCGCGAACCCTGAAGGACCGTAGCACCGAAGGGATCCGGGACCACGTCCATCGCATGATCCAGGGCTTTGTCCGCGACGGCCAGCTCGATGAATGCGAGCTCTCATTCCGCGACCTGCAGCTGGTCGAAGGCGCGATGGCCAACATGGTCGTCAGCATCTACCACGCCCGAATCGAGTATCCAGCGGCGGTGGCCGACACCGCGAAGACCGGGGCGGTCGCCGACCCGACCGGCGGCGGACACGACGGGACCCTCGATGCCGAGGACAAGACGATCCCGCTGCCACGGCCGTCGAGTCGGACCCACCCCAGCACCTCCTGACGACGCCGTCGTCAACGTCTGACAACGCGACGGCCAGGCCGGCGAATTTGGAACCTTACGTTCGCAACTTTTGAGTCGGTTTTACGATATGTCTTTCAGTGCTTCTTTCCGGTTCCGTAATCGTGCTCGCCTACGTGGCCGCGGCCGCCGTTATGGTCCCCGCCGTTTCCATGCTCGCGCTGGGGAGGGCGCCCCGGTTCCTGCGTCGCGCAGCCGACGCGGGCAAAACGCAGACGCGGATGGAGGGGGTGGGCCTGCTGTTGATCGGCTGCTTCATCCTGGCCGATGCCCTGGCAGCGGACCTGGGCCGCCGTTCGGCGGTTCCGCAGGACTGGATCTTGCTGGTCTGGGTGCTGCTCGCCGCCGGCTTGATCGGCGTGCGCTACCTCGCCGGCCGTCCGGACACGACGCCGCAGAAACCCACAGCCTGATCGGCGCCGGGCGGTTACCATAGCCCCGTGCTCATCCAGATGAGCCGGTGGGGTCCCGCCGCGCTGGCCTCGGGCGTCGATCTGGATGGATTGAAAGCCCTGCTGCAGGCGGGAGCCCGCATCATGAAGCTGCCCAAAGACACCGTGACGGTGTTGACCCTCACCGGTGATGAGCATCTGCGCGAATACAACCGTCGCTATCGCGGGCTGGACGAGCCCACCGATGTGCTCGCCTTCGCCGCCCAGGAAAAACCACTCGACCAGCGTTTCCAGGCACCGCCCGGAACCGAACATTGGCTGGGTGACATCGTGATCTCACTTTCGCGCGCCAGGCGCCAGGCGAAGGTGGCCGGTCATCCGATGAACGATGAGGTGCGCCTTCTCGCCGCCCATGGCTTCCTTCACTTGCTCGGCTATGACCACGCCGACCCAGATGAGGAGGCGCGCATGACCGCGCTCACGAATCGCATCCTGGAAGCGTCCCCGTGACGCCGCGCTCGGACGCGGAATTCGAAGCGGAGCGGATCGGTAGTCCGAGCCGGGCCCGGCGGATCGACATTCGCCGGACGCTGTACAGCTTCCGCCACGCAGGCCGCGGTTTGGGCTGGGCCGTGTCGTCGCAGGCCAATCTTCGAGTGCATCTGATCGTCGCTGCCGTCGTCCTGGTCGCGGCCGTCGTGGTTCGCTTTTCGGCGATTGAGTTTGTGGCCGTGCTCATCAGCATGGCGATGGTGATCGCGGCCGAGCTGTTCAACACCACCCTTGAGGTGTTGATCGACTACGCCTGGCCCGAGCATCATCCGATGATCGGGCGCGCCAAGGACGTGGCCGCCGCCGCCGTACTGGCGACCGCGATCGGCGCGGCCATCGTTGGGCTGCTGCTGTTCGGGCGTCATCTCTTCCACCTCGGGTGAGTCCTGCGGCCGATGTCGTGCTGGCCGCGCTCAGCGCGCTGCGCGCCCGGGACTGGGATGGCTTTGGCCGGCGGCTCCATCCCGACGTGGTGCACCGGACGCCCGGCGTTCCCGAACCCATCATGGGAAAAGAGGCCTTCGTGCTCGTCAGCCGGCAGGCGGTCGCCCAATGGCCCGACGTCATCTTTGAGGTGGAGCGCCTGGTCAGCGAAGGTGACACCGTTGTGGTGATCGGCGAGTGGAGCTACACCGGACCACAGGGCAAGGTGCGCCAGCCCAGCGTCAGTGTCATCGACCTCCAGGATGGGCTGATCTGGCGCGACCTCGAGTATCTCGGGCTGGCAATGTAGCCGCCGGGCTGCGAAATTCCGGGCGGCCTTCCAAGTTACATCTGGGTGACGGCCCGGATCGCCGTGATCGATGACGAGGCGCCCAATCGCTCCTACCTGCAGCTCTTACTGACGACAGCCGGCTACGACGTCCAGCTGGCGAGCGGTGGGAACGAGGGGGTTGCCCTGGTGGAGAGGGAACGGCCCGACCTCGTCATCCTCGATCTGTTGATGCCGGAGGTCGACGGCTTCACCGCTTGCGAGCGGATCCGAAACGGGCCGGCCGGGTCACAGACCCAGATCCTGGTGCTCAGCGCGCTCGAGGCGCTGGATCGGAAGGTTCGCGCGCTCGAGCTGGGCGCCGACGACTATCTCGTCAAGCCCATCGAATCCAGGGAGTTGCTCGCCCGTGTCAAGGTGACCCTGGATCGAGCCGATCGACTTCGCCAGCAGGGATCGCAGTCGCGTGGGCGGCTCACGGTGGTTGCTGGCGCCAAGGGCGGCATCGGGACCAGCACGGTGGCCCTGAACCTGGCCGCCATCGAGACCATTGGTAAGACACCCGACGCGGTGGTGCTCGCGGACCTGGCCGTTCCGGTGGGGACCCTTGGCGGCATGCTCAATATCCAGGTTCCCAATCGGTGGGCCTGGCAAGACGTCCTGCAGGACGGCGC
>DASTJZ010000173.1:0-6164 GCA_035716185.1 Candidatus Dormiibacterota bacterium
TCGGCCAGCGCGTCGCGGTCGCGCTTCTTCAGCGGCTTGAACGATGAAATCGTGAGACGGGCTCGCCCGTGTTGGTTCTCGATTCTCCAGACTCCGGCCAGCAGGCCGTCGACCAGGAACATGCCGTTGCCGATCATGTGGCGATGATCGAACGCGATGACACGCGTTCGATCGTCGTGGCCGATGACAAGGTTGTCCCACTCGGGAAGAAAGCGAGGAGGAGCTGGCGTTTCCGGATCGGGGAGAGGACCGTCGGGAAGATCGAACAGTTCGCGCCCCGCCTCGTCCTGGAACGTCCGGAGCTGGGGGCGCATCCTGTCGAAGACCGGACGCAGGCCGGTCAAACCCGACCAGGCCGACATGTCGGCCACCGTGGCCGGACCGAACGCCCTCAGATAGCGCAGAACGAGGCGTTCGACGGAAGGTCGCGTTGCAAGCGGGCGGCCAAGCCATTGCTCCGCCGTTGCCCACGTCGCGCGGCCGCCCTTTCGCCAGAGCCCCCGCGGCGGTAACTGCACCAGTGGCACGAGATGACGAATGCCGTAGGCGAGCGACATCGCGTCTCGGCCCGGCCAGCGTTGCTGGAGCAGGGCGCCGAGCTCTTGTAGGGTGCGAGGCTTCTCGGCCATCAGCCTGGTCGCTTCGCCTTCCAGGGCGGAAACATCGATGCCGGCGACGGCGCGACGAAACGGCGAGGACGCCAGCGTCCGGGTGAGTAGCCTAGAGAACAGGGGCCGTAGTTGAAGGGCGTCGCGCGCCGTCAGCAGATGGAGCGTGTTCCGGAGAATTCCCATCCGTACGGCTCTCCGTGTGGCGATCAGGTCGGACAGCTCCTCTGGGCGAAACTCCTCGAGCCGCGTCCATAGCCCGACGTACGGTGCGTTTGGAACCTGCGCTTGCATCGCGACCAGGTGCTCGATCTCATCGGCGGCCTTTGCTTTACGGCGTCGCAGCAGGTGCTGCCGTTCGAGCAGCGCTCGGTTCAAAGCGCGCTGGTTGAGCACCCTCCCCGACCCTCCCCGCAAGGGGGAGGGAGAGTTGTAAGGAACTACCGCGGCGGCAGCTGCTGGACGGCCCAGCGGTTGCCGTCAGGATCGCTGAAGAACACGAATGAGCCCCAATCGAATTTCTGCACCTCGCTCACGTCCACGCCGCGTCCGGCGAGTTCGTCCCGCGCGGCATTGATGTCCGAGACGACAAGCTGCAAACCCTGAGCGGAGCCGGGCGGCGTCTGGACCAGTCCATTCCCCAACGCGATCGAGCAGGCCGATCCTGGAGGGGTCAGCTGAACGAAGCGCAGCTCATTGCTGACCTGATAGTCATGGTCAGCGTGAAATCCGGCCTGTTCGGTGTAGAAGCGCTTCGCGCGGTCAGGGTCGGAGACAGGAATTGCCACCAGCTCGAGTTTGTAATCCATCTGCATCCTCCTTCAGATTTGCTCGACGGCCTTCTTTTCAAGCTAATCCTACCGCGGAACGGAATATTCCGTTCCGGATGCTATCATCACCTCACATGCCTCGATCCATTGGGCCGCGGAGTGGCCGGCAAGGCGAGGCTGCTCGCAACGACGAAGGCATTCTGCAAGCGGCGCGCGAGGTCTTTTTGGCCGACCCCGACGCCCCCATCTCGGCGGTCGCGGATCGCGCCGGCGTCGGCATTGGCGCGCTCTATCGCCGCTACCCCGGCAAGGACGCCCTGTTGCGCCACCTGGCCAAGCAAGGGCTGGAGCGCTATGTTGCGATAGCGGAGGCCGCGCTGGAGGAGAAGGACGACGCCTGGACTTCCTTTAGCACCTTCATGCGCCGTGCCCTCGAGGCCGGGTCTGGGTCCTTGACCGCTCGCTTCGACGCCGCGTTCACTGCCACCGCGGACATGCACCGCCTCGGCCGTCGGGCAAGCGAGCTCACCAGCCGGGTGCTGCGTCGGACGCAACGTGCCGGCGCTATGCGCAAGGACGTCGAGGTGGGCGATGTATCGCTGCTGCTCGAGCAGTTGCAATCAGTCAAGCTGGCAACCGCGGAGCGCAGCCGTCAGCTGCGGCATCGCTACCTCGCCCTGGCTCTCGATGCCCTACACAGCGCCGGCTCGGAAAAGCTCCCCGGACCACCGCCGCGCTGGGAAGAGATCAGTAGTCGGTATCAGGCGGCGCCGGACCGGTCCGCTGGGTTAGCGAATCGACGGACGACCCGACGACCAGGATCAGGACGAGCAGGACGAGCTGGGCAAACGGTGAGACCCCGAGGCCGATGAACGCCGTGGGCAACACCACCGCAGCCAGCCCGAGCCGAACTGCGGACGATCCGCCGCGAACCAGCCAGCGAAAGACCGCCAGCCCGAGCAGATAGACGCTGACCCCGGCGGCAAGAAAGAGCGCGGTCGCGACCGTCGCGGGCTCCTGGTACCGAACCACGGCGAGCTTCATGCCGGCGGCCGCCAGCACGATGCCACCAAGGATCAGAAGAAAGGTATAGCCAAAGGCGTTGAGCGCGAGCCACGGAGCTCTCTCTTGCGGCGCGCGGGCGAGCGCAGTCTCCGCCCGCTGCTCCTCGCCGTTGAAGTAAAGCCACCATAAGGTCGCTGCCAGCGCCAGCCCGAGCAACGCCGTGACGATGCGGCCGGCTGGCAGGTCGATGGTGCCCAGGCCGATGCCAACCGCCACCACCGATTCGCCGATCGCAATCAAGAGGATGAGGCCGTGCCGCTCGACGAAGTGCCCGGCACGGATCCGGAATCCACCAGTTCGAGTGATGAAGGGCGTGATCCAGTGCAGCACGAAGCCGGCGGCGAAGAGAACGACTCGGGTCGAGCCAGCGGTCAGACCGCCGGCCAGCAGGAGGGCGGCGGTGATGATATTGAAAGGGCCGAGCCCCATCATCGCCTTCAGGACGCTCTGCTGCGAGACGCGAAGGAAGACGCCGGTGTGGACCAGCGTGACGATCAGATATCCGATCCCGAACGCCGCGCCTCCTCCGCTGAAGGCGGTCGGAATCGAAAGCGCCACCATCAGGAAGCCGCCCATCCCGACCAGGAGCAAGAGACGAACCCCCAGCTCGCGCGGCGGGACGGCGTTGGTCAGCCAGGCGTAGCCGCCGTACATCCACCAGACGTTGCCGAAGATGAGCGTCGCCTGCATGATGCCGGTCCAGCTGGGCTCTCGTGCCAGCAGGTTCGTCAACTGGGTGATGGTGAAGACGAAGACCAGGTCGAAGAACAGCTCGAGACTGGAGACGCGCTCGCCAGTGTCAGTCGCCGCCGGTATAGTCGTGCTGGCCACCGCGGAGCAGTATATGAAGCGATCTCGACGTCAGGTCAAACCATGAATACCGCGAGCACGAGGGGGAGGCTGCGAATCGTCCGCGCGCCCGAGCGGCTGCCCGATGTCGCCAGCGGGGCGATGGTGCGCGAAGCGGCGATCTCGCGGACGCTGGTCGGCGCCGAACGAATCTGGGTCGGGTACGTCGAGCTACCCCCCGGGATGAGCTCAGCGCCGCACCATCACGGCGAGTGCGAGAGTGCCATCTACATCATCTCCGGAGTGGCAAACTTTCGCACCGGCGAGGAATACACGACGGTGGAGGCCGCGCATCCGGGCGACTTCGTCTGGGTACCGCCCGAGGTGGCGCACATCGAGGAGAACGCCAGCGCCAGCGAGCCCGTCCGGATGGTGGTCGTTCGATCGACACAGGAGACACTGGTCTTCAACCTGTGAGGCTGCGAGATCAAGGAGATTGACGGGCTTCTCGAATCGGAGCGGGGGTTCGAGCGCCAGTTTGCAATAGACGCAGCGCGGGGAGGGAACGAGGGACCCGGCTGGACATCGGCCCTGCTCCTGTTTCACGTCTCTCGATGGCGCGAGCGACTATGCGATGGGTTGCGCCAGCTCCGCGATGGCCGTCCAATCACGGCGCCGCCTGAGGCCATCGATGACTTCAATGACCGGGAGCTCGCCGAAGGAGCTGGTGTCTTGCTGGCCGAGGCCTGGAAGCGCTCGGAGGCCGTCGCCCGCGAACTGATCGAACTGTGGCATGAGGTGGGCGATCGCCCATTGAAGTGGTATATCGCCAATACGACGGGAGAGGCAATCGTACGGAATAGCTACTTCCACCCGCGCAACCACATCGCCGAACACATCGCGGTGCGGGGCGACCAGTCGGAGGCGGCTCGCGTGTTTGAGGAAACGGTCGCCGAGCTTCGGAAGATAGATGTTCCCGCGCATACGCTCGGACCGGCGCTCTGCAACTTGGCGCGAGCGCGCCTGGCTCAAGGTCGGCCGGATGAGGCGCTCGGTTTGCTCGAGGAGGGAATCCCGCTGCGGCCGGACCTTGCAGGCCTTATTGCCGCCGACGTCGATTTCGCCGTCCTCAGGAGTGAACCGCGTTTTCGGTCGCTGCTTTTAGCCGATCGCCTCCGCTAAGGCTGAGGTCACTTCTCCAGTTGTCGCCGAGCCACCCAGGTCAGGGGTATGCGGACCTCTGGCCGCGACCTGCTCAAGAGCGCGCATGACAAGTCGGGAAGCCTCTCGCTCCTCCAGGTGCTCGAGCAGCAGCGCAGCAGACCAGACAGCGGCGAGCGGATTGGCGATCCCGCGTCCGGCGATGCTTGGGGCCGAGCCATGCACGGGCTCGAACATCGACGGATGCTTCCGCTCCGGATTGAGGTTGGCCGAGGCCGCCAGGCCGAGCGAGCCCTGCAGTGCGCCGCCGAGGTCGGTGAGGATATCGGCGAAGAGGTTGCTGCCGACCACGACATCGAGCGACTCCGGATTCGTGACGAACCTGGCGGCGAGCGCGTCGACGTGATACCGCGTCAGCGTCACGTCGGGAAATTCGCGGGCCAGTTCGTCCATCACCTCGTCCCAGAGGACCGCGGTGTATTGCATCGCGTTGGACTTGGTCGCGGACGCGAGCTGTTGGCGCCGTCGCTGTGCCTGCTCGAAGGCATATCGCCCGATCCGCTCCACGCCCTTCCGCGTGAAGACACTGACCTGCACTGCCACTTCATCGGGCGTGTTGCGCTTGAAGCGTCCGCCGAGACCAACGTACTCACCTTCCGTGTTCTCACGGACGCAGAGGATGTCAACGGTCTGGGCGGTCCCGTTGCGTAGCGGCGACGCAATTCCATCGAGGACCCGAACCGGGCGCAGATTCACGTACTGGTCGAACCCCGTTCTGATCGGCAGCAGCAAGCCGCGCAGGCTGACGTAGTCAGGGACGGTTGGAAAGCCGACGGCGCCGAGATAGATCGCGTCGTGGTCTTGCAGGATCGCCAGCCCATCCGGCGGCATCATTACGCCGTGCTCGAGGTAATAGGCGCACGACCAGGGCAGGTCGGTCGTCTCGACAGTGAAGCGATTGATGACGGTTCCGGCGCGGCGAATGACCTCGAGCCCGCTGGCGACCACCTCCGGGCCGATGCCATCCCCGGGGATGCAGGCCAGACGGTAGGTCGTCACCTACCGATTGTCGCAGCCGACGCTTCAGGCGATGTTGGCGACCAGCCGCGGCCAGTGAAGGGGCGGCGGTGGGATCAGCGTCCTGACCGCCGCCCAGACCGCGTCCGCCCATGCGGCATAGCCCTCGTCCGACGGATGGTAGCCGTCGTCACTGAAGAACCGGCGTCGCTCGTGTTCGGGTCGATCCGCGATGCCGATATCCACGAGCTCCATTCCAAAGCCGTCGGCCACATGCTGGAGGGCATGGTTGTAGTGGCGGGTGAGCGCGGAAACCAGGGAGCGCTCCGCAGGACTGAATCGTGGACAGAACGCCATGTCGGGAAGCTGGTTGACGACGACAGTGGCCTCCGTCTCGCGATGCAGGCGCTCGAGGATGACCTCGACCCGCCTGGCAAAGTCCTGGGGGCCGACCCCTCGCCGGAGGTCGTTCGGTCCGACCGAGAGGGTCACCAGGTGGGGACGCTCGAGCACCGCCTCTGGAACCTGCTGCGCCAGGACGTCGGCGGCCGTCGCCATGCAGACGCCGCGGTTCAGCAGCCGGGCGGCGGGATATTCCTCACGGACGCGCTGGAAGAGGCGCGCCACGTAGTGCCGGGCTGGGCTGCTGGCACCCAGGCCGTATACCGTGCTGTCGCCGAGCGCCACGTACGAGAGCGGCGTGCTCCGATCGCTGGGGAGTGATCTGGTTATCACAGCCCCAGCCTACGGACCA
>DASTJZ010000174.1:0-2112 GCA_035716185.1 Candidatus Dormiibacterota bacterium
AGCACACGTTGGCGGTCTCGGCAGCCATCATCGAGATGAGAGCCACGCAGCTTGTCGAAGAGGGCTTGGCACCGAGCCATCCGAGATTGCCGCGATCGCAGCCGACTATCGCGCGCTGGACGCCGAGCCTACCCGCCGCGACCTGATCTGGCGGTACGGGATTGCGAGCGAGATTTTGGATCCCATTCGCCGGACGACCGAGATCGGCAACTGGCTGTGGACTGTCGTTGAACCTCGTCGGTTCGTGGCTTAGCCGCATACTTTTGGCGGTCGACTGCCGGGGACGTCCCATTTCGCTATCGGTTCGCACGAGACTCGCCGCTGGAGGGAGCCGGATTCGAACCTGTATGGGGCTTTTCCTGTCAAGTAGTCATTTTGGTTTTCAGACGGTTCTTTGTTCGGAGCGGGAAAGCCGTTCTTCGTTCCGTCGCCTGCGATCAGGTTCGCGAAGCGCGCGGAAGGGGTCAAGGGACCGAAACGGTAGCACAGCTTGGCGGCTTGCCGCCTAGCGTCGCTTGTGTTTCGCAGCGCCTTGACGCCTGAGCACGCGGAGCGATGATGAACTGCGACAGGGGATTTGGCAGCTTCGCGTCTGACGGTGCCTGTCTGTGTGTTGAGGATCCGAGGGGAGCTCGCCATGGGCGCGCATCTTCGCGCGACAAACTTGTATACGGTAGGTCCGTTTGGATCCTGACCATGATGCAGTCATGCGCATCGGCGGCAAAAGCTCCGGGCGGCGGGCCCATTCTTCCAGTCGGCATCAGTGCCATGTTCGAATACGGTTTCCCGCCACCTCGGATCTTCGATCGGCACTCCGCCGAAAAACCAGCGCGAACGCCGAATAGTGCTGAGTGGTATCCCCGCTCCGGTAAGCCCTTCAGGCTGCTGGGCGTAAGACGACGCCCTCCAGTGGCTCGCCAGTGGTGACAAAGCGCCAGAGCGCGATGACCAGTTTGCGTGCCAGCGCGACGATCATTGCCTTGCGCGTGCCAATACGAGTATCAGCGGTCCGGGCGCGATACCATAATGCCAGCGCGCTCTCCTTCTGAAACATCAGAAAGCGCCAGGCGAGTTGGATCATGCCGCGACGGACCCGGGCGTTGCCGGCTCTGGCGAGCCCTTGTTCGCGCCGTTGCGCGCCGCTCTCATCCGGCGAGCCGGTTAAGCCGGCGTAGCGCGCCACAGCTCTGCGGTCACGCAGAGGCCGTGACAGCACCTCATGGACCAGCATATCAGCCGTCTCGACACCAACGCCGACGATTCGGGCCAGTAGCCGAACCATCGCGTGGGGCCCGGTGTCAGGCTTCTGCTCTAATCCTTTCTGACGAGCGTCCTCGATCTCTCTGATCTGGCTGACAACAACGCCCAGCCGCGCCATGTCGCGCTGCAGCTCTGCCAAGACATTTGGCGGCAACGGCATGTCCTCCGGGGTGTGCACGGTTGCAAGACGCTCGGCCGCCTTGCGCAGGGTTGGTTTGAAGTTGCGAATGCCCAGCCGGACCAGAGTGGACTTTATCCGGTTGACAATGCGCGTGCGTTCCCCCACCAGGCACTCGCGCTCGCGGTTCGGCCGCTTGGCGTCCTCTTCGGCGATCGTGGGCACGCGCACCATGCTGCAATGGCCTCGTTCGCCACGCAGCCACCCCAAGAACCCGCGCTTCAGCAACTCGGTGTCGAGCCGGTCGGTTTTCGCCCGGCGATGTTCCCGCGAAACCGCCACACTCGAGGGATGGATCACGTGCGCCTCTACCCCGCGCGCCTCGAGCCAACGTGCCAGCCAAAAGCCGTCGCGGCCGGCTTCGTAGGCAAGCGCAATCCGCGTGATAGTGCGGCCGGCCCTGACCGCTTCATCCCGCCAGCGATGCAGCACGGCAAGCAGCCGTTCTGGGCTAGGCTCCAGCTTCTTGCGCGGCTGACGCTCAATACCCGGAACGACGCCGCCAACCAGCCAGCTCGACTGGCTCAACTCGACGACGACAATAATCGTGCTATTTTGGTCCAGGGCGACGAGGGACCTGCTCAAGTCGTTCGGCTGGGGCATCGCGGCACTCCATCGGTTAGATGCAGCGACGAAGTTGCCACGTCCTCGCCGCCCGCCCCATAGCATCTTCC
>DASTJZ010000175.1:0-8656 GCA_035716185.1 Candidatus Dormiibacterota bacterium
TGGTCGTTCGCGGTGCAAATGGCGGCCGACTGGTACGAACGTTGCTCCTCGAGCGCCTGCAGCCAGAGCCACGCAAAAAACAGGGTGCCGACGAACGCGGATGCGGCGAGAAGAGCGAGGAGCAACCGGAGGCGGGCGAAACGACTACTCCGGGCACGGGCACCAAGGGGCGGCAGGAAGGCAGCTTCCATTCTCCGGAGCCGGGCTCCATCTCCTCCAACGCCGAGGTCCACGTGCTCTTGCATCCTGGACCGTCACGCGCAGGACTTGAGCCACCATGTGGAGGAGACCAGATTGGCTGGGACCACAGACCACAGTCCCACGTTCATTGGTTCGGTAAGAGTGCGCACTGTGGCCAGGATCTCTGCCTTCGGTTCCCCAAACTCGATTGTCTCGTCGTGCCCGAGCGTCACCCTCGATTTGTTCGTAGGACGACTCGATACTCCTTGTTCGCTGCCATCTGCCTCGATCTCCAGGTGGTCAAGGCGACGTCCAGGGCGTCCATTGACCGCTACATCGGTCCGCCGTGCTCAGGCCTAACGGCGCAACTGACCCGCGACGTCCACGGTCGTCCGAGGACGGCCACGGTCCATGCCGTCAGTTATGCCGTCAGTCCGACGGACGAGAGAACGCAGATGGGCCGGGAGAAAAAGAACGTAACTGGCGTGCCCCCAATTGACACCAAACCAAACACTTAAGCCGGGGAGTCGGCTGTCGAGGGCCCGTAAGGAAGGAACAGGCGGGCGATCGTGCCGTCGGTAACCTCGATGAGCTGATCACTTGAGTTTGGCATGTCGAAGTTGACCTGGAATGGGGCGGTCCCCGCATACGGCAACCCAGCTATAGGCACAGTGTGCCCCCGCGCCCTATCAACCGCCTGAACTGTGATTGCAGACGCACGTCCCATGACCTGGACGGTGATATGGATGATCGAGGCGCCAATCTTCGGAGTCTGGCGGTCAACGGAGACGCCCCATGGAGCGTCGACCATCTGCGCGCTGTAGAACCCCGACAGGATGGTCGGCATCAGGCGTATATCGTTGTAATACAATCGCAGCTTCCCGTCTGCCAGCTGGAATGCGACCGGGTCACCGCCAATTAGGCCAGTCGCAGCCAGGTCCGACCACGTCAGGCCATCAGGTGACGTCGCCGTGTAGAGTGTTTGGGCGTCCAAATCCGCTTGCCCCAGGGCTGACGCAAACATCTGGTAGCTACCATCAGGTCTGAGCCACACGAAGGGGTGGGCCACGCCTTGTGTCCGCACACCGGGATCGACGGTCCAGTCGAGGAGATTCTCGGAGTTCGCGCTGTAAATCTGGGTCAACGGGGTCGGGACGTAATTGTTACCGAACGTGTCGCCGAAGTACATTCTCCAAACACCTTCCTTCGTCTTCACTATATGGCAGCCGGTGAAGTGCCAACCCGGATTGGTATGGAAGGCGGAGAAACGCAGACGCAGACCCGGCTCACGCGCGAAGGTGAGACCGTCATGCGTGACGGCACTGTAGATGCCGACGTCATCGTTCATGAAGAATCGCCAGCCACCTGTTGGTAATGCGACGATGGCCGGCTGTCCAAAACACACCGGTCGGACGCAGCGGATACCCGCTTCGGGCGTCCAGTGCACGCCATCGGAAGACACCGCACTGCGCATGACTGCATCGGGCGTACCGGCAAGGATGTAGAGTCGAAGCCTGCCATCAGGGAGTTGGACCACATCGCTATCCGCGATGACGCTGCCCGCGTCGGGGAGCCCAAAATCGGTCGGCGCCAGAATCCGTCGCGGCTCCTCGCTCCAGACGGGAAAGGTAACGGGTGACGGGGCGGCAGACGCCGCCTTCGTTGGACTTGGCGTGGGATGGGCTGCGGCCCCCTGCGGCCCACATCCGGCCAGGACGATTCCTATTGCTGCCATCCACGCTGCTCCGCGTGAGTGGGCGCGCGTCGCTCTCGGGGCGCAACAGGTACCTCGCACTGCATCGCGCAAGCTGAACCCCTCTGCCGCTTCAGCCTTCAAGCCTTATCGGCGACGTCACCCGAATAATACCCCGCGTACCTAGCTCTCCCGCAGCTCGCGCACTTCGACCGAGTATTGATCTATTAGCGTTCCCTCAGCCGGTTGCATATCTCGCACTCGAGGCTTGCCGACGGAATCTCGCGGCGATGTCGTTGTTCTGGCGTGCCTCGGGACCATCGTCCGGAGCTTGGCTGGCTCGGCGAGCATCTCGTCGACATGGACGTTGTCCGCGGCAGTGGATTTCGAGTTGTCCCATGGATCCCGCTGGTTGACGCACACGGCATCGACCGCGCCTACAGTCTCGACGGGATTGGCAAGCCTTCGATGGTTCAGATCAAGACCAGCGGTTCACTCGACGAGGTGGGACGATACCACTGGACCGTCAGGGTCGGCTCACCTCGCAAGCTGGACGGGGTTTCGATGGTGCTTGCGATTTCGGAGCCAAGTGGATGGCCAACGGGCGACATCTACTGGTGTCTTGATGCCACTGCCGTGCGAAAGCTGGCGAGCAAAGAGTATGACCGCGCCTTGCGAGCGGAGGTGTACGAGCTCGCTGCATATCCAACACGGGAAGACAAGCTCTCTTCCTATCGGCTCACTCGCACTGAACTGTGGCGCCGGCTCATTCCCGGTGAGCCACTTCTCCAGGAAGCGCCTCTGGAGTTTCCCGCGCTGGAACTCGATCAGGGCGGCGTCTATGAGTTCGCCACGATCACGGACATCATGATCGGTAATCGGAAAGATCTGAGATCTTCCGGCCGGCCTTCGACATTCATGGTCGCGACCTCGTCGTCCAACTCCTTGGATCGCCGCATGCCGGCTACCTTCAAATCAAGGGGACAGGGGTTCTCCGGGGTGACGACCAGGTTCGTGTCCGCGTGCGGCGCGCAACCTTCAGGGCAGCTGACGATTTCTGGATAGTGATGCGCTTGTGGAATCGGCGTCTCGGCGTGATTCACCCCGAGGTTTGGCTGGTTTCATCAAAGGAACTTGAACGCCGAACGGCACATCAGCGAGACATTCATTACCACACGCTCGACGCTCATCTTGATCGGTCGAAGGACCGCTGGGCTGATTGCCGCTATCCGGCGAACGAGCTGGCCGACGTCCTGCGTACCGCTCTGACCCAGTTTCGCCTGGCTGCGTGAGGCGCCTGTGAAAGGGCCGGCCCGCCCGCGATAGGCAAATGGCCGGGGCGCCACGGGAACGATCCGTCCCTCGACACCGCCAGGGATTCCGACCAGCGGTTTTAAAGAGCCATCCGACGACTCGCCACCCGTCCATGCCGGCATGAACATGTTGGGATAAGTCCTAAGCCGGACCGTTAGCAGGCCCCCACTATGCCGACGCAGTGAGTCCGCTGAGGAACCTTCCAATTACCGAGTTGCGTTTGGCTCTCCGGCTACCGAGTCGAAGCACGCCTGCCGGTTGGCCAGCGATTTGCTAGACCGCTCGAAAGACGGAGATTCACGGCAACACGATTCTGCATCTGCGCATGCATCTCTATCGACGCCATGCAGGAGACCCCTTCGAGGGCCGCCGCATCAGCGAAGAGGCGCAGTTTCAAACTACCAGCGGGATCTAGCGCGGAATGCCGACTCTGCGCTTGAAGACCGGCCATGCGCGTGTATGGCACGCAGTGCACTTAAGATAACTTGAGGAGGGGTCAGGTTGACTACGCCGCCAGCCGGCAAAATGGGGACCATTTCGCTGCAGCTCGTGGATCGCACTCAGGAGCAGGCAGCGCTGGTTAGCCTCCTCCAGGCCGTACGCCTGGGTATGAGTGGAAAGCTCGTCCTATCGGGCGAGGCTGGAATCGGCAAGACTGCACTCCTCGAGCACTTCGTCGCGACGGCACATGACTTCCGGGTGGTTCGCGCGGTCGGGATCGAATCCGAGATGCAACTTGGGTTCGCGGGGCTCCATCAACTGGTCGTCCCGTTTTTGCCCCTCCTCGATCAGCTTCCAGCGCCTCAGCAGAACGCCCTGGGCTCGGCGTTTGGACTCATCGGCGGCCCACCACCGGAGCGGTTTCAGGTCGGGCTGGCAACTCTTACGCTGCTCGCCAAAGCCGCTGGCGATAAGCCCCTGCTCTGCGTCATCGATGATGCTCACTGGCTGGACGCGGAGTCGGCAGAAATCCTGGCTTTTGTTGCACGACGCCTGTACGCGGACCGGGTCGCGATGCTCTTCGGGATGCGGGAGGGAACCGGGCGCGAAGCCGCGTTCGCCGGAATTCCTGAGTTGGAGGTGCAGGCGCTCGATACCGAAAACGCGCAGTTGCTGCTGGGCAGCGTCATCGCAGGGCCCGTGGGGGATGAGCTTTCGAGACGCCTGATTAACGAGACGGCCGGGAATCCACTGGCGATCCTGGAGCTGGGACCAACGATAAGTCAGAGCGGGCCCGGCGGTGGTCCACTCTCAGAGGAGCCGCCTCCGGTCAGCAGTCGACTGCAGCAGCACTTCCAGGCTAGAGTTCACGCCTTGCCCGCGAAGACTCAGGCTTTTCTTCAACTTGCTTCGGTTGACTCGTCGACCGACCCAGTCGTGCTCTGGCGCGCAGCAACGGTGCTGG
This sequence comes from Candidatus Dormiibacterota bacterium, assembly GCA_035716185.1. Lineage (GTDB taxonomy): Bacteria > Chloroflexota > Dormibacteria > CF-121 > CF-121 > CF-13. The sequence goes on from DASTJZ010000175.1 coordinate 4,593, forward strand.
GCCTCGACCTCGATGCTGCGGCAGCCGCCGAGCGCGAACGGCTGATCGTCGTCGGTCCACGGGTCTCGTTTCGTCATCCGCTGATCCGGTCTGCGATTTACCATGGAACGCCACCTGGCGAGCGAAGGACGATGCACGCAGCCCTTTCGGACGCGATCGACCCCAAGGTCGACCCGGATCGGCACGCCGAACACCGCGCGCTGGCGGCGGTCCAGCCCGATGAGGAGATCGCACGCGAGTTGCTGCGGGCAGCCGAACGGGGTAAGGAGAGAGGAGCTTACGCCGCCTGGGCTCGCTACGCGTATAAGGCGGCGGAGCTCACGCCGGATCGCGGCGCCAGGGCGGTACGGTTGGTCGACGCAGCGGAAGCCCTGCTGAGCGCGGGCCGCGCCGATCAGGCCAAGACGGCTGTCAACGAGGCCCTGCCCGCGCTCGATGATCCGCTGCAGCGTGCGATCGCCAAATCGATCGATGGCGCGATTCGCCTTTCTCTCAGTGAAGGAAGCGACACGACTCGCATCCTCATGGATGCCGCGACCGACTTGAGCCCGCTCGATATTGGACGGGCGCGCGATGCGCTACTCGCCGCGCTGATCGCCGCCATCCTTGTCGAGGCGACGCCCTCGGTATTTGAAGAGATCGCCAGACTGGCAAGAGTAATTCGGCCAGCGGATGAGTCATCGCCATCGACTGATGACCTGCTGCTCGACGGTTCGGCCAGCCTGATCGGAGGCGACCGCGTCGTCGGGGCGCCGCTGCTGAGGCGCGCCTTTCGGGAGCTGGTGGGGAGCGGCCCCGATCCTCAGACCATGCTTCGCGCGTTCACCCTTGCGGTGATAGACGCCTACGTCCTCATGGATGTTGCAGCGATCGAGTCGCTGACGGACGCCTGGATCCAGGTCTCGCGCCAGCGCGGCGCCCTTTCCAGCCTTCAGGCCGCGCTGGGGTTCCGTTCTGGAGCCGCGCTATATGCGGGGCGCCTCGACGAAGGCGAAGCCGTGATCAAGCAGGCCCTCGACCTCGCACATGCGATGGGAAATCCAGGCTTCCTTGGAGCCATCTGGTGGGAAGGCACGTTCTTAGCGTGGCGGGGCAACGAGGCGGAGGCTCGCGCGTGGGTCATGGCACAGTTGGCCCTCGGAGCCGCCCGTATCGGCGCACGCGGTCTGAATCTCGCCCGGTTTTCGTTGATTCCGTTGGAGTTAGGTTTGGGTCGCTACCAGGCCGCTCTGGACATCGCGGTCGCCGCGCGCAAGGCCGATCCGACCTTCAACGGAGGGAGGATGTTGCCATATCTGATCGAGGCGGCGGTGCGCGTAGGCGACCGAGGTACCGCTGAGGCAGCCGCCCTCGAGCTGGGCGAGCTGGCGGCGGCTAGTGACGCCCCGCTCGGCCTCGGATTCCTGGCCCGCTCACGTGCCTTGCTCGCGAATGACGCTAGCGCCGAGTCGCTGTACAAAGAGGCGATCGCCCATCTGACCACACCGGGAACAAGGACCGAGCTCGCGCGAAGTTACCTTCTCTATGGGGAATGGCTCCGCCGGCAGGGCCGGAGACGCGACGCCCGTGATCAGCTTCGCACTGCATACGAAATGTTCGCCAGCATGGGGATGGCCGCTTTTGCGGAGCGAGCAAGAGTTGAGCTTCTGGCGACCGGAGAGCGGGCGCGGCGCCGGATGGTTGAGACGCAGAGCCAGCTTTCCCCTCAGGAATCACAGATTGCCCGGCTCGCTGCTCATGGGGTCAGGAATCAAGAGATCGCCACGCAGCTCTTCATCAGCGATCGAACCGTCGAGTATCACCTGGCAAAGGTGTTTAGGAAGGTCGGCGTCACCTCGCGCACGCAATTGGCGCACCTCCCTGAGTTTGCTGGAGCCGGGCTGCGCTAACCGTCCGACGGCCCGGGTCAGGCCATAAACGGCATGAGCTCCGGGGCCATGGTGACAAAGGGGCGCATCATGTCGCGGTCCTCATGCTCCAGGATGTGGCAGTGGTACATATACCGGCCGCTATAGGTGGTGAAGCGAACGGCGATCTCGACGATCTCGTTGGGATTGACGCGGACGGTGTCCTTTAGCCCGCGTTCGTTGTCGTCGATCGCGTGGTCGAGTTCGTCATCGGAGTCCCGCCCGAGTATGACCGAGGCGGTGATGTCGACGTCTTCGATGCCTGCGTCGGGGATCTGATAGCGGATCGGGTGCCGCGCGAGGATTTGGAAGGGGTCGAGATGGACGTGGATTGGATGCGTGTCGGCAGTCAGGTTAATCAGTTGCCAGACTTCAAACTGGCCGAGCATTGGAAAAAACGTCGTCACGTCCTCGAAATGAGCGGCGACCGCGCGGTACCGGGTGATTCGCTCGCCATTGGTGACGGTGACCAACGGTCCCGGATCGTCGTCCTCGACAATCCCGAGCTCGCGCATCGTGAGCATGTTGACTTGGCCCTCGACCTCGCGCTCGACAAGCGCAATCGCTCTGCGCGGCGCATCCGCCAGCTCCTCGGGCGGCGGCGGCACGTAGTCGGTGGCAAGCACCGTCGGAATGCTTCGCGATGCGCTCGGGCCCGGGATCACTCTGAAGCGCATGGTCTGCGGAAAGGGGAGCAGTCCATCGAGACTGGCAGCTTCCAGGGCCCTCGCCGCGGGAAAAGAAGCGCCATCGAAAGGCGCCGACGCGGTGTTGAGCAGCATAAGCTCGCTGCCGGGCTCGAGGTCGGAGAAGTCGACAAGCAAATCGGCACGCTCGGCCGACGCAAGCACGAGTCCGTCCGACGGCAGGCGGGCGGGCGTCGGCAGCAGCCCATGATCGGTCCCTATTTGCGTGACTCGCTCGAGCTCGGAGATGCCGTCGCGGAGCAGCACCAGCCGGTATGTGCGCGCGTTGGAGCCGTTGAGAACGCGAAAGCGGTAAGTGGCCGGCTGCACGTCGAGGATGGGCCAGACTTTGCCGTTGACGACGGTAAACGGCGCGAAGGCTTCCATCACATCCGGATCCGTCTTGTGGACCAACTGTCCGGTCAGCCGTCCGCGGTCGTCGAGGTTGAAGTTGCGGTCCTGAATTAATAGCGGCATCTCGAACGGCGGACCCTCGGGTAAACCCAACTCGCGTTCGCGGTCATCCCGCACGATCCACAGACCCGCCAGCCCGGCGTAAACGTCGAGCTTGGTCACGCCCATCACGTGGTCGTGGTACCAGAGCAACGCCGCGCGCTGGTTCATGGGGTAGTGATAGACGGCCGGTTGACCTGGAGCAAACAGGTTCTCAGCCCACCCGTCATACGATGCCGGGGTGAGACCACCGTGCAGATGCACCACCGTGTGGCCGGAAAGGGCGCCCGCACGTGGGTTGGGCGTGCCGCCGCTCAGGCCAGGAAGGCACTGTACCGGGACGCCGTCACTCTCAGCGTGCTGAGGAGCAACCGTTTCCACCACCGGCAGCGGGCCTTCGAGTTCGTTGCGCCACTCGACCATGACAGGTTTTCCGCGCTCCGCCTCGATTGTCGGCCCGGGCACCGTTCCGTCGTAGCCCCAAATCCTCGACTCGGGCAGGTCCCGGTGGAAGCGATGCGTCGCCGTCCGGATCCGCACCGTGAGCTGACCCTGGTGCTCCGCCGCGATCAGACGCCGCGGCACCGGCAGAGCGTCAATGAATGGCGTCAGTGGCGCAGTTAACGGTTGAACTAATTCGTGACCACGTGCCCTCAACTCCATTAACGGTAGGATTCGCTGACTTCCGCGACCTGGCCGCAGGCCAGGCGCAACCACCAGTCAGGCTCGATCCCGAGCATGCGGTCCGTCGCCACCCGCAGCCATCGGTTGGCTCGCTCCGTCTGCTCTTCAGCCTGCGTCATCATGGTGCAACCTCCTTTGTGCCAACAGCACGCGTTCTTGCAAATCGAAACACTGATCGATCACGCGACTGGTGCGACGCGGCCACCAAGAAGGGCCGGCAACGCCGGGCGGGAGCAGTTCGCTCACTCGATAGAGGCGGGGTTTGAACTTCCCAGGCAATTCGGTCGTGCCTTTGAGCTGAAGTTCCTCGAGCCGGCGGATCAGCTCGTCGAGG
>DASTJZ010000176.1:0-4412 GCA_035716185.1 Candidatus Dormiibacterota bacterium
GACTAGCTGATCGGGACGCCCTGCGCCTGGAGGATGCCGAGCACCATCCCCTCGCTTTGCTCACGTGCTTTCTTGAAGGTCTCACGCGAGGAGGTCTCGCCGTTGCCCGGAGTCTCGCGCAGCAGGCGGTCGAGCTCCTCGTCGAAGAGTTGCGCGATCACGTCGGGCGAATGCGTCACCGGTTTGTCCTGCGCATCCGGAACCTCGACGCTATGCAGGGTTCGCTGGGCGATCATGTAGCGATAGATGCGGTCGGTCGCCAGGTCTTCCATGTACCCGTCCAGCAGGCTGGCGCCCTTGCCGTTGAGCACCCCATTGCGATACCGGATCACGGTCCGCACCGCGTCGCGCGTTCCCTGCAGGGTTCGCTTGCCAACACCTTGCGGAGCGGGACGCAGGTCCTTGTGAATGTCCGCGTCTTTACGCCGGGCGCTCAGCTGATTGGGGTACGGGAACTGATTGACGGCGATCTCGTTCTGGTCGGGGTGCCCCGTCCAGGCGCCGTCCATCAGGCTGTTGGCCTCGTTCTTCTTGTCCTGCTCCAGCACCTTCAGCGCCCGGGCGTTCAGCTCGGGATCTTCACGGCTTGGGTACAGCGCGGTCATCCCGCCGATGGCCAGCATGCCGCGCTTGTGGCAGACCTCGGGCATGACCTCGCGCAGCGCCTGGAAAAAGGGGACGTCGTGGGGAATGGTGTTGCGATCGGGGAGCACCCAGGCCGGATCGTGAAGAGTGAAATCGATCAGGCTGGCCATGTAGTCCCAACGTCCGAGGTTGAGGCCCATGATGTGCTCGCGCAGGTTGTAGGCAAACTCCTCCATCTGATAGGCGACTGGATGCGACTCGACCAGCGCCATGCATTTGATGTAGTCCTGCGGCCAGCCCCGGGCATCCGCGATGGCGACGAACAGATCGCGCCACCAGAGCGCCTCGTCCGCCGACTCCGACTTGGGAATGTAAATCGAGAGCGGGTGCCTGAGCCGCGCCGGATCGACCTGGTAGGCCACCATGGCGACATCGAAGAGGGCTCCCGACGTGCGCTCGCCCTGGATCACGCCAGCCTGCTCGAGATGCAGCCCTCGCGGACGAGTCAAGATGACCGTCTTGCTCTCGTTGATACCGACTTCGCGGTTGCGCTTTTTGTCCTGATAGGTCAGGTCGCCCCGGAGGGCGGCGATGATGTTCTCGATGCCCTTGAGGATGTTGGGCCAGGCATTGGCGACGGAGTCCTCAAGGTCGAGCATCACCCCCGGCGCCCCGGAGTTGAGCATCTTGACGACCAGCTCACCGTCGTCGGCCGGCCCGGTCATCTGATTTCGCTGGTCCTGGCACCAGCCGGGGAGCGAGACCCGCCAGCTGCCGGTGGTGGCTTCGGAGGGGCCCAGGTAGTTCGGCAGACGGCCCCCATGGGCAGCCTCGAGGACCTGCTGCCGCTTGGCGGCCAGTGCCTGCTGGCGGGGGGCGAACGACTTGTGCAGGGGCAGGAAGAACTCATAGAACCCGCGGGGCAGGTCGCGCTTCGGGTCCAGGCTGGCCGGCGCCTGATTGACCGGGAAATCCGGCGATATCACTGTCCTCACGAATTCGACTCTAACAGTGACGGGTTCGGAGCCGAAACCGGTCAGGCGGCTTTGGGCGTCCCGGTGGTGCGGCGCTCGCGCTCGCGGCGGTCGCCGCGGAGGGTGACCTGCACCGCCGAGCTCTTATAGATGTATCCGCGGGTGACCGCCTGCTTGATCTGGCGCCAGTGGGATTCCCGCAGCCAGCGCCGCTCGACTACCAGCTCGAGGCCGGAGAGGGTGAGGTAGTCGCTGGTCAGGGTCGCCTGGCTGTCCGAACGCTGCGCCTGGCGCACCATGTCCAGATCCAGCCATGGCATCAGCCAGTCGGTCGGGATCTCGATCGCGGCCAGGGGGGTTTCCTGGGGTGATTCCGGCTGGACCGCCACATAAGAGGAACCTCAAACAGCCGGTAGTCTTGCTACCCGGCGTCGGCCGGCAGTTCGATCCGGAAGGCCGATCCAGGGCCAGGTTGGCTCTCGACCTCGACCCGTCCGCCATGGCCTTCCACCACCTGGCGGACCAGGTAGAGGCCGATGCCCGTGCCGGCCACATTCTGGAGCGAGGGGTCATTCACCCGGTAGAACTTCTCGAAGAGATGGCGGCGGGCCGCTTCGGGTATCCCGATCCCGTGGTCCCTGACGACCAGGTGGACGCGTCCGTTGACCCGGCCGCCGGCAACCTCGATCCGCGGGGGCCCGCTACTGAACTTGACGGCGTTCTGCAGCAGGTTATCGAGGGCCGTCGACAGCCGCTCCCGGTCGCCGACGACCGGCATGGGGCCGGCTGTCAGGTCGACATCGACCTCGCCCTGCCGGAGCGCCACCGCCGCGCGAACCCGAGCGATCGCCTCCTCGACCACGGCTCGGAAATCGAGGGCCATCATCTGGGGCGGAGTGGCGGCATCCTCGAGCCGGGCCAGCAATAACATCCGCTCTACCTGCACGCGCATCTCGCCCGTTTTTTCGAGGAGCGTCTGCAAGGCCTGCCTGGCCCTCGGCGGCAGCTCGCCGAGGGTGCCGTCTTCCAGCATGGAGGCGTACCCGCGGATGACGGTCAAGGGAGTGCGCAGTTCGTGAGACGCAATTTGCATGAACTCGCGCCTGGCGCGCTCGAGTTCCGCCAGGGCGTCGGCCCGGCTGCGTTCGCGCTCGAGGGCTTCCCGGGTATCGAAGGCGATGGCAACCTGCGCCGCCAGCAACTGTAGGCGTCCCAGCTGTTCGGGCCGGAACCAACGCGGACGGCGCCAGTGCAGGCCAACGAAGCCGACGAGTCGCTGGCCGGCGCGGATCGGGAGAAAGATCGTCGCCTTGACGCCGGCAAGCTCGGTCCCGCGTTGCGCCCACTCCGGTAACTTGCTGTCGGTCCTTGGATCGGCGACATAGACGGTCGTCCGGGAATCCGCCAGCCATCCGACGTCCGCCGGCCTGAGCGGGGGGCCCATCGGGACATCGCGTTCGGGCCACTGCCGGCCGCCGCTGGCTACGACGTGGTAGCGCCCATCCTTCCGCTGAATGCGAAGCGTGGCGAGATCGGCAAGGCTGAGATCGATGAAGCTCTGCAGAATCCGGCGCTCGGCTTGGGCCTCGGCCTCGGGTACCGCCTCGTCAGCAGGCTGCAGGCTTTCGATCATGGCCAGCGCCTTGATGGTCTGCTCGGCTTCGGCGTGCTCCTCCGCGTTGGCCAGGGCGAGCGCGGTTTGCGCCGCGATCGATTCCATCAAGCGCAGGTCCTCCGTCGACAGCGATCGTGCTCCAAGGCGGGCGAGCGACAGCACGCCAAACAACCGGTCCCGGGTCACCATCGGGACGCTCAAGACACTCTCTTCGATCGGCGTCGTCTCCGCCGGGTAAACCATCCTCTGGTCCCGGCTGGCATCGGGCACCAGCAGCGGCTTGCACGTCTTCGCCGCGATTCCGGTGATGCCTTCGCCGAGGGCGAGCGTCATGCTGTGCCAGTCGATCGCGGCGTAGGGCGCTGCGCGCGCCACCGACTTGACCAGGACGAGTCGCTCCGCGGATTCGTCCCAGCGATATAGACGAAGGTGCTGATAGTCGATGACCCGCAGCGTTGCCTCGGCGACCGTGTTCATGATCGCCTCGGAGTCGAGGTTCTGGAGGATCCGCGGCGAAACATCCTGGAGCAGGTCTCTGCGCTTCTCCAGCTCGATCGTCCGGCGGCGGCTGACGTGGCCGAACTGGATCAACGCCGCGGCGCCGAGGATGCCGATGACCAGCCCAACGGAATCGCCCAGCGTCAGCGGGCCAAGGCTTGCTTTGGACGAAAGGAAGAAATAGTCCGAAATCACGACGAAGGCCAGGGTGGCGGCGATGGCTGGCCCGCGGCCGAAGCGCCAGGCGATGGCGCCGACCGCCAGCACGAAGACCGCCACAAAACTATCGACCCGGTCGAGACGGAGCACCCAGGCCAGCGCGCCGAGTGCTGCTGCAGTCGCGGCGATCGCGCCGATCGCGATCGCAAAGGGAAGCGCTCGCCCTGGGAGGCTCAACGTCCACAACGATACGGAATCGGCCCGGTCATAAGAAGGGCCAGCCCAGAAATCGCACTTGACGGCTGGGGAAAGCGGCCGTTAGGCTGAAACGTTGATATCACAAAAGCTACTGAGGAGGTATCAGGATCGCGTGTCTGCTCGACAGCGGCTTCGAGGATTCTGAGTTCAAACAGGCGTACGATGCCTTCTGGCAGGCCGGCCACCAGGTGACGGTCATCGGGTTGGAGAAAGGCAAAGAGCTGAAAGGGAAGAAGGGCCAGGTGACGACCAAAGCCGAGGCGCAGGTCGGCGCCAATGTCGTCGACCAGGAGATCGTGGTCGACAAGAACCTCGTCACGTCG
>DASTJZ010000177.1:0-19881 GCA_035716185.1 Candidatus Dormiibacterota bacterium
CCGTCGGCGCCAGCACCAGGATGATGGCCAGCTGCACCTGGTCGCTCTGTTTGGCGAGGACCGTCGCGATCGCGAAGCCGCGATCGGTGCGCACGATGTCACTGATGCTGCCCGGGGCGAGCGATTCGACGACCGTCGCCAGAGGTCGCTCCGGAATGTCGCCCGGCCGCAACCAGCCCACCTCCCCGCCGCGCGATGACGTCCCCGAATCATCGCTCCATCGGGCCGCCACGGTTGCGAAGGCCTCGCCGTTCTTCAGATCGTGGGCGGCGGACTGGATGCGTTCTTTTGCCATGGCCTCGATCAGCGCTATCTCGGTAAGCAGCCCGCGCTCGTAGCTCTTGAAGCTGTCAGGGGTGAAGCCGTTTCGGTCCAGGACTGCGCGAAAGGTGCTGTCGCCCGCGCGGCTCTGCAGCCAGGCGATCCGCGCCTGGACTTCCTGGTCGCTAACGGACAGGTGGCGTCGGTCGGCTTCCTGCCGGACGATCGCCTCGCCGATCAGCTGTTCGATGGTGAAGTCTTCGAGGCGCTGGGCGGGCAAGGGGCTGGGCGCGGACTCGGGAATGCCCAGGAAGGGATCGCGATGGCGGCTGACTTCCAGGCGTTGCCGGTATGTGGTCTGCGAGATGGCATGTCCATCGACGACGGCCGCCGCCGGCTCGGAGAACGGCGTGGAAGGAACCGCTGGCGAGCAGCCGCTGACGACGCCGGCGATGAGAAAACCCAGGACGAAACGCCGCACGGCGATCGAATTAGACCACGTTTTGGGTCAGCGGTCTTTGGCCAGCTTCACCATCCCGATGAATTCGAAGATGAACTTCAGCGCAGCCAGGCTGGTCACGTGTCCGACGTCCAGCGGCGGCGCCACCTCATCCACGTCGAGGCCGGCCAGGCGGACGCCGCGCAGTTGATGCAGCAAGTCGAGCAGTTCGCGCGAGGTCAGGCCACCCGATGAGGGCACCCCGGTGCCGGGAGCGATCGAGGGATCGAGCGAATCGATGTCGAGCGAGACATGCAGGGCGTCGGACCCGATCCGTGAGCCGATCTCATCGGCGAGCTGGTTTCCGGTCCACCGGTGCGCGGTCGCGGCATTGATCAGGGTGATCCCCATTTTGCGAATGAATTCGACCTCTTCCCAGTCGTAGTCGCGGCAGCCGAGCAGCGTGACCTTGCGCGGGTCGATGTCGCCCAGCTCCAGCCCTCGACGCAACGCCGAGCCATTCGACCACCGCGAATCGCGCGAGACGTCGTTGAGGTCCGGATGAGCGTCGATATAGAGGATGCTGAGCTGGCCGTTGAATCGCCGCTGCTGGGCGACCAGCGTGGGGCTGGCGGCCGTGTGGTCACCGCCCAGGACAATCGGGGTGGCCCCGGCCGGCGTTTGCTCGATCGCGGCGGCCACCGCATCGACGTTGGCGCCCATGTCGCCGTCGACCAGCGTTAGGTCGCCGTCGTCCTGGATGGTGGCGCTGTCAAAGAGCTCCGCGTTTTCGCTGACCGGAGCAAAGATCGCCGAGAGCTTGCGCAGCTCCGCCGGCGCCTTCGCGGCACCCGGTCGGTATAGCGAGCCCCGATCGAGCGGTACCCCGAGAATCCGAATGTCGGCGCGTTCGCCGGACACCGGCGGTTTGAGTCCGCCCCACGGCCGCAGCCCGGCCGTATTGAAAAAGTGCTCGCTCATACTTTCAAGAACGCCCCGATCGCCTCAACCTGCGCGGCGATCAGGGTCGGGGTCCAGCCGTGGCCGGCCGATTCGATCACCCGGATCTCGGCCTGCGGCATCAGCTCAACCAGGCCCCGGATCCCGTTGACGTCCACCATCCGATCGTCCGCCGCCACCACGACCAGCGCGGGGTTGCGCCAGCTGCGCAGGAACTCGCGGTAATCGCGGCTGATGCCGTCGCGCAGCCACTGCCGGGCAGCCGGGCCGTCGGCGCGCAGCTGGTTGTCGAAATTCACCTGGGCATCGTAGGGGTCGACGCCCGGCCCTTCAACCAGGAAGCGCTTATAGAGATCTGACACCACCCGGTTCCGGCGGAGGTGGTCGACGACCCAGAAGACCGGGGCCGCGGTGAACGCCTGCACCTGGCGCTTGAAGCGGGAGCGCAGCGTCTGTGGCGAAAAGATCGGCGTGTGCAGCACGAGGCGGGCGATGCGGTCGCGCCAGCGCGACGCGTATTCGAGGGCGACGGTGGCGCCCAGGCAGATGCCTCCGACATCGTGCTGGCCGAGCTCCAGCCGATCGACGAACGAGTGCAAGAACTCGGCATGCCGCGGGACGGTGAAGGGCGGCTCGCCCGCCGGCGTCTCACCGCAGCCGGGCAAATCCGGAATGATCACGCGCCGATGCCCGGCGAAGGCTGGCCCCCAGGTGTGGAAGTTCTCCAGCGAACCGATAAACCCGTGACACAGAAGCAGCGGGTGGCCGGAACCCTGGTCGAGGTACCGGACCCTCCGCTGCCCGACGTCGACGAAGTGAATATTCTCGGCGCGGAGTGCGGCCGTCTACTCTCCTGTATCGATCTGAGCCCGCTGCAGCCGGCCCGAGTAATCGACGTAAATCGTCTTCCATTCGGTGAACTCGTCGAGCGCGACGGTGCCGGCCTCGCGGTGGCCGTTGCCGGTGTTCTTCACGCCACCGAAGGGCAGCTGAATCTCGGCGCCGATGGTCGGCGCGTTGACGTACACGATGCCGGACTGCATCTCCTCCATCGCATGGAAGGCCTTGCGCAAATCGTTGGTGTAGATCGACATCGAGAGCCCATACTGGGTGGAGTTCGCCACCTCGAGCGCCTCCTCGAGATTGCTCACCGGCATCACGAGCGTCGACGGTCCGAAGATCTCCTCCTGTGCCATGCGCATGTCCTTGCGGCCATCGGCGAAGATGGTCGGCCGGTAGAACCAGCCGTCTGACCCGGCGAAGTCGCCGCCGTGAACCAGGCGGGCGTGCTCCTTCTTACCGATTTCGGTGTACTCGTGGACCTTCTTGAGGGCCCCTTCGTTGATGACGGGGCCCATGTCGGTGTCGGCCTGCAGACCGTCGCCGACCTTCATTTTTCCCGCGCGCTCCTGCAGCAGGTCGGTGAAGTCTTTCTCCACCTTGCGATCGACGATCAGCCGGGATGCCGCGGTGCAGCGCTGTCCCGAGGTGCCGAACGCCGCCCACAGCGCGCCGTCGACGGCCAGCGGGATATCGGCGTCATCGAGAACCACGATGGCGTTCTTACCGCCCAGCTCCAGGCCGAGCCGCTTCAGGTGACGGCCCGCGATTTCGGCAATGTGCTTGCCCGCGGCGGTCGAGCCGGTGAAGGAGATGCCCTGGATGCGCGGATCCTGGACCAGGACGTCCCCGACATCCGCTCCACTGCCGGTGACCAGGTTGAGCACGCCGCCCGGAAGACCTGCCTCTTCGAAGACCTCGACCAGCTTGGTGGCGATGATCGGCGTGTCGGAGGCCGGCTTGAAGACGACGGCGTTGCCGCCCATCACGGCGGGGAAGATCTTCCACGATGGGATGGCCATCGGGAAATTCCAGGGGGTGATACACGCCACGATTCCGAGCGGCACTCGCTCCGTCCAGGACATCTTGTTGCGCAGCTCCGACGGCACCGTCTCGCCGTGCGGGCGGCGGCCGAACCCGGCAGCGTATTTCCCCATGTCGATTGCTTCCTGCACGTCACCGCGCGTCTCCTTGAGGACCTTGCCCATCTCCTGGGTCATCAGCCGGGCCAGCTCCTCTTTGCGCGCCTCGAGAATCAGCGCGGCTTTGAGGCAGATCTCACCCCGGGTGGGTGCCGGCGTGAGCCGCCAGCCGGGAAAGGCCTTCTGGGCCGCCTCGATGGCGGCGTTCACGTCCTCCGCGTTCGAGGCCTGCATCACGCCCAGCACCTGGTCCTTGTGCGCCGGGTTGGTCGAGTTGAAGGTTCTGCCCGACTTTGACTCGACCCAGCGGCCACCGATGTAGTTCTTGTAGGTCTTCGCCTCGGTCTTTGATTCCCCTGTCCGTGTCATCGTCTGACTCACGCTGCCACCTCCAAAAACGCTGCCTGCAAGATCTCCCAGCCCTCGTCGAGCTCTTCCTGCGAAAGGTTCAGCGGCGGCACCAGCCGCAACACGTTGTCATCGGTGCCGCAACTGAGGATCACCAATCCCGAATCCAGGCACACATGCCGGATTTGCTTCTGCAACTGCTTGTTTGGTTTTCCACCCACGTCGACGAGCTCGACGCCCACCATCAGGCCCAGGCCGCGCACCTCACCGATGCCGGGAACGCGCTGCTGCAAGTCGCGCAGCCGCCGGATCAGCTCGGCACCTTTTTCCTGGGCGTTGGCCAGGATCCCCTCGCTCTCGAAGACGTCGAGGGTGGCGATCCCGGCCGCGCAGGAGACCGGGTTGCCGCCGAATGTCGAGCCATGGGCGGCCGGCTGCCACTGGTCCATCAGCTTGCTGCTGCCGACGATGGCGCTGAGCGGCAATCCGGAGGCGATCGATTTGGCTAGCGTCATGATGTCCGGTACCACGCCCGTGTGCTCGGAGGCAAACATCTTCCCGGAGCGACCGTAGCCGCTCTGGACTTCATCGGCGATCAGCAGGATGCCGTACTGATCGCAGAGCGCGCGCAGCCGCGGCATGAATCCGGCCGGCGGCACGACGTAGCCGCCCTCGCCAAGCACCGGCTCGACGACGAACGCGGCGATGTTGTGCGGCGGCACCCGAGTATCGAGCATCTCGTCGATGAAGTTGAAGACATACTCGAGGGTCGCCTCATCGCCGGGACCGGTCGGATTGCGGAATGGGTACGGATAGGGCGCGTGGTAGACCGCGGGAAGAAATGGCTCGTAGCGCTCGCGGTAATAGCTCTTGGATGCCGTCAATGACAGGGCGCCGTAGGTGCGGCCGTGGAAGGCGCCCTGGAAGGCGATCAGTCCGGGACGGCCGGTAGCGTAGCGCGCGAGCTTGATGGCGCCTTCGACCGCTTCCGCGCCGCTGTTGGCGAAGAACACCTTGTCGAGCTTTCCGGGGGCGATGGCCGCGATCCGTTCGGCTAGCTCGATCGCCGGCTGGTTATGGGCGACCACCGAGATGTGCACCAGCCGGTCCAGCTGCTCATGCGCGGCGCGGAGCACCTGGGGATGGCCATGGCCGAGATTGGTGACGGCGATGCCGCAGGTGAAATCGAGGTAGCGACGGCCGTCCGCCGCGTAGAGATAGGAGCCCTTCGCGTGCTCGATGACGAGCGGCGTATAGCGATAGAGAACCTGAGAGAGATGCGCGCGCTCGCGCGCCAGCCATTCGTCCTGGCTATCGCCGACGGAATCTGGTTTTACGAGTTGCATTTTGCCTCCTTGATCGAACGTCCGAGTCGAGCATCGAGCCGAGCTCGGCCGGCGGCGGAGGCTGTCCGTCGTTTGCCGCCCACCAGGTGCAGGTCAAAGGGGAATACGACATAGCTTTGCCGTTGATGCAACGGCGCCCTAATGGTAGTTCTTCGCATCTCTCCCTCCCCTTCGTGGCGAGGGCCGCGGTGGTTAGCGCGTCGCGGGGTTCAGCTTGGCCACCGGCCGTGGCGCGCGTTGCGCAGCCAGGAAGCCACCGAACATGACCAGCACCCCGATGGCCTGGCCGACGTAAAAGACTTCGTAGACGTGGAACAAGCGCGTGAGGGTCGAGGCTCCCGCCACGACGAAGGCGCCGGCGGCGATCAGCACGTTGGCGACCACACGAGACGGCGCACCGCCTCGTCGCCAGGCGGAATAGGCCGACCAGAGCGCGCCGCCAATCAGGATCAGGCTGCCGATGCCGTTGATCAGGGCCGCCATCAGGATCGCCACGACGTTGAAGGCGCCGCCCTGACCGGGAATCGCGTCCGCGCCCGGGACCTGATGCGTCTGGAGCTCAGCCGTCTGAAGGGTTGCGCCCAGGATGCCGGCGAAGCCGAGGGCGGCGAGCACGACCAGCACCCAGAGCGCGGGTCGGGCAAAGCGCGGGAAGAGCAGGTAGATCGTCCCCATCGCCAACACCCCGACCAGGATAATGGCGCCGAAGAAGTAGTAGGTCCGGAAGAGCAGCGGCGTCCATCCACCCGCCGCGCCGATCACCTCGGTGAGCGCCGCGACGGCATAAAAAGTCAGGGCCACCGCCCAGGCGAAGAGGTAGGGGCGCGGCCGGCCGCGGTACTGGGTCCACAGCGTTCCAGCGAAGGCGGCACTGATCACCGTCGCGGCGATCGCGTAGAAAACCATCGTGAAGCTCAGTCTAGGAAAGCACCGTATCGGGCGTGGGCCTGAGTTGTCCACAACACCGCGCTTGACTGGGCGGCCATATTCAAGTTAAATAGCCGCAGCCACGTTCCAGCACACCATTCCAGCACGCGTTTGAGCAGAGTCATCGCTGTCGCCAACCAGAAGGGCGGTGTCGGCAAGACAACCACCGCCGTAAACCTGGGATGCGCTCTCGCAGAGCTCGGGAAACGCGTCCTCCTCATCGACCTCGATCCCCAGGGTCATCTGACGATCAACATGGGGTTCAAGCATCCCGACCAGATCGAACTGACCCTCTACCACCTGCTGCTCGATCCGCAGGTCACCCTGGGGCACGTGGCCAAGCACACCAACCTGGGCGTCGACTTCGTCCCGGCCAACATCGAGCTCTCCGGCGCCGAGATCCAGCTGGTCTCGGAGATGGGACGGGAGACGTTCCTGAAAGAGAAGCTGGCGCCCGGCCAGGAAGAGTACGACTTCATGGTGATCGACTGCCCGCCATCCCTTGGCCTGCTCTGCGTCAATGCCCTGGTGGCCTCCGACGAGGTCATCATCCCGTTGCAGTGCGAATATTTCGGCATGAAGGGCATGCAGCTGCTGCACAACACGATCGAGCGGGTGCGCGCCAAGCTGAACCCCCGGCTCCGCATCAGCGGCATCCTGGCGACCATCCACAAGTCGCGGACCCTCCACTCGCAAGAGGTGCTGGAGTTGGTACGCGAGCGCTACGGCGACGTCGTCTTCGATGTCGTCATCAAGGACAGCATTCGCTTCGCTGAGACGCCCCTGGCGGGGATGTCCATCCTGCAGTACGCGGGGAGCTCGGAGGGCGCGAATGCCTACCGGGCGCTGGCCAAGGCGGTCATCAAGCGGGCACCAGCCCCGCCGCCCGTGGAGGTCAAGCAGCCGGTCGCCTCTCGTGTTTAAGCGCGCCCACCTGAGCGGCTCCGCCGACTTCTTCCGAGAGACCTCGGGCGCGCCCGAGTTTCTCGCCGAGACCGACCCGGAGCCGCTACCGGCCGCGATTCATCAGCTGCCCATCCGGCCCGAGATCGAGCGCGCCATCCGGCAACCGCTGCGCGCGGAAACGATCAGCTATTTCGACTACCAGCTCACCGAGCCGCAGGTCCGCTCGCTGATCGACGCGGTGCAGAAGCTGAAGTATCCGCACACCGTGAAGAGCTCGGCCAAGCTCAGCATGGAAGAGTTCGAGCGCCTCGAGGCTCTCCGCCAGCTGCTACTCGACGGCCTGCGGTAGCTCTTCGCTCGCCCGCTGCGAGCTCGCTACGTCCCAGCGACGCGCGACCTGCTGGGCCCGATAGAGGCTGGCGTAAAGCCCGGGCGCATCGACCAGGTCATCGTGGCGGCCACGCTGCACGACCCGGCCCTTGTCGAGCACGATGATCTCGCTCGCCTGCCGGATCGTCGACAACCGGTGCGCGATCACCAGCACGGTGCGGTCGGCGACCAACCGCGCCAGGGCTCCCTGGATCAGGTGCTCGGCCTCGGGGTCGACGGATGAGGTCGCTTCATCGAGGATCAGGATGGGGGCGTCGTGCAAGAGGGCCCGGGCGATGGAGATCCGCTGCTTCTGGCCGCCGGATAGCCGGACGCCGCGTTCGCCAATGATCGTGCCGTAGCCCTGGGGCAGGTCGGCGATGAACTCGTGCGCATAGGCCGCATCGGCCGCCTCTTCGATCTGCGCGTCGGTGGCATTGGGATTGCCAATCTTGATGTTGGCCTTGACCGTGTCGTTGAAGAGAAACACATCCTGGAGCACCAGCCCAATCGACCGATGGATGTAATCGAGCGGCAGCTGCCGCAGGTCGACGCCGCCGAGCCGTACCGCGCCCTGTTGGGGATCCCAGAAACGAACGATCAGGTTGGCCACCGTGGTCTTGCCGGCACCGCTCGGTCCGACGAGCGCCACGACCGAGCCTTCGCGCAGCTCCATCGAGACGTCGTGCAGAACCGGCCGTCCGGACTCGTAGGCGAACGTGACGTGATCCAGGGCGATATCAAACTGGGGCTGGTCTGGGACACGAGCAGCGGGCGATTCGACCACCTCGACCGGCGCATTGAGGATCTCGTAGATGCGATCGGTGGCCGCCTCGGCGTTCCGGAGTCCCTCCAGCTGCCGGTTGAGCTCGGTGATGGGCCGGTAGAGCTGCAGCGTCAGGAAGACGAACAGCACCAGGTTGGCGACGCTCAGCTCCCCGCCGTGGGCGAGCAGCCCGCCGACCAGCAGGACGAGCGCGACCGGGATGGCAGCCATCCACTCGACCGAAGCGAAGTACCAGCTGTGGATCAGATTCGCGTCGGTCGCGGCTTTCTTGAGATGCTCGCTGCGGGCGTCGATCTCCTGGCGGGCGCGGAGCACAGCCGCAAACGCCTTTAACACGGCGACCCCCTGGATGTAGTCGATGATGATGCCGTTAAGGCGACCGAGCTCGTCGCGATAACGGGCGAAGGCCTCGTAGGCCCGCCGCCGGAAGCCGAGCGTGATCAGCAGGATCAGGACGAGGGGCGCCAGGGCGACCAGCCCGAGCCTCCAGTTGACGACCAGCATCAGGATGCCGATCAGGAACGGAACAGTCGCGGCACTGATCAGCTGGATGCCGGCATGCGCGGTGAAGAATTCGATGGCCTCGACGTCGCCGATCATCCTGGCGGCGATCGCACCCGACTGCTGGCGAGTATGGAATCCCATCGACAGCCGCTGTAGCTGCTCGTAGCAACGCATCCGGAGGTCATGCAGGACTCGAAAGGCGGCGACGTGTCCGAAGCCACCCTCGAGGTATCGAGTCACGGCCATCAGCGCCGTGGCGCCGACCATGGCCAGGCCGAGCAGCAGCAGGGTTTGTCCGGGCGACGGCTGTCCCGGCGCCAGTGCCGTGAGCATCTGGCGGATGATCAATGCCGGCAAGACGCTCAGCGCCGTATAGAGCACCGACCCCGCCACGGCAATGCTCAGCAGGCGGCGATGGCCGCGGGTGATCGCCAGCATGCGCGACAGAAAGATCATGGGCAGGTCATTTTAATTGCTCAATCTCCTCCCCCTTGACGGGAGGGGGTCAGGAGCGCACCGTCGATAGTCGACGCACGCGCTCACTCACCAGCGCATAGAGCGCCTGCACTAAGCGGGGGTCGGCGTTCAGCATCGGGGCCCGCCGCAACTCGACACCGAGCTCATCGGCTTTCGCCTTGGCCTCGATGTCGATGTCGTACAAAATCTCCAGGTGGTCGGCGATGAAGCCGACTGAGGCAACCAGCACCGATCGATGACCTTCGCCTGCCAGCGTTTCAACCATATCGGGCAAGTCCGGGCCTAACCAGGGCTCACCGGTATGGCTCTGGCTCTGGTACGAGAAGCGCCAGTTCTCGATACCGGCGCGCTGCGCCACCAGCTCCGACGTCCGCAATAGCTGGTCCTGATATGGATCGCCTTCATTCAGGATGCGGGCCGGTAGGCTGTGCGCGGTAAACACGGCGACGACCCGGCCGGGCTCGCGAAATTGGGCTCGAGTTGCCCGCACGTTTTCGGCAACCGCGTCGAGATAGCCCTCGAGCTCATGCCAGCTCTCGACAAAGTCAAGGCCAATCCATCGCGACGGGTCCTGGGCCAGGGCCGATTCGACCTGGCGACGATATCCCTCGGTGCTGATCTTCGAGTAATGCGGTGCCAGCACGATGGCGATCAACCGGCCGGCCCCAGCCTCGATCGCTTCGCCGACCGCGGTCGCAATCCGAGGTGTCCAGTGCTTCATACCCAGGTGCACGCTGTACCTGGTGCCGTTCGGTGGATGCGCTCGAAGCGACTCTTCGAGCTGCTGCGCCAGATTCGTTGAGACGGCGAGCAACGGTGTTGGCACACCAACCTGCCGGTAGCGTTCGGTGAGTTCCTCGATGGCTTCGCGCGAGGGCGTCTGTCCGCCGCGGATATCGGTGAAATACGGCTCGACCTCGTCGAGCCGGTTCGGGCTGCCGTAGGCCATCAACAACACCGCCGTGCGATCAGCCGGCATGGACGAACTCCACCAATTGCTGCAGGTGCTCGACCGGCGTCGAGGGCAAGACGCCGTGACCGAGGTTGAAGATGTGGCCCGGCCGCTCCCCGGCGGCATCGACCACGTGTTGCGCGCCCGCCTGGATCAGATGCCAGGGACCAAGGAGTAGGGCAGGATCGAGATTGCCCTGGATCCCACGGTCATGGCCGATGGTCCGCCAGGCATCACCAAGGTCGACCCGCCAATCCACGCCAATGACGTCACCGCCGGCCTCACGGATCAGCGGCAGGATGCCGGCCGCGCCGGTGGCGAAATGGATCGTGGGCGTGGTCGACTGTGCCAGCCCGGCGAAGATCGCGGCGGTGTGGGGCAGCACGTACCGGCGGTAGTCGTCCGGCGACAGGGCCCCAACCCAGCTGTCGAACAGCTGGACGACCTGCGCACCGGCTTCGATCTGGGCAACCAGGTAGTCGAGCACGAGGCTCGAAAGCCGGCTCATCAGGGAGTCCCACAAGGCGGGCTGGTTGTACATCATCGATTTGGTCATCAGGAAGTCACGGGAGGGCTTGCCCTCGATCAGGTAGCCGGCCAGGGTGAAGGGCGCCCCGGCAAAACCGACCAGGGCGACCGAGGGATCGAGCTCCCGCCGGACGAGTCGAATCGTCTCCAGCACGAAGGGCACCGCCTCAGCGGCGGGGCGCCGTTGCAACCTATCTATATCTGCCTGGCTGCGAATCGGCGCGTCGACGACCGGGCCGACGCCATCGACCAGGCGAAGCTCGACGCCCAGGCCAAAGGCCACCGGCAGCATGATGTCCGCGAACAGCACGGCACCGTCCACCCCGAGCCGCCGGACGGGTTGCATCGTCACCTCGGCGCAAAGTTCCGGACGCTGGCAGATGGTGAAGAGGTCGTAGGAATCTCGGATCGCACGGTATTCGGGGAGCGACCGACCGGCCTGCCGCATGAACCAGACCGGCCGTCGGTCGACCGGCTTTCGCCGAGCGGCGCGGACCAGCCGAGGCTGAATCGGATCGGCAGCTCGCCGACCGACCGCACGCAGCGGAGCGATTTTCATCCGCCGGCGATCAGGCTGACCTGCCGCAGGCGCTCGCGGCCCACCTCGGCGCCGTCAAGTCCGAGGGCCAGGTGCAGAGCGTCGGCGGGCGCCATCCGGACACAGGTGAAGATGGGTGTCTCCCGCTCGGTGTAGCGACTGGCTTGCGACTCGCGCAACTCCATGACGAGATCGAGGAAGGCCGCCGGCTCGTCGCACTCGAAGGCCACGACGAATTCCTGGTCATCGAGGCCAAACGAATAGGCGGTGTTGATCTTCACCTGGGGATAGCGATGGCCGATGGCAAAGTGCTCGACCATCATGGCCTTGCGCCGCTCATACGGCAGCCGGTACCAGACCCGCTTCTTCCACATCGGATAGACAAAGAGGTAGCGCCCTCCGGCGGGTTTCAGCTTCGTCCGTCGGCCCTCCTGGTCTGGGTGGCGATGGCGTCCGAGATAGGGCGACGGCCGCATCATCGCCAGGAACGAGTGGGCAACCGACAGGTGCGGCCCCAATTGGGTCGCCCGCCAGCGAGATTCCGCCCGCTGGATCTCGTCGACGGAGTCGGCCGCCTGCCAGATCAGCAGGTCACAGTCGCCGCGGAGCCCGACCGTGCTGTAGGTGAGCAACGTGTCCTCGTTGGCGCGGGCATCGAGCAGCTCGGTGAACTCGCTCGCCGCTGCCTCCCGCTGCTGCGCCGGCCAGGCGAGCACCGTGGGGCCGACCTTGAAGAACGTGTACTTGACGAGTTGACGTGCTTCTGCCATCGCTCAAAGCGTAGCAACTCTTTCTCCGTCCCCTTGGGGAGAGGGATCTTTAATCTTTTGTCGTGGCCCGTCTATCGATCCAGAAGATCCATGTCGGCGAGAAGGACACGAACTGCTACGTCGTCTCCTGCAGCGACAGCAAGGAAGCAGTCGTCATCGATCCGGGCGACGACGCCCCGAAGATCATCGGCCAGCTGCGAGGGCTCACGGTCCGCTGGATCTGCTTCACCCACGCCCACGCCGGACATACCGGCGCCAAGGAGGCGATTAAGAACTCAACCCAGGGCGCCACCGCCATGCACCTGGCCGACGCCACCGCCTATCTCAAATCGGCCGATCGATATCTGACATCGGGCGACAGCCTGCCATTCGGCGGGTTCGATCTGCAGGTGCTCTTGACGCCCGGGCACACGCCGGGCGGGCTCTCCTTCCGGGTAGGAAACCATGTCTTCACTGGCGACACGTTGCTACCCGGAAAGATCGGCCGGGTCGACTTACCCGGATCGAGTCCGCAGCAGATGCTGCTCAGCCTGCACGGTCAGCTGCTCACGCTACCCGACAACACCATCGTCTACCCGGGGCACGGCGCGAATACGACGATTGGCGCAGAACGGGTCGGCAACCCCTACCTTCGCATCCGCTAGCCCATGCCGGATGCCGATCCTGAGCTGACGGAGCTACGGGCAGCCCTGAACGGCAAACCCGGCTGATGCGGCAGGTTAAGTACGGTTAGGCGCCCTTCTTTTCCGCGTAGATCGCTTCGATGTCGTCGCCATATTTTTCGGCGATCCGCTTGCGCTTCACCTTCATGCTGGGCGTCAACTCGTCCCCAACGGCAAACTCTGCGTCCAGAATCTTCCACTTCTTGATCTGTTCCGGATGCGAGAGGCCGCGGTTCACATTCGCCATGGCGTCCTCCACCAGCCGCCCGGCCTGCGGTTCGTCGGGTCCGCCTTTTACGACGTCGCGGTCGAGCACGATCAGGGCTGCGACAAACGGCCGGCCATCGCCGAGCACGACTGCCTGGGCGATGCCGCGATGATTGCGGAGCTGGGTCTCTATCGCGCCCGGCGCCACGTACTTGCCACCCGACGTCTTGAACAGGTCCTTCTTCCGGTCGGTGATTTTGAGATAGCCGTCCTTGTCCAGCTCACCGATGTCCCCGGATCGCAGCCAACCATCCTCAAGCGACTCGTGCGTCGCCTTGTCATCCTTGTAATAGCCGCTAAACACGTTCCCGCCCTTGACCAGGATCTCGCCGTCGGGCGCCAGCTTGATCTCGACCCCGGGGAGCGGCTGACCGACCGTGCCGAAGCGGGCCTTCCCGGGCCGGTTGAAGGTGGCCGGGGCGGTCGTCTCGGTCAGGCCGTAGCCCTCCAGGATCTCGATGCCCATGCCGTTGAAGAAGCGAAGGATTTTCGGTGAAATCGCCGCCGACCCACTGATGCAGATCAGGAGTTGGTCGAAGCCCAAGCGCTTGCGGATACCGGCGAACACCAGCCGGTCGACGATCCGCCACTGCCAGGAGAGCCAGAACGGGAGTGGCATTTCGAGCTGGCTGGCCGGTGTGCTCAGGTCGCTCTGCATCGCTCGCTTTTCATAGATCGCCGTCCGCCGGGCGGCGACCCACAGCGCCCAGTCGCGGATGAGCGCGCGAGGACCATGGACCTGGTCCATCCGTTCTCGAACGCCAAAATAAATCTTCTCCCACAACCGCGGCACCGACGTGAAGTAGGTCGGATGGACTTCGGGGACGCACTCCATCACCTTGTCGATCTGGGGACAGAAATACACGCGGCATCCAGTGAGGAGCTGGCGCAAGTGGCTCACGACCCGCTCGAGGACATGCGCTAGTGGCAGGTAGGAAACGGTTCGGTCGTTCACGTCGGCGCGAAAACACTGCAAGCTCGCCTGCGACGTCCAGACCAGATTGTGGTGCGTCAAGGTGACGGCCTTGGGTACGCCGGTCGTCCCCGACGTGTAGATCAGGCTCGCGGTATCTTCAGGTTTCAGCGCCTGCCAGCGACTAGCAAGCAGACCCGGTCGGCCACGACCGAACTCATCGCCGCGCCCGAGCGCGTCCTGCCATGTGATCACCCAGGGCTCCAGGCCGGCCGGATCGCCGTCGATCAGAATGACGCGCTGCAGCGCCGGCAACTCGCCCCGCATGCCCGCAATTTGGTCGAGCAGCTGCCGGCTCTCGACAATCAGCACCTTCGATTCGGAGTGCGTCAGCAGATACTTGACCTGCTCCGGCGCCAGCGTCTGGTAAATCGCGACCGTGGCGCCGCCGGTGTGCAGAATGGCCACGTCGGAGATTTGCCACTCCGGCCGATTGGCCGACCAGAGGGCCACGCGATCCTGAGGCTGGACACCCTCGCCGAGCAGGGCATTGGCGAGGCGGCTGACAGCCCGCCCGTACTCGCTCCAGGTAATCGGCACCCAGCGACCGCCGGCTTTGAAGAACATCGCCGGAGCGTCGCCGCGAGTGGCGGCCGTTTCCTGGAACAGGCCCGGGATCGTCTGTGGCTGCCCCGAGAAATCGGGGACCGGTTCGGGGGCGCGTGCTGCCGCGCTCATGCGGTCACTATAGGTGAACATCGGCACCTGGCATAAGCCTTTGGCGAGTCGTTACGTATCCTTAGAACACGCCATGGTTGTGGGCACCTGCGAGCTCCTCTTCCAGTTGCCCGAAAACCATAGCCTCAAGGGAAAACGGCAGGTCAGCCGTTCGATCGTGCAACGGATCCGCAGCCGCTTCAATGTATCGGTCGCGGAGGTATCCGAACTGGATCGATGGCAGACGCTGGCGATTGGCGTGACTTGCGCGACCAACGACGGCCGCCACGCGAATGAAATCATGAGCAAAGTCGTCGATTTCGCGGAGGACCACAACGGCGGTGCCGTGCTCTATCGGCACCGGATCGAGATCCTGCGGACATGACCGCTGCCACACCCGACATCGGCACCGTCGACGAGGGGCCGATCGCGGCCGTCCTGGCCGCTCTCGCGCGGGATGACCCGGCCGGCGTCGTCAGCGCCCTCGACGGCCAGATCCATCACGGCCGCCCGGGCAGCCCCGCCGCAGTCCGGCAGCAGGTCGGCGAGCAACTCGCCGTCGCACTCGCCGAGCAATCGGGTCGGATCAGCCGCTGGATCGATGCCATGGCCAGCTCCGCTTCGCCGACGGCCCGCCAGGTCGCCACCCTGCTGCTGGCTCGCCGCTATGCGGATGATCCGGACGGGGTAATGGGCATGGCCGTCGCGCTCGCGGAGGACCCTCACTGGGAGGTCCGCGAAGCCGCCGGCGGACTGCTCGGCAGGTTGCTCGATCGCGACTTCAATCGGATGCGCACGCGGCTCGAGGAGTTGCGAAATTCCAAGTCAGAGAACCTGCGGCGCGCCGTGTTGCTGGCGGTGAAGTACGCCGCCCGTCGCGACCGGCCCGAGCGGGTGCCGGACTTACTCGGCCTGCTCGCGCCGCTGCTGCGCGCCCACGAACCCTACGTCCGGCGCAACCTGGGACCCTACACCATTGGCGACGCGCTCCTGCGTGTCGATCCGAAGGAGACGCTTCGCTGGCTGCGCGATTGGTCGCGTGATCGGGACGAGATGGTGCGCTGGAATGTGGCCATGGCGTTTTCCAGCGCTATTGGCTCGTTTCACTGGCCGGCAGCGAAATCCATCCTGGAGCGCCTGGCGAAAGGACCCGAGCCATTGGTTCGCAACGCCGTGGCGAAGGCGATGCGCCGCTGCCGCCAGCGCTATACCGAGGATGTCGAGGAGACGCGCCTGCGATGGCTCAAGGACCGGGAGCGCCGCCCGACCGCGGAGCTGGTCGGTCCCTTGAAGCGCCGCTAGCCCGAGCGGGTCGCACCCGCCACATAGCGTTCGGGTAGCCCAGCCGACCCGGTCTTAGTATGGTTTCGCCCCTTGAGTGAAGCCATCGCGCCCTCAGCATCGCTGATCGATGCCTTTCAGGCGACGCTGCCCTGGCCGCTCGACCCTTTTCAGGTCGAGGCCATCGAGAAGCTCGAGTCGCACCATGGTGTCCTCGTCTCGGCGCCGACCAGCTCCGGGAAGACGGTGATCGCCGACTATGCCATTTTTCGCGCGCTGCAGACGGACACGCGCGCGATCTACACCACGCCGCTGAAGGCGCTCTCGAACCAGAAATATCGCGATTACCGGCGCTTGCATGGCGACGGCAACGTCGGCCTGGTCACCGGTGAGAACACCATCAACCCGCTGGCGCCGGTGGTGGTGATGACCACCGAAATCCTGCGCAACCTGATCTATGAGGACCCCGAGCGTCTGCACCGGGTGCGCTACGTGATCCTCGACGAGGTCCACTACATCGATGACTTTCCGCGCGGTGCCGTCTGGGAAGAGATCATCATCCAGGCTCCCGGCCACATCAAGTTCATCGGCCTGTCAGCCACCATCAGCAATTTCCAGGAAGTCGCCGAATGGATGAGCCTGCAGCGCGGCGACGTCGCCACCGTCAGCGTGACGAAACGTCCGGTCGAGCTGCGGCTCTGGCTCTCGGTCCGCAACGAGTTCTATCCGCTGCTCGACGAACACGGGAGCATTCCGCGCGAAACCCGCCATGCGGCGCAGGCCGAGGATTCGGCCGACTTTCGACTCTCGCAGCTGCGCCGGCCGCCGGAAAACGACCTCCTGCCGGTTGTCGACCGGCTCCGCCGGCGCGAATTCATGCCCTCGATCTATTTCATCTTTTCCCGACGCGGATGCCGCGAGGCCCTGGCCCGCTGCGCCGCGCATGGATTCGATCTGACGACGGCAGCCGAGAAGGCCGAGATCGACCAGCTGGTCAGGCAGCGCCTGGAGCAGATCGAGGACCGCGATGAGGCCGAGCTCTACCTGGACCTGCTGGACGGCGAGACGCTGCGCCGCGGTCTCGCGATGCATCACGCCGGGCTGCTTCCTTATCTGAAGGAACTCGTCGAGGAGCTGTTCCAGCGCGGGTTGATCAAAGTCGTCTTCGCCACCGAGACGCTCTCGCTCGGTATCCACATGCCGGCTCGGGCTTGCGTGGTTTCCTCCTTCACCAAGTTCGACGGGCGGGACTTCGCCACGCTCACGTCGGGCGAGCTCACGCAGCTGATGGGGCGCGCCGGCCGGCGCGGCATCGATCCGATCGGCCACGGCGTGGTCCTCAAGGAGCCCGATGTGGACATCGGCACCATCTACGAAGCCGCGACCGGCGAGGAGATGACCGTCGAGAGCAAGTTTGCGCCCACCTACAACATGGCGCTGAACCTCCTGCGCTATCACAGCCCGGACGAGGTCGATCTCCTGATGGAACGGTCGTTCGGGCAGTACCAGAAAACCGTGGCGCGCGGCGACCTCGAGCTGCGACTGTCCAACCTGCGACAACGTCTCGCCGACGTGACCGCGACCCGCTTTCAAGCTGAGGGCGAGCCGTGCTGCACCGAGAAGACGTTTGCCTCGTTCGTGCGCGCCGAGGAATCGATCGCGTCGGTGCGCGCTCGGATGCGCCGGCTGAAGCGAGAACACTGGGGCGGGCGCGGCCGCCGGCGCCGCGGTGCCACGCGCGAGGCCGGCGGCGAAACCCTGGCCGACCTCAAAGACGAATTGCAACGCTGGCAGGCACGCCTCAACCGGCTGCCATGCCGCAAATGCCAGCACCTCGCCGAGCACCGCGCCCACCACGCGGAGGTCCGCGAGCTCGAGACGCGGATCCGGGCGTCGGAGCACGATGCCGCGCGCAGCCAGGGCGAGTATCGCCGCAAGATGCGCGCGTTGCGGGATGTTCTCGAGGAACTCGGCTTTCTCGAGGGCCCGGTCCCGACGGAGAAAGGCCTGCTCGCCGCTCGCATCTACGGCGAAAACAGCCTGATCATCACCCAGGCCATCGCCGACGGCTGGCTCGAGGAGCTCACCCCGGCGGAGCTTGCCGCGTCGCTGGTCATGGTCACGGCCGAAGATCGCAATCGCGACCGACCGCGTCCACGGCGGCGCTTCCCCACCAGTGCGATCGCGCTGGCGCAGAAGCGGCTGCGCATCATCTATTACCGGTTGTCAGCCCGAGAGAAAGACCGGGGCGAAGAAAACCTCCGGCCGCTGTCGAGCGACTATGTCGATTTCACCTACGACTGGAGCCGCGGGCGGCCACTGACTGAGATGCAGGCACCGATGGATGTCGAGCTCGGCGACGCGGTCAAGGCGTTGAAGGGGCTCTACAGCGCCCTACGCCAGATCGAGTGGGCGGTCATCGATAGACCGAACCTCCGCAAACTCGTACTCCAGGCACGGGAGAGCCTCGAGCGGGATCTGATCACCCGCGTCTAACGCGGCGATGTGGGACGGAGGGCGATCCCGAGCCGATCCAACGTTGCCGATAGCCGTTGGGCGGCGAGGGATCGGCCCGCAGTTCCGCGTCGCGGCGTTAGTTGGGAGATACGCCTTGCGCCGCTAGTCCCGGCCTTCCTCCTGGGCGAGTTTCTCCGATATCCGGTAAACCTGCTCGGGTAGATCCGCGACGTCGTAGAAGCGCAGGGGCTTCTTCAGTCTCTTGGCGATTCCCACCTGGACTTTCACACCCAGACTCATGGTCCCGAAGACCCATACCTCGTCGCAACGCGACAGCAGGTTGTTGATCGCCTCGCGCACCAGTTGCTTCGGCACCGTGTGCAGCAGGTAGTAATCGAACAACATGAAGGGATTGATCGGCACCGAGCCCTCATCCAGCACCATCTTCGAGATGTGCATCCGCCAGTAGAAATTTCGGTTGGACATCGCGATGTAGATCAGCTTCTTGGGATGGCGAATCGTCTGCTCGAGCTGCTCCAGCGGGCTGGCCTCGGGGACGGGCGAGAAGATCGACGCCAGGATGTCTTCGGCGGATTTGCCTCCAGCAGGAACCTCCTCGGGGGCGGTGCCGGGGGCGGACGGGGCTTTTTCAGGCTCGACGCGATCCGCCTCGCGGTCCCCCGGCATGTTGACCGGAAGTGTAGGCGCCCACCATCGGGCGGTCAAGCGAAGCTCGGACCAGCGGTCTCAGCCGGCGCAACGCCCGCTCGAGGAGAGCGCGGTTCTCGGGCTGATTGAGCCAGCGACTCGCGCCGGACGGATGTGGCAAGGGTACGAGCAGTGGCCGCATGCTGGTGCGCCCGCGGACTTCGCGCCCCCCGCGGTCGAAAACCCGGCCGACCAGCGCGCTGAGCGGACGCCCGGGCAAGAATCGCTCGTGCGAGAGACCACCCACCAGGATCAACAGCGATGGCTGGACGAGGGCCAGTTGGTGGTCGAGATGCGGCCGGCATAGCTCGACCTCGGCCCGGCTCGGCCGCCGATCGCCGCCACCGGTGCCCTTGCCCGGAAAGCATTTAGTGATCGAGGTCATATAGATGTCGCGGCGCGCCTGCTCCTCAGAGGCGAAGCCGGCGGTCAGCAACCAGCGCACGATGACGTTCCGCGATCGCCCCTGGAATGGAAGCCGGCGCTCGGCCTCGACCGCGCCGGGCGCCTGGCCGATCATCATGATGCGGTTGTCAGGGTAGCCGCTCAGCACCGGCGCCGCGGCCGGTAGATAGCCGGCGGCGACGCAGCGAGTGCAGGATTGGATCTCGCGATGCAAGCGCGCGAGCTTTGCGCGGTCCGCCGCTGACACGATCGACTTAGCCGACGCTGACGATCGTCGCTTTCCGCTCGCCGCCTGGAGTTGTGAAGGAGACAGTGTCTCCTGCCTGGCGCTTCAGCAACGCCTTCCCCAGCGGCGATGCGACGGAGATCATGCCGCG
>DASTJZ010000178.1:0-3630 GCA_035716185.1 Candidatus Dormiibacterota bacterium
GCTTGCAGGCGATCGCGACCGCGCGCCGTCTGGGCGCCGTCGTCGAGGCCTACGACGTGCGGCCGGCGGTAAAGGACGAGGTGAAGAGCCTCGGCGCCACCTTCGTCGAGCTACCGCTCGAGGCGCAGGAAGGTACTGGCGGTTACGCGCGCGAACAGTCCGAGGAATTCCTGCGGCGTCAGCGCGAGCTCATCGGCGACCACGTTGCCGCCTCGGACGTTGTCATCACGACCGCCGCCGTGCCGGGCCGGCGCGCACCCGTCCTGGTAACCGGCGACATGGTTGGCCGGATGCGACCGGGTTCCGTCATCGTCGACCTGGCGGCGGATACGGGCGGCAATGTCGAGATCACCAAACCGGGCGAGGTGATAACCGTCAACGGCGTGACGATCGACGGCAGCCGCAACCTGGCCACGACCATGCCGATGCATGCCAGCCAGCTGTTCAGCCGCAACGTGAGCACCCTCCTGCTCAGCCTGGTCAAAGACGGCCAGCCGAACATCGATTTCAGCGACGAGATCGTCAAGGGCTCGTGCCTGACCAACGCCGGCGAGCTCGTGCATCCGCAGGCCAAGGCCCTGCTGGAGGCATCGAAGGCATGAACAACGAGCTGTTGACCGAGTTCACCTACTTCGTCCTGGCGATCTTCGTCGGCATCGAGGTGATCTCCAAGGTTCCGACCCTCCTCCATACGCCGTTGATGTCGGGGACCAATGCCATCCACGGCATCATCCTGGTCGGCGCCATCTATATCGCCGCCAGCGCCAGCAGTCCGCTCGAGATCGTCCTCGGTCTGGTAGCGGTGGTCCTCGCCACATTGAACGTGGTCGGTGGTTTCGTGGTCACCGATCGAATGCTCGAGATGTTCAAAGGCCGCCAGGCGCCGACCCGGCAGCCAACGTCGCCGGCACCGCCGCCACCGTCGAAGTGAACATCTGGAGTTCGCTCGCCTACCTGCTGGCCGCCGTTCTCTTCATCCTCGGCCTCAAGCAATTGAGCGGGCCGAAGACCGCCGCCCGTGGCAATCAAACCGCCGCCGTGGGCATGGTGATCGCATTGCTGGCGACCATCCCGCTGCTGAAGTTCACGACCGCCGGCGTCATCATCGTGGTGCTGGGCATCCTGATCGGTGCCCCGGTCGGGGCGATCTCGGCGCGAACGGTGCAGATGACCGCCATGCCGCAAATGGTCGCCGCCTTCAATGGTGTCGGTGGCGGCGCCGCCGCGCTGGTCTCGATTTCTGAGCTTCTGCACCTCGGTCCGCACCCCGGGGTTCAGCTCACCTTTCCAAGCGCCTTTTCCATGGTCGTCGGGGGCATCTCCTTCGCCGGAAGTGCAATCGCCTTCGCCAAGCTGCAGGGGCTCATGACGGGCACGCCGATCACCTACCGCGGGCAGCAGATCGTCAATGCCATCATTGCCGCTGCGATCGTCGTGCTGGCGATCCGCACGATCGCCATCGCCTCAGAACCCATCGTCTTTGTGCCGCTGCTCGCGCTGGCCCTGGTGCTTGGCGTGGCCTTCGTCCTGCCGATCGGTGGCGCCGACATGCCGGTGGTCATCTCGCTACTCAACGCCTTCACCGGTCTCGCCGTCGCGGCCAGCGGCTTCGTGCTCAATAACTTCGCCCTGATCGTGGCCGGAACCTTGGTCGGCGCTTCCGGCACGCTGCTGACGACGATGATGAGCCAGGCGATGGGGCGTTCCCTCGCCAATGTCCTCTTCGGCGCGTTCGGCCAGGTGCACGCCGGGCCCGCCGGAGTCGCCGCGACGGCTGAGGGCAAGAGCGTCCGGGCCGGCACACCGGAAGATGTCGGAACGATGCTCGCCTATGCCCGCAAGGTGATCATCGTCCCGGGCTACGGGCTGGCCGTGGCCCAGGGACAGCACGCCTTGAAGGAGCTGGCCGATGAGCTGGAAAAGCGCGGCGTCGAAGTCGAGTACGCGATTCACCCGGTCGCCGGCCGCATGCCGGGACATATGAATGTCCTGCTGGCCGAGGCGAACGTCCCTTACGACCAGCTCAAGGAAATGGACGTAATCAACGGCGAATTCCCATCAACCGATGTCGCGCTCGTCGTCGGCGCCAACGATGTCGTGAACCCAGCGGCCAAGAACACGCCCGGCAGCCCGATTTATGGGATGCCGATCCTCAATGTGGACCAGGCCAAGAACATCGTCTTCATGAAGCGCAGCATGCGCCCGGGGTTTGCCGGGATCGACAACGAGCTCCTCTACGATCCCAAGACGGTGATGCTCTTTGGCGACGCCAAGGATTCGCTGACGAAGCTTGTCGCCGCGGTTAAGAACGCCTGAGCGGCTGTTACAGCTCCTCCTCGTAAGAGGCAAAAGCGCTCGGCGATTCCCAGACCAGGACGGCGATCGACTTCAGGCCGGCCGTCGTGATCCGACCCCTGACGGCTTGCAGGATGTGCGTGGCGACCGCCTCTGCCGTCGTGTTCCGGCCCGAAAAGGCCGGCAGCTCGTCCAGGTCCTGGTAGTTGAGCGCACCGAGCGCGGCGCGTAGCCCGTCGCCCAGCTGTCCGATGTCACACAGCGTCCCATCCGCGGCAAGCGCTGCGCCCCGCACCCGCAACTCGACGCGATAGGTGTGGCCGTGGCGCCGGGTGGCCGGGCCGAAGTTCCCCTGCAGCCGGTGAGCCGCCTCGAACTGGTCGACGACGCCAACCTCATACATAGGTGAGCAGCACCTGGACGGTCTCGGCGGGCCGCTCATCGACGAGCCGGTAGGCTTCCGGCGCATCCTCCAGCGGAATCCGATGGCTGATCAGCGGGGCCCAGCTGATCTCGCCCAGCAGCTCGGTTGCAAGCTGCAGCCGGCGTGCCGCCGACCAGGCCCATCCGAGCGCTGGATCGAGATGCGACACCTGGGAGCTGCGCAGTCTCACGCGGTTTCGATGAAAGGCTCCTCCGAGGTCGAGACTGACGGGTTTCGTGCCGTACCACGAGGCCACCACGACGGTGCCCTGGAACGTCACGGTGGTAATCGCCTGATCGAGTGCGCGAGGATTCCCGCTTACCTCGATGGCGACGTCGGCCCCGACCCCATCGGTCTCTTGTATGACGCGCTGCACGAGTCCCGCTTCGGGCCCAATCGCCAGGGTCGCACCGATCGAGCGGGCCAGCTGGCGTCGGCGTTCGATCGGATCGACGGCAATGACGGCGACAGCTCCGGCGCGGCGCAACAGCTGAACCACAAGCTGGCCGACGACGCCCAGACCAAACACGACCGCGCGGCAGCCGAGCCGCGGATGGGCGTCGAGCACGATCGTGATCGCCGTCTCGAGATTGGCGAGGAGGACGCCGGCCTCGGGCTCCAGGTCGTCGGGCAAGCGGATTGCGGCCGTCTCCGGGACCACATAGCAGGACTGATGAGGGTGATGCACGAACACGAGGTCGCCTTCCTTGATCCCGTCGACGCCCGCGCCGACGGCCTCAACCCGGCCAACGCTGGCGTATCCGTACTTGATCGGAAATCGAAAACTGCCCTTGAGCGTCGGGAGATCGAGCGGGAGATCGGGATCGACCTGGCCACGGTAGACGAGCATCTCCGTGCCCTGACTGATCGCGGAGCGGAGCGCCCGCACACGAACGTCTGTAGGTCCGATT
>DASTJZ010000179.1:0-3994 GCA_035716185.1 Candidatus Dormiibacterota bacterium
TCGGCGGTGCGTTCGATCTGAACACCATGTTTGGCGTTCCAGCGAACTTCAGCCTCACCGATCCGCAGGTGCTGTATGACCCGGGTGTTAGCCGGTTTGTCGCCTCGGGGATGGCCTTCGATGCGAACTCCAACACCATCAGCTACGTGGCGATGACCACCAGCTCGGATCCCTCCGGGACGTGGGCGGTGTACAAGGTGGCGTCGCCCAGGGACCCAGCCTACGTCTACGACCAACCGCACCTGGCCGGTAGCACGGACAAGATCGCTGTGAGCTTTTTCGTCTTCAACTGTTCGAGCACCTGTGCGTTCTCGACGACCGATGTCTACGTGATCAGCAAGGCCGATCTGGCCAGCCAGTCGAGTGCGCCGGCAATGACAGGAATCTCCCTCTTCACCTTTGGGCTTGTGCCCGCCCGCGAGTACAGCGCGACCTCCACGGTTTACGAGGTTGCCTGGGACAACGGTTCCTTTTACCTCGACACGATCGACGGTGCAGCCAGCAGCGCCAACCTGTCGGGTGCGAGCGGGCCTATCTCTCTCGGCAGCGGCGGGGACCCGCCGGACGCGATGCAGCCCGACGGCGGCACGTTCCTCAACACGGGCGACGATCGGATCACGTCAGCGATCTACCTGAACGGCAACATCACGTGGGTCGCCAATGACGCCTGTCAGCCGATGCAGCCCGGGCCCACCCGTTCGTGCTTGCGACTTGTGGTCGCGACCGCATCCGTATTCACGGGAATCTCCCAGAACTACGACATCGGCATGGATGGCGGCGACCTGTTCTATCCCGCCATCGCTCCCGACGGAAACGGCGACCTGTCGCTCGTCTTCAGCCAGTCCTCCATCCACCAGTACGCCAGCCTGATGGGGATCGAGAATCCCAGTCAGCAGAACCGGCAGGGTGTGCTGCTGGAGCCGGGGCTGGGCGTCTATGACACCACGAGTTGCGGCGGTCGAACCCGCTGGGGCGACTACTCCGGCGCCGCCGTCGATCCGGGTGGCTCGACCGTCTGGGTCGCGGGCGAGTACGCGGGATCGGCGACCGATTCTTGCGACTGGGGAACCGCGATCGCCAGCATGTATCCGCCGCCGAAGACCACCAGCATCAGCCCGGCCTCGGGTCCGGACTCGGGTGGCACCAGCGTCGTCATCCACGGCACCCACTTCACCGGGGCGACAGCAGTGGCCTTCGGGTCGGTGACCGCCGCCAGCTACTCGGTTGATTCGGACGCGCAAATTACCGCGGTCTCCCCCGCGCAACCGGTCTCCAGCAATCCCTCCGACCAGCTAACGGTCACGACGCTGTCCGGGGTGAGTACGCCCACCGGGCCGGTACCCGATATCACGTTCAACTACGGCGCGCCGCAGCCGAGCGTCAGTAGCGTCGCGCCGAGCAGCGGCTCTGCCGCCGGTGGCGAGACCATCACCATCACGGGGACGGGGCTGTTATTCGCCCAGACCGTCAACGTGGGCGGCACCCAGGTGCCCAGCAGTCAGTTCCTGTCTAACTCCGACACGCAGCTATCGTTCCCGGCGCCGACGATCGCGACCTCCGCCACCTTCGACGTCACGGTGACGACCGCGGGTGGTACGAGCCCGACGGTCAATGCCGATCAGTTGACATACGTGATGCCGGCGGCCGGCATTCCGGGCAGCTGGAGGAAGGAGGTTGGTGGCCCCGGCAGCGGCTCGGCAGTGAGCGTGGCACAACAGCCGGTCTATCTCGCCCTCCATGGAACGACGCTCTATGTATCCGATGCTTACTACGGCGCCGTCCGCGCCCTCAATCTTTCGACTAACCAGGAAACGATCGTCAACAGCGCGCCGCTGGCCAGTCCGGACGGGATTGCCGTGGACGCCGCCGGCAATATCTATGTCGCCGAGACGAGCGTGCAGCAGGTCGTCAAGCTGGATCCCGTAACTGGAGCGAGCGCGGTCATTGCAGGAACCGGCAGTAGCGGAATTTCTGGGGACGGCGGCCCGGCCACGCAGGCGCAACTCTATTTCCCACAGGGCGTCGCCGTCGATGGCTCAGGCAACATCTTCATCGCCGATGGCAGCAATCGCGTCCGAAAAGTCGATGCCTCAACCGGCATCATCAGCACGTTCGCCGGCACGGGCGTCGGCGGCTTCTCTGGTGACACTGGACCGGCGAACCAGGCCCAGCTGTTTGAGGTCAGCGGCCTCGCGTTTGACGCCAATGGCAACCTGTTCATCGCCGACAGCGGCAACAACCGGATCCGGCGGGTCGACACCACCAGCCCGCACGTCATCACGACCGTCGCGGGTAACGGCACCTCGGGCTTTTCGGGCGATACCGGTCAGGCGAAACTGGCTGAACTCCAGGCTCCATACGGCGTCTGGATCGCGCCCAACGGCTCGATCGACATCGCTGATTCCAACAACGAACGGGTGCGCGAGGTCAGTCCCACTGGAGTCATCAATACCGTGGCCGGCAACGGCACGCAGGGCTTCTCGGGCGACGGCGGACCAGCGACGGCGGCGAGCCTGAACATGCCCACGTCTGCCGTCCGCGATGCCAGCGGCAACCTCTATATTGCCGACCACCTGCGCCTGCGGCGCGTCGATGGATCCACCAACACGATCACCACGGCCGCCGGCAACGGCACCGCCTGTGGCAGCAGCGGTGACGGCGGATCAGGCCTGCAGGCCCAGGTCTGTCAGCCCTCCGGGCTCGCCTACGACGGCGCCGGTGATCTCTTTATCGCCGACACGAACAGCAACCGCGTTCGTGAAGTCAAGACGGACGGCACGATCAGCACGGTGGCGGGAAACGGCACCGCGGGGTTTGCCGGTGACAACGGCGCCGCGACGTCCGCCGAGCTGAACGCCCCGAGACGCGTCGCGGTCGACGCGGCGGGTGACCTGTTCATCGCAGATACGGGAAATCAAGTCGTGCGCAAGGTTTCGGCGGGCACGATTACCACGATCGCCGGCGTGCATGGAGTCGCCGGCTATAACGGCGATAACCAGGCGGCCACCAGCGCGCAACTCAACAATCCATGGGGCATTGCCGTCGCTGCGGACGGCTCGCTCTACATCGCTGACCAGAGCAACAACCGGATCCGCAAGGTTTCGCCGTCCGGCACCATCATCACGGTCGCCGGAACCGGCACCGCCGGATCGACCGGTGACGGAGGTCCGGCGACCAGCGCACTGATCACGGCACCGATGGGCCTGGTCCTCGGCGGCGACGGGACGCTCTACTTCGTCGGCGCCAGCAATGCCCCACAGCTCCGCAAGGTCGACACGACAGGCACGATCGGCACGCTCGCTGGAGGGGTCAGCAACGACGTGGCGCTCGGCCGCAACGGAAATCTAATAGCGATCGAGTCCACCATTCCACCGACCGGCCCGGCGTACTGGCGGATCGATCAGATCACGCCGGCTGGATTTGCGACGGTCATCGCCGGCCAGAACAGCGGCGGCCTCCTCGGGCAGCTGCCCACTGCGCAGCCGATCGGGCTGGCCGGGGACGGCGCGGGACAGCTGATGATCGCGGACAAC
Organism: Candidatus Dormiibacterota bacterium; assembly: GCA_035716185.1. Lineage (GTDB taxonomy): Bacteria > Chloroflexota > Dormibacteria > CF-121 > CF-121 > CF-13. Next base: position 3,534 of record DASTJZ010000179.1, read on the forward strand.
CCGAGCACGATGGGTTCGCCGAACGGCGGCGGCAACAACATCTATCAGGTAACGCTGCCAGTGTTGCCCAGTGCGCCGGAGCGGGTTCAGGCGATGGGCGGCGTCGGCACCGCGCCCCTCTCCTGGTTGCAACCCTCTGACGGCGGCAGCCCGGTGCTGCAGTACACGGTGGTGCCGAGCCTCAATGGCGTGGCGCAACTACCGGTGGTGATAAGCGGCAACCAGCCTTCGGGTGCTCCGCCAGACACCTGGCGTACGCTCACCTCGCTGAGTGCCGGCAGCTACACCTTTGCGATCAGCGCGACGACCGCGGCCGGAACCGGTCCTTCAGCAAGCTCAGGTCAGGTCGCCGTCATCACCGCCCCGAGCGCGCCGACCAATGTCCAGGCGACCAACGGCGGCGATGGCGCGGCCACCGTGAGCTGGAGCGCACCAGCCAGCGACGGCGGGAGTGCCATCAC
>DASTJZ010000180.1:0-8318 GCA_035716185.1 Candidatus Dormiibacterota bacterium
CGCCAGACGCCGGGGAACTTTGGCAGCCGGCGCCGGGGTGTGATCATCGGGTCGAGCGCCGTCGGGCCACAGATCCCAAAGGCGGCTGGAATCGGGCTCGCCTTGAAATGGAAGGGCGAGGGTGCTCTTTGCTACGTCAGCTTCGGGGAGGGCGCGACCAGCCAGGGTGATTTCCACGAGGGGCTGAACTTTGCGGCGATCCATCGCTGCCCTGTGATCTTCTTCTGCGAGAACAACCACTGGGCGATCTCGGTGCCGCAGTCGCTGCAGGTCGCCGGACCTGGCGTCGCCGAACACGGCGCGGCCTACGGCATCCCGGGCGTTCGGGTCGCGGGCGATGATTTCTTCGCGGTGCACGCTGCCGTGGTGGAGGCGGCCCGTCGCGCTCGCGCTGGTGAGGGACCAAGCTTGATCGAGGCCGAGGTGGTGCGGCTGCAATCGCATTCCACCGACGACGACCAGCGGGCCTATCGAGATCCTGCTGAGCTTGCTGCCGAGGCCGCCCGCGATCCCATCCCGCGGATGCGTGACATGCTGATCGAGCGCGGCTGGCTGACCCCGGAAGAGGATGCCGGCCTACGGGACCAGATTGCCGGCGAGGTGGAGCGGGCGACCGAAGCCGCCGAAGCTGCGCCCGACCCCGATGCCGCCTCGCTGACCAGACACGTCTACGCCGATGCCTGAGCGCAACCTCGTCCAGGCGGTGCGCGACGCGCTGGCGGAGGAGATGGAGCGCGACGAGCGGGTCTGCATCCTGGGCGAGGATGTCGGCTTGAAAGGCGGCGTCTTCAAGGCGACCGAGGGACTCCAGCGCCGGTTCGGCGCCCAGCGGGTGCTCGATACGCCCCTCGCCGAGTCGAGCATTGCCGCGGTCGCCCAGGGCCTCGCCCTCGAGGGATTCCTTCCGGTTGCCGAGATGCAGTTCGCCGATTACAGCTATCCCGCCTTCAACCAGATCGTCAACGAGATCGCCAGGGTCCGCTACCGATCGAACGGCGACTTTGGCTGTCCCCTGGTGATCCGCGCGCCTACCGGCGGAGGGGTCCGCGGCGCGCTCTATCACTCGCAATCTCCGGAGGCCTTTTACTGCCATGTCCCGGGGTTGAAAGTGGTGCTGCCGTCGACGCCGGCGGATGCCAAGGGCTTGCTGAAGGCCGCCATCCGCGACCCCGACCCGGTCATCTTCCTCGAGCCCAAGAAGCTCTATCGCGCACAGCGGCAGGAGGTCCCGGAGGGCGACGCCGCTCTCCTCCCACTGGAGGCTGCTGCCCTCGCCCGGCCAGGCCGAGATCTGACCGCCATTACCTATGGCTACATGCGAGCCGTGACGCTCCAGGCGGCCTCGCAGTTGAGCCAGGACGGCATCGAGGTCGAGGTCCTCGACCTGCGCACCCTGCGCCCCTGGGACATCGAGAGCTGCGCGCGAAGCATCCAGAAAACCGGGCGGGTGGCGGTCATCTACGAGGCGAATCGCACCGGCGGTTTTGGGGCCGAGGTGGCCGCCGAGCTGGCCGAGCGCTGCTTCGCCAGCCTCGACGCCCCGGTCAGCCGGATCGCCAGCCCGGACGTGCCGGCCATGCCCTTCAGCCCCGCCCTCGAACACGCGTTCATGCTCAATCCGGACAAGGTGGCCGAGGGTTTGCGGCGGCTTGCCCGCTATTGATTTCGTCCCTCGGTCTGGCCCTATACTGTGCCGTGGGGTACCTGTTCCAAGCCCCCCGGAACCAGGACCCCACTTTCTTTTTCAGCGGGCTGAACAGTCGCTGAATTCTTCCTCCCCCTCGGGGGAGGGTAGGTGGGGGCTCGTGCCTCCTTAGAATTTGAGGACTTTGGCCTCCCCTGAGCGCAATGGTGTCTTCATCTCCGTGGACATGGAGGGCATGGCCGGGGTCGTCCACCTCCAGCAGGTGATGCGGGGCACGCCAGAATACGAGCGATCGTGCCGGCTGATGACGGCCGAAACCAATGCCGCCGTCGCGGGCGCCCGCCGAGCGGGGGCTACCCGCTTCGTGGTGAACGACTCGCATGGGGACATGCGTAACTTCCTGCTGGATGAGCTCGATGAGGGTGTCGAGCTGATCAGCGGCGGCGACAAACCATATTCGATGGGTGCGGGGCTGGACCCGAGCTTCGAAGTCGCGTTCTTCGTCGGCTATCACGCCTCGGTCGGGACTGAGCGAGCCATCATGGACCATACCTACGGCGGCCGGACGATCTATGCGCTGCGCCTCAATGGCCAGCCGCAGAGCGAGGCCACCCTGAACGCGGCGCTGGCCGGCACCTACGGTGTCAGGACGGCGTTGATCACCGGCGACCGGGCCGCGGTGGAGGAGGCGACCGCGGCGCTCCCCGGCATCGAAGGGGTGGTGGTGAAAGAAGCCTTGGGCCGCCAGGCCGCCCGTTCGTTGCATCCGCTGGAGGCTTGCCGGCGGATCGAGGAGGGCGCCTCCCGGGCCTATGCCAATCGCAACGATCGTCCGCTGATTCAGCCCAAAGACCCCTTCGTGCTGGAGATCGACTGGATGAACGCCAGCATGGCCGACTTCTGCGAGCAGATTCCTGTGGTGGAGCGGGTGGGCGGCCGGACGATCCGCTATCGGAGCGACGCCTATCAAACCTGTTACCGGATGCTTCTGGCGCTGCTCGTCATGGCCTTGCCGGCTGCCTATCAATATCCGCGGCCGTGACGCCCGCGGAAGCCATCGAGCAGCTGCTGGCGGGCACGCCACTCAGTCGCGAGCAAGCCCGGGACGTCATGGACCAGGTCATGGCGGGCGAGGTGACGGCTTCGCAGATCGCCGGCGTGCTGATTGCCCTCCGGGCGAAAGGGGAGACGGCTGAGGAGATGACCGGGTTTGTCGACTCGATGCGCGCGCACGCGACGGCGCTCTCGGTTCCCGAGGGCACCATCGACACCTGCGGCACGGGCGGTGACCGTGCCGGGACCTTCAATATCTCGACGGCCGCGGCGCTGGTTGCAGCCGGCGCCGGGATCCCGGTGGCGAAGCACGGGAACCGCGCCGCATCGAGCCGGTGCGGTAGTGCCGATGTCCTCGAGGCGCTCGGGGTCGACATCACGCTCGGCCCCGATGGTGTCCGGCGCTGTATCGACGTTGCCGGTGTCGGTTTCTGTTTTGCCCCGACCTTTCATCCAGCGATGCGACATGCCGGTCCTGCGCGTCGCGAGCTCGGTGTCCGGACCGTCTTCAACGTCCTCGGTCCGCTGGCCAATCCCGGGCGGGTGCGGCGCCAGGCGCTTGGCGTGGGCGCGCCATCCCTCGCCCCGCTGATGGTGCGCGTCTTGAAAGACCTCGGCCATGAGCGGGCGCTGGTCTTCTTCGGCGAGGATGGAATTGACGAGCTGACCACGACCGGGGCCTCACGGGTCTACGAGCTGAAGGACGGCGCCGTCAGCGAATACGAGCTCGAGCCGCAGGAGCTGGGCATACCGAGAGCTCGCTCAGAAGACCTCGAGGGCGGCACCCCTGCGGAGAACGCACAGCTGCTGCGCCAGGTGCTCGAGGGGGAGACCGGCTCCCGTCGCGATGTCGTACTGCTCAACGCGGCCGCGGCACTCCTGGCCGCCGGTCGGGCCCGCGACTGGAAGGACGGCCTGGCCAAGGCAAGCGAGTCCATCGACAGCGGGGGCGCAAAACAGGCGCTCAATCGCCTGGTTGAGACGTCACATGAGCGGGACAACTAGGCTTCCCCGCCGATACCGTCGGGACCATCGAGGTCGCTATACGCTTCGACCCGAATTTGTTCGTGCCGAGACGGTGATCAACGTCGGCCTCATCGTCCTCGGCGTGTATATCCTGCAGGCATTCATCTCGACTGGGGTCAACGATGTGGCCGGGCGGGTTGCGATCATCGCCTGGGTGGTTGCTCTCCCGCAGCTCGCTCTGCTGGCCGTGCTCAGCCAGGTGCTGACCGAATACCGCTACTTTTCCTATCCCTGGTATGTGGGTGTCGCACGAGGCGTTGGCCTGTTCGCCGCCATGATCGGTTTTGGCGCGGCGCTCTGGCGCTTGTGGGCACCGGCAACCCTGATCCTCGCGGCCAGCAGCGTCCTGGCGCTGTTCGTGTACGGGTTTGCTTATGGGCGGCTAATTCAGGAGAACCCTGAGGATAAACCCTAGCCTGACGCAAGGCCGGCGATGCCGCCGGCAAGCAAGAGCAGGCAGACCACACCCACGAACCCCCAGGCCGCCCAATAGGTGAATCGTGATAGCCGGCGCATCCGGCGCAGCCTTCGCATTTTGCCCATGGCTGCTTGAAGGGCCCTCTCCTCCGTCAACACTATGTAAGTGGTATCGGCCGTAGCCCCCGAAATCTTTCTGAGTGGGACCAATATCCTGTACGGATGAGGAGTCACGGCCGGTTCCGATTCGGGAGGGTGCCGGGGCCGCAGTCGATGGCCGAGGCCGAAGAGGACGTGTAGGCGATGCCGTTTCGGATCGCGGTTATTCCCGGCGACGGCATTGGCCCTGAGGTCATCGCCCAGGGGATTCGGGTCCTGGAGGCGGTGACCCCAAAATCTCAGCTCGAGTTCGTCACCTACGACCTGGGCGCGGAGCGATATCTACGAACCAGCGAGATCATTCCCGATGCCGTCTTCCAGGAGTTGCAGGGCGTCGATGCCATCTATTTCGGCGCGGTGGGCGACCCCAGGGTGACAAATCCCCAGTACGCCGCGGGACTCTTGCTCCGGCTGCGCTTCGAGCTCGACCTCTGGGTGAACCTTCGGCCGTCGCGCCTCCTGGCACCAGGGCTGACCCCGCTGAAAGATGCGCCATCGATCGACCTGGTCGTCGTGCGCGAGAACACCGAGGGCGCTTACGTCGGCATCGGTGGCCAGTTCAAACGCGACACTGCTGACGAGATCGCGATCCAGGAAGACCTCAACACGCGCAAGGGCGTCGAGCGGATCCAGCATTATGCCTTCGATCTGGCACGGCGGCGTCGCGAGTCCGGCCATCGCGGCCGCGTCACCATGGTCGATAAGAGCAACGCGCTCTATCACGCGCACGACCTGTGGCAGCGCGTCTTTGCGATGCAGCGGCAGCAATCGCCCGACATCGAGGCCGAGCATCTTTTCGTCGACGCGGCGGCGATGCAATTCGTGAAAGATCCGGGCCGTTTCGATGTGGTGGTCACGTCCAACATGTTCGGCGACATCCTGAGCGACCTCGCTTCTGAGCTGGTTGGAGGCCTCGGCCAGGCGCCTTCGGGCAACATCAATCCCGATACGCGTCGCGGGTTGTTCGAGCCCGTGCATGGCTCGGCGCCCAAGCATGCCGGCAAAGGGGTCGCAAACCCCGTCGGTGCCATCCTGGCCGGGGCCATGATGCTCCGGCACCTCGGATTTGAGGCCGAAGCCGGTCGCATCGAGGAGGCCGTCATGAGCGCGGCGCGGCAGCGCAAGACGACCAAAGACCTTGGGGGCGAGCTGACGACCAGCGCCGCCGCCGACGCCGTCTTGAGAGAATTCGAAGCATCAAAGGTCTCGTGAACACCATCCAGCCGGCGCGTCAAAAGGTCGGGGCCGCTCTGCCGGTCCAGCCGGCGCCGCCGCAGACAGCGACGGCGAGCGACGGCCACCAGGTTCGCGGGCGCGCCCTGATCTTCTGGGACCCGAAGATCCCCGGCAAGAAACTCGACGCGATCGACACGGATCAGATCACGCCCGCCGACGATTGCGTCTCCGAGAGCCTGGAGCGGCTCGATGAGCGCTGGAAGGTGGGGGCGTTCCGCTATCTCATGCCCGATTTCCGCGACCGCGTTCATCGCGGCGAAACGTTCGTCATCGCCGGCGAGCGGTTCGGGATCGGCTCGTCGCGGGAGATGAGTCCCGCCGGGTTGAAGGCCGTTGCCGAGGAGGCCGGCCTGGAGCTCGTGATCGTGTGTGGCGACGGCGTGGGTGACATCTTCCGCCGCAACGCGCTGAATCTCGGGCTTCACGTCGTGCAGAGCCGCGCCGCCTCGGAGGACGCCCAGGAGGGGGATACCTTCAGCTTCGACCCATCGAGCCGGCGGTTGACCAACGAGACGCGGGGGAAGGTCTACGACCCCGTGCCGCTCACTCCCAAGGAAGAAGAGATTCGCCGCTCGGGAGGGATCATCGCGGTCGGCCGGCGCGAGTTTGCCGAGTCGGTCCACCGTCCGCCCAGCGTCGAGTGGCCCGATGCGGAAGCCGCGAGCAAGCTCAGCAGTACGGAGCAGATCGTCTGGGCCCATCGGGTGGACAGAGACGCCGAGGTGCGGGCGGGCTCGACCCTCCGGGTGTGGGCCGACCTCCTACCGGCGTCGGATGGAACCGCGCCATTTTCCATTCATACGTTCAACCAGATCACCGGCGGGAACACGATCTTTCCACGGCAGGCCGCCATCGCGAACGACCACTTCGTGTTCTCCGGCCGCAACAGTGATGACAAGCAGACGGGCATCGGCCGCGACTTCGCCAAGCTGCATGACATCGGCAAGCCGTATTACGCGACGCCCGGCGATGGCATCTTCCACTTCTACTTTCCGGAGCAGGGCCTGGTCATCCCCGGCGCCTTCATCCCTGGCGCGGATTCGCATAGCCGCGCTTATGGGGCGTACGGCGCTGTCGGTATCGGGGTGGGGAGCACGCAGCTCGGCTTCGGCTGGTCGACCGGCTACATCTATTTCACCCCGGCCAAGCGCCGGCGCGTGGTCTTCACTGGAAAGCTCCGTCCCTGGGTCAGCGGTAAGGACGTGGTGCTGGCGCTGCTTCGACGCTGGGGGAAGACCCAGGCGCAGGGGATGAGCGTGGAGTTCGTCGACGCCGGCCAGCAACTGCCGATTCCTTATCGGAACACGATCGCAAACATGATGGCGGAGGCTGAAGCCCAGAACGGCATCTTTGCGCCCGATGAGATCACCCTCGATTGGTACCGGCGAAAGGGCATCACCGATCTTCCGTACCCCCGGTTCAAGCCCGGTGACCGCGTCGCCTGGGACATCGATGAGACGCTCGACCTCTCGGAGCTGGTTCCGTTCATCGCCAAGCCGTTCGCCCCGGGCAATGCGTTTCCGGCTGATGAGGTCGCTGCCGAGAAGCTCAGCTTCGACAAAGCGCTGATCGGGTCATGCACCAACGGCGGCTATGACGACCTGCTCGAAGCCGCGCTGGTGATTCGCTCGGGTCGGGAGCACGGATTCGAGAAGGCCCCGAAGGAATTCGTCGTCTTCCCTGGCTCCGGTGGGGTCAAGCGGGATATCGAGAAGCCTGAACCGCGCCTCGGCGGCGAATCGATCGCCTCCGTTTTCCGCTCCGTCGGCGCCCAGATCCGGGAATCCTGGTGCGGGCCATGCTTCGGACAGGGACCGGACGCGCTCAAAAAAGGTCAGGTCGCAATTACCTCGTTCAACCGCAACTGGCAGAATCGGATGGGTGTCGGCGGCCTGGGATATCTGGCCAGCCCCGCGGTCGTCGCGTCGTCAGCGCTGCTCGGTTACATGGCCGGCCCGACCCAGCTGGGCATCAAATGGGATCCCGAGCGCTTTGACGTGTCTGTCTGAGGCTGGCAGCGCCCGTTGAGCGTTAGTCACGGCTCCGTGCTGATTCTTGGGATTGGTGCGCTCGTGCTGCTTGGTGCCCTGGTTTTGATATCATCCTGCTTTCGCGCGAGTAGCCGGCGGCGCCCACAGGGCTTGACGAAATGGCTGGCCCGATCCGCTATCTAGCGCTCGGCGATTCCTACACCATCGGCACAGGGCTCGAGGATGAGTCCAAGAATTTTCCGAAACTTCTTGCAGACCGGTTGGCTCAAGAGCTCGGAGTCCCCGTCGAGGTCTGCAACCTCGGGGTCAATGGCTACACGACAGCCGATTTGATCCGCGACGAGCTACCGGTGGGCCGGACGGCGCGCGCTGACCTCATTACGGTGCTGATTGGCGCCAACGACATCGTGCAGGGCGTCGAGGAGACCACGTATCGCCATCGCCTCGCCCAGATCTACGGCGCCGTTCAGCAATTCGGCCTCCCTTCCAGTCGAGTGGTGGCCATTTCCACGCCGGACTTCTCGCCCCTCTCCGGCGCCGCCAGTTTCGGCACTCCGGAACGATTGCACGGGCGGATCACCGCCTTCAATCAGGTGGCGCGGGAGGAAGCCGAGGGGCTTGGGTTTGGATTCGTCGACATCACGGCCGTTAGCACACTTCCAGAGAAACAGGCGGATTGGCTCGCGGCGGATAACCTACATCCTGGCCCTGCGCAGCACCGAGCGTTCGCCGAGACAATCTGGCAGACCGCCAAGGCGCGATGGGTCCCTAGCCTGATGCGCGAGCGACCC
>DASTJZ010000181.1:0-26348 GCA_035716185.1 Candidatus Dormiibacterota bacterium
CAGTGGCTGAGCGCCGATCCGCAGACGTTGAGCGGCCGCGTGGTACACAGCCCCGAGCGTGCCGAGATCGACGTCCCGTCGGACGAGAACCGCGTCGTCGAGTTCTTCGCCAAGTTCTGATCTGCAGGATTCAAAGCCCCGATTACGTTGCAGCAGCATGACCTTCCTTCGTGTCCTGCTGAGCATCTTCTCCATCGTGAACGTCGTCTTCTGGGCCGTGCTGGCCTGGGCATGGGCTGTGAAACCATCCTGGGCGTCGCGCATTCCGCTCGGGTTGGGAACCGACAAGCGCTATGTGACGACCGTGCCGGTCTGGGCCCGCCTCGCCGCCGCGATCGCCGCGTTCTGGGCGGTGGCCGCCGTCCTCTACCTGACCGTCTACGAGGGGAGCCGGCTCGCCTTCGTCGCGCTGTTCGTTCTGGGCGTCATCTTCCTGATCCTTGCGATCGGCGCCGCAGCCCGCGTTTACCAGGTGCTGCAGCTCCCGAAGGACTCGATGATGTCAATGCCCCGGCGTCAGCAACAGGCGCGCTAACCCGCCGCGTCGCGAGCACCGAACCCGCCAGGATCAGGGCGAAGCCGATCACGGCGCCAATCGTAAATGGCTCGCGTAGCAGGACGACGCCTAACAGCAGCGCAACCGCCGGATTGAAATAGGTGATGACGGTGGCTCGCACCGGTCCCACTTCCGCGATCAGGGCGAAGAACAGCAGGAAGGCGAGCGCGGTGCAGACGACCGCCAGCACGCCAACGGCGAGCAGGACCTGCGCCGACGGGAACCGGCTGGGCAGCTGACCGAGCGCGAGCGGCGCGTAGCCGACGGCCGTCAGGATGAGCGAAGCCGCGACCACGCCCAGCGACGGAACCTTCGGCAACCGTCGAGCCACGATGATCGGTCCCGTGGCGTAGCCCACCGCCACCAGTCCGACCTCACCGACCGCGCCCAGGTCTCGATACGAGACATCGAGGCCGACGAGGACTGCGACGCCGACCACTCCGATGACCAGACCACCCACGCGCCGAAGATCGAGCCGATCGTCACCGCGGGTCAGCCAGGTGATGAGTGCGCCGATCAGCGGCACGGACGCGATCAAGAGCCCGGTCAACGAGCTGGAAAGCCGGCGCTCGGCGTCCGCTAGTAGAAACCATGGCAGCGTGACCTCGACGACGGTGTAGGCGAGCACCCACCGCCAGTAGGGAAGCAGCGGGCGCAGGCCACCGGTCGCGGCGGCGACCGGGAGAAGGATGAGAGCGCCCAGTGCCGTTCGGAAGCAAACGAGGGTGACCGGCGTCAGCTCGCCGACCGCGATCTTGATAAAGAGATATGGGATTCCCCAGATGACGGCCATGGCTGCAAAGAGCAGCCAGCCGCGACGCGTCAATACGACCTCACGCGGTCGGGGCGATGTCCAGGTCGGCCTCTTCGGGAACGTCTTCGCCGGTGTAGGCCGAAGCCTGCAACCGGAAGAGCCGGGCATACCGGCCACCCAGTCGCATCAGCTGCTCGTGGGTGCCCTGTTCAACCAGCCGGCCATGTTCCAGAAAGAGGATGCGGTCGGCGCGGCGAACGGTCGAGAACCGGTGCGAGATGTACACCGCCGTCTTGCCGCGTGTGAGCGTGCGAAGCCGCTCGAAGAGGTCGTACTCTGCCTGCGCGTCCAGCGCTGAGGTGGGCTCATCGAGCAAAAGAATGCGCGCGTCGCGCATGAACGCCCGGGCGAGGGCCACCTTCTGCCATTCGCCGCCGGACAGATTGACTCCGGCATCGAACCACTTGCCGAGCGCGGTGTCGTAACCCTCGGGCAGGTCCGCGATCAACGAGTCGGCTCCCGCCTGCTGGCTGGCCCTGACCACCGCCTGCCGATCGGCGATCCCGTCCAGGTTGCCGAGCCCGATGTTCTCGGCGGCGGTCGCCTGGTAGGTGACGTAATCCTGGAACATGCCGCCGATGTGTTGCCTCAACTGGGCTGGATCGTAGTCGCGCAGGTCGACACCGTCGATGAGGATGCGGCCCTCGGTCGGGTCGTAGAGCCGGCAAATGAGCTTGAACAGGGTGGTCTTGCCGGCGCCGTTTCGCCCCACGATGGCGAGCGTCTCGCCCGGCGCGATGCTAAAGCTCAGGTCGGTGACCGCGTTGCTGGTGGCGCCCGGATAGGCGAAGCTGACGTGCTCGAATCGGATCTCGCCGCGAAGCGGGACTGGGACCTCGGCCGGATGCTCGGGTGCCGGCAGGGTGGTCTTCGTCGCCATCAGTTCGAAGAGGTTGTTCAGGTACAGGTTGTGCTCGTACATACCGGAGAAACCGCTGAGGATCCCCTGAATCGAGTTCTGCACCGATTGTGCGGCGGTGGTGTACAGCGTCAGGTCGCCCAGATGCAGGCGGCCCACCACGGCCTGGAGAGCGACATAGAGATACGTCACGGAGGTGGCAATCGTGCTGAGGTTGCCCCACAAAAAGCCAACCGTGTAGCGGCGGGTGACCTGCCGCCGCTGGCTCCCGTAATAGGAATTGGCGATGAGTCGATAGCGGTTGATGAAGTAGGGGGCGAGGCCGAAAAGCTTGACTTCCTTGGCGTAGGTGTCGGTGGTCAGCAGGGTCACCAAATAGTTCATCCGGCGTAGCAGCCGGGAGCCCCAGCGGGCGATGTTATAGCCGCGCCAGCCATAACGCGTGTCGGCGATGAAGGCGGGAATAGGGGAGACCAGGGCGATCAATGCCAGCAACGGACTTACCACTACGAGTAGGGCAATCATGCTGATGAAGGTCAAAGCGGTCTGCAGCAGCCCAAAGGCAGTCGAGATCATCATCATCGGCCGGTTGATGGAGTCGGTCTGCGCCCGGCGCAGCAGGTCGTAGGAAGCCGGGTCTTCGTAGAAGGCGAGGTCCAGGGTCGCCGCCTTCTCCATCACCATCAGCTGGATCCGCATCGACACCGAGTTCTGCAGCAGCTGCTGGGTGATGTTGCGCATGGTGCTGAGGAAGGCAATCAGGGCAAAGATCAACAGCTGGAGCACCGCCAGAAAGATGATGGCGTTCAATGTCGTAAAACCCAGGTGCCATGGGCCAAGGTCTAGCTGGACCTGGTCCAGAGTGTGCTCTCGGCGGACCACGATGCCCTGAACGACCGTGTTGATGAGCAGCCTGGTGGTGTAGGCGGAGGCCGCCGGAACGAAGCCGGCGATCACGGTCGCGACGAAGAGACCCGAGGTGATTCCCGGGCTGGCTTCCCAGACGAGCTTGAGCACCTCGGGGAGCGCCGCCGTTGTTCCCTTTACCGATTGCTTGAGGTTGTTCCAACGGCTGCGGAGATCTTTCGGTCCCTGCTGGTCCGGCGGCTCCTCCATCGGAGGCTCGCCGGTCAGGCCGCTATTCGCCGGTCCGGTCTCGGGGTTCAAGAATCGGCGCCGGCCCCACATCCAGAACATCGCTGGGCCACCGTGGCCCGGAGGCATCATTCCCACGGGGCTACCCTACCCCAGAACCGCGAATACGACGCATCGGAGACTCGAATTCAGGTTCGGGTGACGGCGATCGCCTCGACCTCGATCAGAAAACCCGGCTCGGCCAGGGCCTGGACGCCGACCAGGGTCGACGCGGGCAGCTCGCCGGCGCGAAAAAGGGTGGCTCGGGCATCGGCCAGCAGCGGGCGAAGCTCTGGCTTGTAGCCGACGATGTAGGTTGTGAGCTTGGTAACGTCGGCCGGGGTCGCGCCGGCTGCCTTGAGGGCAATCCGCAGGTTACCGTAGGCCTGCCGGGCCTGGTCGGCGAAATCGCCCGGCGCCACCAGCTTTCCGTCGGCGTCCTGGGACACCTGCCCGGACACGAAAACGATGCGACGGCCGCTGGCCACGACCACTTGCGTGTACGCGGTTGGTTTGGCCAGCCCCTCCGGGGATAGACGTTCCATCGCGTAAGAATAAGGGGGACCAGTCGCAGTCATCGCCGTCGATGAGAGAACTCGGTCCCCTCTTAAAGATCGCTTACTTATCGCTCAGAACCGGCTCATATCCATCAGCTTCAATCGAACAACCGTCATTGCAGGAGGGACTTCATGATCGATCGATCGCAGCCGGCCCGGCAGAACGTCAACGCCACCGATACCGCCCGGGAGCTCGCGGCTCGCGTCCCGGCGCCGATCGAACAGATCCTCTTCGAGGTCAAGCGCCTGATCGTCGGGCAGGATCGGCTGCTCGAGCGGCTTCTGATCGCTCTTCTCGCCGAGGGCCATGTGCTGCTCGAAGGGGTTCCCGGCCTGGCGAAAACCGTCACCGTCAAGGCGTTTGCCCAGGTGACCGGTGGGCTCGCGGGACGGATTCAGTTCACGCCCGACCTGGTGCCCGCCGACCTGATCGGCACCCGGATCTATAACCCGAGTCGGGGCGACTTCAGCACCGAGCTGGGCCCGGTGTTTTGCAACCTACTGCTGGCGGATGAGATCAACCGCGCGCCCGCCAAGGTGCAATCCGCGCTCCTGGAGGCGATGCAGGAGCGGCAGGTCACGATCGGCAAAGACACCCACGAGCTGCCGCATCCGTTCGTGGTGCTGGCGACCGAAAACCCGATCGAGACCGACGGCACCTATCCGCTGCCCGAGGCGCAGCTAGACCGCTTCATGCTCAAGGCGCTCGTCGACTACCCGTCCTTCCAGGAAGAGATCGTCGTCGTCGAGCGGATCACCGGGCCGGAGATCGAATTGCGCCAGGTGGTCACCCTCGATCAGCTGAAGGAGATGCAGCAGTCGGTTCGCGAGGTCTATGTCGATCCTGCGGTTCGGACCTATGCGGCGACTCTCTCGTATGGCACGAGACCCGGCAAGGTCAAGGGGCTCGAGGACCTGGCGACCGCGATCGCATATGGGGCAAGTCCGCGAGCATCCATCAACCTCGTCGCCGCCGCCAGGGCGATGGCCTTCATGCGCGGTCGCAGCTACGTGCTTCCCCACGACCTGAGCGAGGTCGCGCCCGAAGTCCTTCGCCACCGCCTGGTGCTCAGCTACGAAGGGATCGCCGCCGGCGTCACGGCGGAGACGGTGGTGCGCCGGGTGCTCGAGCGGTTCCCGCCGCCGCGGATCGACCTTGGAGATCGGGTTGCCTCCTGAACACCCCCTCCCCAACCCTCCCCGCAAGGGGGAGGGAGAGCACGGCGTGGTCAGTGTGCAGGAGTTGATGCGTCGGGCGCGCTGGCCGGTCTTGCGCCGGCTCGGCTTCCACCCGGGTGGCGATGAGCGGTCGAATTTTCGTGGCGCGGGCCTCGAGTACAGCGACGTTCGCGAATACCAGGCCGGTGACGATCCCCGCACCATCGAGTGGAATATCACGGCGCGCTCCGACCGCCCCTATGTCCGAGAGTCGATGCCCGACCGGGGACTGGATGCGTGGCTGCTTCTCGACATCAGCCGGTCGCTCGATTGGGGCACGGCGCGCTGCCTGAAGCGGGATCTAGCAATCGAATTCGCCGCCACCGTCGGCCAGCTCCTGATGGGACGTGGCAACCGGGTGGGCGCGCTCGCCTTCGACCAGCGGGTTCGGGCCATCCTACCGCCGTCAGCCGGACGCTCGGCGTTCCTTCACCTGATTGCGCGGCTCGAGCGGGAGTCAAAAGAGACCGCCGAGCCGACCGCGCTGGGACCGGTCCTGGTGCAGGCCGCGCATTTGCTCCGCCGCCCGTCGCTCATCATGCTGGTCAGCGACTTCCTGGGCAGCGATGATGGCTGGCAGAAACCGCTGAGCTCGCTGGCACTTCGCCATGAGGTAATCGCCGTCTGGATCAGCGATCCGCGCGAGCGCGACATCCCGGATGTGGGCGTCGTGACCTTCGAGGATCCAGAAAATGGGCGGCAGATTCTGATCGATACCAGCGACAGCCGTTTGCGGATGCGTTTTCAGCAGGCCGCGAGCCAGCAGCGCGAGACGATCAGAGCTGCTCTCCACCGATGCCGGGTGGGAATCGCCGAGCTGAGTACCGAAGCCGAGCTCGTGCCGCAGCTGGTTCGATTCATCAAGCAGCGCGATCTGGAGCGCAGCCGTCGTACCCCCTCCCCGACCCTCCCCACAAGAGGGAGGGAGCCGACTGGGGTGTATCGATGAGTTTCCAGTCACCCTGGCTGCTGGTCGGGCTACTCGCGGTTCCGGTGCTGATTGCGCTGTACCTCGCCAGCCAGCAGCGCCGCCAGCAGTACACGGTGCGCTTTACCAACCTGGCGCTGCTCCAGCAGGTCATGGGAAAAGGGCCTGGGTTCCGCCGCCACCTCCCTGCCATCCTCTTTATTGCAGGGCTCGCCGGCCTGCTGCTATCGATGGCCAGGCCGCAGGCGACGATCCGGATTCCAAAGGGTCAGACCAGCGTCATGCTGGCGGTCGACGTCTCCGGATCGATGGCGGCGACCGACGTTCAACCAACCCGCATCGAGGCTGCCGTCAACGCCGGACGGACCCTGATCGACAAGCTGCCCGGCAATGCCCAGGTGGGGCTCGTGATTTTCAATTCACAGGCCCAGGTGATTTCTCCACTGACGTCGGACAAGGGTTCGGTCAAGGACCTTCTTGGGTCGCTCGCGCCGGGAGGCGGCACCGCCATCGGCGACGGCATCCAGGTGGCGGTGGCGCAGCTGGCGAGCATCGTCGATCCCAATGGACCGAAGTCGCAGCATTACGCCGTGGTGGTCTTGCTTACCGACGGATCCTCGAACACCGGCATCGACAATATGGCGGCGGCCGCGAATGCCGCCCAGGCGCATATTCCGGTGAACACCATCGGTATCGGCGCCCGCAACCAGCAGGTGATGGTCCAGGGCCAGGTGGTGGACGGCGTTGACGAGCAGGCGTTGCAGGCGATTGCCAGTGCCACCGGCGGCCATTATTACTACGCCCAGGACGAGGGCCAGCTCAACCAGATCTACAGCGACCTCGGCTCGCACATCGGCTGGACGACGACCAGGCTCGATCTGACGGTTCCGATCCTGGCGCTGGGTACGATCATCCTGGTCATCGGCGGCCTCTTCAGCCTTCGCTGGTTCCGCCTGCTTCCCTAGAAGAGAGGGTTCACGTGGGACCGCTCGAGTCGATCAGGCTGAGGCTCGAATTGCTGGCGGCAGATCTTGCGGCCGTCGAAAGAATACTGCCGCCTGACATCGACCAGGAGGTCGTCGAGCAGATCGCGCAGGCAAAGGTCTCGGTGGCCGCGGCGTTGAAGGTCTTCAAGAACCGCGACCGCGACGTCTTCGAGACCTACGGTTTCAAGCGTTAGCGGGAGCCGACCGGTTGGCGAACCCCGGGCAGGTGGCGCTCGGCCGGGCCCGTATATACCTGGCGCGGCCGCGCGATCTTTTGTTCTGGATCCAGTAACCCCTCCTGCCATTGCGCCAGCCATCCCGGGGTGCGGCCGATGGCGAAGAGCACGGTGAACATTTCGACCGGGAACCCCATCGCCGCATAGATGATGCCCGAGTAGAAGTCGACGTTCGGATAGAGCCGGTGCTTGATGAAGTAGTCGTCGGCGAGGGCGACGCGCTCCAGCTCGAGGGCGATGTCGAGCATCGGGCTCTTGCCGGTGACCTCCAGCACCTCATCGGCGACCCGCTTGATGATCTTGGCCCGCGGGTCGAAGTTCTTGTAGACGCGGTGGCCAAAGCCCATCAACCGCATCTCACCGGCACGGACGCGATGCACATATTCGGGGACGCGATCCACCGATCCAATCTGGCGCAACATTCGCAGCACCTGCTCGTTCGCGCCACCGTGTAGTGGCCCGTACAGCGCCGCGGCGGCCGCGGCGGTAGCGCTGAATGGATCCGAGTGGGCGCTGCCCACCGCCCGCATCACGTTGGTCGAGCAGTTCTGCTCGTGGTCGGCGTGCAGGATCAGCAGCACGTCGAGGGCATGCTCGAGGACCGGGTTGGGCTCGTATTTCAGCTCGGTCGCTTTCCACATCATGTTGAGAAAGTTCCCGGCGTAGGAGAGATCGTTGTCGGGATATGCGTAGGGCATGCCCACCGCGTGGCGGTAGGCGAAGGCCGCAATGGTCGGCATCTTCGCAATCAGCCGCAGGATCTGCAGACGGCGGCTCTCGGCCTTCGAGATTTCCTTCGCGTCCGGGTAGAAGGTCGAGAGGGCGCCCACGACCCCGACCAGGATCCCCATCGGATGGGCGTCGTGGTGGAAGCCGTCGATCAGCTTCTTGATGTTCTCGTGCAGCAAGGTGTGGTGCGTGATGTTGTATGTCCACTCGCGCTTCTGATCCGGCGTCGGCAGTTCACCGTGAATGAGCAGGTAGGCGACCTCGAGGAAGGTCGAGTGCTCGGCGAGTTCCTCGATTGGATACCCGCGGTAACGGAGGATGCCCTGTTCACCGTCGATGTACGTGATCGCGCTACGACAGCTGGCGGTGTTCAAGAAGGCTGGGTCATAGCTGGTTAGGCCGCTGGCCGCCCCGTCGGTCGTGATCTTTTGCAAGTCGGTGGCCGCGATTGCGCCGTCCCGGATCGGGATTTCATAGCGGCGCCCGGTGCGGTTGTCGACGACGGATAGGGTCTCGTCCGGCATTGACTTCCCGAGTTTAATCCCGGTGGCCACCGCGTAATCGAATCGCAAGGCTGCCGCGCGCATGCTGCGCTCATCAACGTTCGAGGAGGTGAACACGATGAACGGAATGCGAAGGATCGTCCTGGGCGCGGCGCTGGCGGGTTCGCTTGTCACCGGCGGCGTCGTTGGAGCCACGATCGCCGGACCGTTGCTGGCGAGCGCGGCCGGCACCAACAACACGGCGGGCACGGCGGCCACGGCGGCGTCTCCCAGCTCGGGGACGTTTGTGCCGAATGAGAACGCCACGCACGAGGCAGGCGAGAGTGCGGCACGCGAGGCGCAGGAAAATGCTGGCCAGGTTCCAACCGTCCCCTAATCGGGGAGCTGTGGCGCGGGAGGGGCCGGATAGTCCGGCCCCTTTTTCGTCCGTCATGAATTCGAAAGGAACGGGATGGCAGCATAGAGGCGGGTGAAAGGACGTTGAGCGTCGCACGGGTCGATCTCGTCAAAGCCGGGGCCCAGCGCGTAGCGCTGGCGACCGTGGGCATCGTGGCCGTGATCTACGTCCTGATCGCCGCCGGCGTTCTGCTGATCGTGACCCACAACCTCGTCTCGGGCATCGATAGCACCCTGGCGCAATCGATCAACGCCATGGCGGCGCAACGCCAATCGCCCGGCGGTCCGTTCCAGGGTCCGCATGACGGCAAGCCGTACGAGCTCCCCGTGCTCTGGTGGGCGTATCACCCGGACGGCAACTTCTTCGACAGCAGCCAGGCCGCGAAGTCGAGCAATCTCAACCTCCCAGTTTCGCCGACGTCCATCACCAATGCTCAAAATCTGTCGATCTCCGGAACCAACTTCCGGGTGATGGGCGGCCGGACGGGCGACGACTGGGTCGTGGTCGCCCAATCGATGACCAGCGTCGAGCAGGCACGAACGAACTTGATCCAGGCCGAATTGCTGATCGGGCCGGTGCTCCTGCTCGTCGTTTTCCTGGGCGCGCTCGCGATCGGGCGCCGGGTGGCCATGCCGGTCGAGCAGGCTCGGCAGCGGCAGATGGATTTCACCGCGAACGCGTCGCACGAGCTGCGGACGCCACTGTCCGTCATCCAGGCGCAGGCCTCGCTCGCCCTGTCACACGACCGCAGCCTCGATTGGTATCGCGGGGCGTTTCAGCAGGTGAATCGGGAGAGCCAGCGAATGCGTCACCTGGTCGACGACCTCCTCTGGCTGGCGCGCTTCGAGTCAACGCCACGCCCGAGGAATCCCGAGCCGGTCGATGTCGCCGTGATGGCACAGAACGCCGTCGATCGCTTTGGTGCGGTCGCCGAGGCGAAGCATCAGCGCTTGAGCTTCCGCAGCGGCGGGGACACGCCGATGATTGCAGCGTCGCCCGAATGGCTCGACCACCTGATCGGCGTGCTGGTCGACAACGCCTGTAAATACACGCCGGACGGCGGCAGCATCGACGTCTCCGTCAGCGATGATGGCCACAACGTCAGGCTTGCCGTCGATGACTCCGGACCGGGCATCCCCGAGGACGAACGCGGTCGCATCTTCGATCGTTTCCAGCGAGCGACGGATCAACAGGGCGGCGCCGGCCTGGGCCTGGCCATCGCCGACGCCGTGGTGCGCGCCACAAATGGTCGCTGGCAGGTCGGCACCTCGTCCTCCGGCGGCGCCAGTATGGCCATCACCTGGCCACGGGTCCTACGAGCGACGTCGCAGCGGACCACGGCTGCAGGGACCGCGCCGCCGCTCTCATCTCTCGACGCGTGAGAACCGGCTAAGAGATTTCCTCGTCGACCGTCACGGAATTGCAAGGTGCCGTCGCGCACCATGTCGACATGACATCTCTTACACCGACCCATAGAGACCAGGCGCTGCAGCGCCTTCGCCGGCTCACCTTCGGTGCAGCCGCGGGAGCCACCATGGCGCTGCTGGGCGCGACCTACGTTGCCGCCGCATCGTACGCGGGGAAGGCATCGACCTCGTCGACCACGGCCCTGAACCCGTCGACGTCGAGCAGCTCGACCAGCTCGGCGAGCTCATCGAGCCAGGATACGGCGACCGCCACCGCCGCGCCATCAGCGACGGCCGCCACCACCGCCGCCGCCGCCACCGGCAGCAGCGGCAGCGGCACCGTGACCAGTGGAGGTTCGTGATGATCGCCACGAGGAACTGGAAGGCGCTTGGCACCTCGGTGCATGTCCTGACTACGGATCGGCGAGAGCTGCCGGCCGCCGAGATGGCGACCCGAGAAATCCTCGACGAGGTCGACGCCGCCTACAGCCGGTTTCGCCAGGACAGCGAGCTCAGCCGATTGAATGCTCGGGGCGGCGGTAGCGCCGTTCAGCTCAGCCCGTTGCTCGCGCGTGCCATCGAGACCGCATTGCGCGCGGCCGAGATCACGGAGGGGGCGGTCGACCCAACCGTCGGCGCCGCGATCCGGCTGGCCGGATACGACGACGACTTTGCCCGGCTCGCCGCCGAGCGTGGACCGCTGACGCTGCGCGCCATCCGCGTCCCTGGTTGGCAAGCCGTCCGTTTCAATCGGGCGTCGCGAACCGTCGTCATCCCCCCTGGGGTTGAGCTCGATCTGGGTTCGACCGGCAAGGCACTGGCCGCGGACCTCGCGGCCGCGGCAGCGCTCGCGGCAATGCGGTCGGGCGGCGTCCTGGTGAGCCTGGGTGGCGACATCGCCACCGCCGGGCCATCGCCCGATGGCGGATGGCGCGTGCTGGTCGCCGAAGACAGCGGGGTCGCGCCTGACAGCACGGGCCAGGTGATCTGCCTCCAACGCGGCGCGATTGCCACCTCGAGCACCACTGTTCGCCGTTGGCGGCGCGGAGGAACCGAGCTGCATCACATCATCGATCCTGCCACCGGTCTTCCCGCGGCTGGTCCGTGGCGGACGGTCACCGTCCTGGCGGCCAACTGCGTCGATGCCAACACCGCGGCAACGGCGGCCATCGTCCAGGGTGAGGACGCGGTCGATTGGCTGAAGGATCATCACCTCCCCGCCTGCCTGGTGGAGAACGATGGCACCATCCACTATCTCGGTCCCTGGCCGGATCCCAACCGGGTGGCGGCGTGAACAATTCGATTCTCTGGTACGCGACCCGCGGCGCCGGTGTGGTGTCGCTGGTCTTGCTCACCGGCGTGGTCATCCTCGGCGTCACCTCGGCGATGCGCTGGCAAACGGCATCGTGGCCGCGCTTTCTGACGACCGGATTTCACCGCAACCTGGCACTGACGACGCTGGTCTTTCTCGCCATTCATATCGTGACGGCGATCGTCGACCCGTACACATCGCTTGGGCTCAACGCCGCCCTGATCCCGTTTTCATCCTCATACCGGACGCTGTGGCTCGGATTGGGCTCCATCGCGCTCTACCTGCTGGCCGCCATCGTCGTGAGCAGCCTGTTGCGCCCGCTGTTCGGCTACCAGGCCTGGCGGCTGGTGCACTGGCTGGCCTACGCGATGTGGCCGGTCGCCGTCATCCACGGCATTGGCACCGGGAGCGATACGCGCTTCAGCTGGATGCTCGCGGTCGACGGCATCTGCATCATCAGCGTTGCGGCAGCTCTTCTCTGGAGACTGAGCCGGCCGTCGCCCACATCCTGGCGCAGCTCGTCCGTTCCTGCCCCGGTGCGGGGGAGCATTGCGCCCTGATGTCGCTCTTCATCGAAGCAGCGCCAACCCCGACCAGGCCGCTCCAGGGCGAGGCGTTGGTCAGACGCCTGGAGGATTGGAACCTGTTAGGCCGCGGCGGGGCCGGATTCCCGGTCGCCCGTAAATGGCGGTCGGTCCGGGAGCGGGCACATGGGAACGCCGTCGTCCTGGCCAATGGCGCCGAGGGCGAGCCCTTGAGCCGGAAGGATCGGACCCTGATGGTCGAGCGCCCGGACCTGGTGATCGACGGCGGACTGCTGGCCGCGCAGGCCGTCGGCGCCCGCGACATCATCTTTTATCTCGGGGCGGAGCACCGGAACGCGATCGCGTCGATGCGGAGCGCGCTGGCTCGCCGCCCGGAGGCCGCGCTGCGCCGGGCGCGTCTGGTCGAGGCGCCTCCCGGCTACGTATCGGGTGAGGAGTCCGCCGCGGTGCATTTCGTGAACGACGGCGACGCCCGACCAACGACCACGCCATCCCGGCCGTTCGAGCGGGGCGTCGATGGTAAGCCGACGCTGGTGCAGAACGTCGAGAGCCTCGCCATGGCGGCGTCGATTGCCCGCGGCGATGACGGCTCGACCAGCCTGGTCACCGCCTCCGGCGCGGTGCGGCGTGGCGGCGTCTACGAGATGCCCTTCGACGCCTCGGTGGCCGAGGTCGCCGGCGCGTCGGGTGGCACAACCCGGCCGGTGCAGGCCGTGCTCCTGGGCGGATACTTTGGCAACTGGGCTCCGGCTCATGATGTGTGGCCGGTTTCTATGGCACCGAGTGCGTTGCGCAGCCGCTCGCTGACTCTCGGTTGTGGCGTCCTGCACTTTCTCGGGGCAGATACGTGCGGTGTCGATGCGACCGCTCGGGTCATGACCTATCTCGCGTCGCAGAGTGCCCGGCAGTGCGGGCCATGCGTCTTCGGGCTTGGCGCCATTGCGGCAGCCTGTGACCGTCTGGCCGATCGATCGGCGCAGGCCGACGACCTGCGGCGGCTGGCACGCTGGAGCGGCGAGGTCGCCGGACGCGGAGCCTGCAAGCACCCCGATGGTGCCTCGCAACTGCTACGCAGCGCGCTGCGGGTCTTCGCCGACGACTTGGAGGCCCACCAGCACCGCCGCTGCCTGGTCACGCCGGTCGCCGTGGCCAGCGCCTGGCGAGCGCCCGTCGAGGCAGTGGCCTGATGGGCGAGGAGATCGAGATCGACCGCATCCGATGCGACGGCCACGGGATGTGTGCCGAACTGCTCCCCGAGATGATCAGGCTCGACGACTGGGGCTATCCCCTCGTCAAGAAGGGTCCGGTTCCAGTGGCGCTGGCCGGACACGCACACAGCGCGGTCGATGCCTGTCCTGTGCTCGCGCTCCGCCTGGTTCAACGCACACGCGCAGGGTCGTGATGCTGATGTTCGGTGGCTAGCGTGGTCCGCCTTCGACGCGCTGCTTCAGCCCGTTCGCGAACTGTATGAATGACGGACCCAGGTCGGGGATTGACTTCCAGATCATGGGCAACATCGGGCCCGTGTATTCCTCGCGCATATTGAAGGTCGTCGTCCCGTTCGCCTGCGGTGAGAGCGTGTAGGTTCGCACGCCCTTGAACAGGCCGAGCGGCATGCCTCCCGACCAGACCATGCGCTGAGGCGGCGTGAACTCCGTCACTTTGACGGGAAAGGCGCGCCCAGGATTGACTTTCACGTAGACCTTGATGGTTTCGCCGGGCGCGATCCGGCCTTCCACCCGGTCGACGCCGGAATCCCATTTCGAAAAGCCGTCGCCATCGGTCAGGACGCTCCAGATCTTGTCGGGACGCGCCGCGATCGTCGAGCTCGCTTCGTAGGCCTTCACCGACTCCCTCCTCGCTTGCTGTGGTGGGTTCAACGGTAGCATTTTTGTTACGATTGCGTCGGTGCCACCCCTTCGCCTTCGGGGCGATCCCTTCGACGCGCTCGGCGACCCCAACCGGCGCGCCATCGTCGAGCTGCTCGGTTCGGGCGGCCGGACGGTCAGGGAGATCGCCGACAGGCTGCCCATCAGCAGACCCGCAGTATCCCGCCATCTCCGCCTTCTCAAGAATGCCGGCCTGGTGATCGACCGGCCCCAGGGTACCCGGCGGATTTATGAGCTGCAGGCAAAGGGTGTCGATGCGGTGCAGGCGTACTTGACGGAAGTCTGGGGTGATGCGGCCGCACGTTTCACGCTGCTGGCGAACAACACGCGCCGCCATCGCAAGCGCCGATGATCGAGCCGCTGCGAATGGCGTTCGAGGTGGAGTGCGCCGCCCGCGACGCCTTCGACCTGTGGACGCAGCGCACCGCGAGCTGGTGGCCCGTCGCCCATACGGTCAGTGGCGAGCCCGGCGTCCGCGTCGTATTCGAAGGCCGGATCGGCGGCCGCATTTACGAACGGACGCCATCGGGCCGGGAGGTCGATTGGGGCCGGGTCACGGTGTGGGAACCGCCGCACCGGCTGTGCTACTCCTGGCACATCCGGGCCGACCGGGCGGACGCGACCGAAGTCGAAATCCGCTTCGCGGATCAGGGGCGACGCCGCACCCGAGTGGAGATCGAGCACCGCGGTTGGGAGCGGCTGGGCACGCGCGGACCAGCGTGGCGGCGAGTCAATCAGGGCGGCTGGGACGGGGTCCTGCCGGCGTACGTCGCCGAATGCGCCCGGGTGCGCTCCTAGCAGGTCACGTGCAGGACGGCGTTCGCCTTTTTCGCCTTCCCATTGAGAAGGTCGATCGCCTTTTCGGTCGGAACCACGACTAAGTCCACGCCGCGCCGTTCCGCCTCGCGCTTGACCTCTGGCATCACGGGAAGGGCACCCTCCGCGCCGGTCCCGATGACCAGGGTGCGGCAGTTCCACGGGATCTTCTCTTCGACGGAAAGCGGCGTGTGGCCGTACCGGTCTCGAAAGGGCTTCGAGGCCTTCTTCTTCCGTTTCGACACCTCGCCGCGATCGATGATCACGTCGTTCTCATAGGTGTCACCGTCAATCTGGATCGATCCGAATTCGAAGCGATCGAGCCGTATCACCATCACGCTAGCATCTGCTTCATGCCCGAGGCCGTCATCGTCGCCTATGGCCGCTCCCCGATCGGGCGCGCCAACAAGGGCTCGCTGGTGGACGTTCGGCCCGACGACCTGGCCGCCTACGTCACCGACAA
Organism: Candidatus Dormiibacterota bacterium; assembly: GCA_035716185.1. Classification (GTDB taxonomy): domain Bacteria; phylum Chloroflexota; class Dormibacteria; order CF-121; family CF-121; genus CF-13. The sequence goes on from DASTJZ010000181.1 coordinate 15,349, forward strand.
AGTCCTGCAGAAGGTCCCGCAGCTCGAGCGGACGTCGATCGATGACCTGATCTGTGGCTGCGGCCTGCCCGCAGGAGAGCAGGGATTCAACATCGGCCGTGTCGTCAGCGTGCTCACCCGTCTCGATGTGCCCGGGACCACCGTGAACCGCTACTGCTCGTCGTCACTGCAGACGAGCCGGATGGCCTATCACGCGATCAAGGCCGGTGAGGGTGAGGCGTTTCTCTCGGTCGGCGTGGAATGTGTCTCCCGCTTTTCCCACGGCTACGCCGACCAGCCCGATGCCCAGAACCCGCGGCTGCAGCGGGGTAACAGCGAGGAATACCCGGACATCTACATCACGATGGGCGAGACCGCGGAAAACGTCGCCGACCTGAAGCAAATCAGTCGTGAGGAGATGGACCGCTACGCCGTGAAGAGCCAGAACCTCGCGGTGCAGTCTCGTGACAACGGATTCTTCGAGCGTGAGATCATTCCGGTTCCCTTGCCGAATGGGTCGACGATGTCGCGGGACGACGGCCCGCGTCCCAACACGACGATGGAGGTGCTGGCGACCCTGAGGCCGGCCTTCCGCGAGAACGGCCGGGTCACTGCCGGCAATTCGTGTCCCCTCAATGACGGCGCCGCGGCCGTCGTCATCACGTCGGATCGAAGGGCGAACGACCTCGGGCTCACGCCGCTGGCGCGGATCGTCGCCACCGGATTGTCGGCGCTGGAACCGGAGATCATGGGGCTGGGCCCGATCGAGGCCTCGCGGCAGGCCTTGAAGCGAGCCAAGATGACGATCGACGACGTCGACATCGTCGAGATCAATGAGGCGTTTGCCGCTCAGGTGATCCCGGCCGCGCGCGAGCTCGGCGTCGATCCGCTCAGCGACAAGCTCAATCCGCACGGCGGCGCGATCGCGTTGGGGCATCCGTTCGGCATGACCGGCGCGCGCATCCTCTGCACCTTGCTCAACGGACTTCAGACTGAGAACAAGACGATCGGCCTGGAGACGATGTGCGTCGGCGGCGGCCAGGGGATGGCGATGATCGTCGAACGGCTCGCATAAGGTGCCATCCGCGATCCCCGTCTACATCGAGTCTGGACCGAAGCTCACCTTCGCCTGCGCCTACGACTGGCCCGGATGGTGCCGCTCGGCCAAAGAAGAAAAAGCTGCCCTCGAGAGGCTAGCGGCGTATGCGCCTCGATACGCGCCCGTCGCCAAGCGCGCGAAGCGGCCCTTCGATCCGAAGCGCGCCGGCAGGTTCCGGGTCGTGGAACGCATCAAAGGGTCGGCGAACACCGATTTCGGCGTTCCCCACGAGGTCGCCAAACGCGATACGGCGCCGCTCGCTGCTGCCGAGGCCAAGCAGCTGGCTGCGCTCGTGAACGCTGCCTGGGCGAGATTCGATGAGGTCGCCGCGTCGACGCCGGCCGTGCTTCGCAAGGGCCCGCGTGGTGGCGGTCGCGACCGAGACAAGATGATCGCGCACGTTCTCGGCGCCGATGACATCTACGCACGCAAACTCGGCCTTCGGATGACGCCGCCTCGCCCGGGTGACCGCGCCGGGATCCGTACGTTTCGGGCTGCCGTAAGCGCCGCGCTCGAGAAACCGTCGAAGGGTGGCCCGCTGGTTGAGAAGGGCTGGCCGCAGCGGTACGCGGCTCGACGGATCGCCTGGCACGCGCTCGATCATGCCTGGGAGATGCAGGACCGGAGCGACCCGAAGGGCTGATCGTGGCCTTCGATTCACTGGACTTCATCTACCATCCGAGCCGAGATGTCCAGCGTGACGTCAAGTTCTTCACCGATGTGCTCGGTGGACGCCTGCGCTTCGCCGTGGAGGGGATGGGCGCGCGAGTTGCCGCCATCGAGCTGGCGCCGTCGTCGCCGCTGTTTCTGCTCGCCGACCACGTCGAGGGCGACGCCCCGATCCTCGTCTACCGCGTGAAGAGCCTGGCGCGTGCCATGACCTCACTCGAGAAGCGAGGCTGGAAACGCCGGGAAACCTTCGACATCCCGCACGGTCCGATCTGTTCGTTTCGCGCGCCTGGCGGCCAACGTATCGCGATCTATCAGCTCACCCGCCCGGATACGGCCAAGCACTTCGACGGGCGTCGGGACTTCTAAACGAATTCCAGCGCGGTACTGATGTCGATGCAGCCACCGATGCTGCGATAGACCGGACACTTCGAGTGATGATGGCTCATACCTCTATTGTTGCCGGATGCAGGTGTGGGGCGGCGTGGCCGGCAAGCGCCTGCTCATCACGGGCGCGACGAACGGCATCGGCCTGGCGGCGGCCATCGAGCTGGCGCGACGCGGAGCGGAGCTGACGCTGATCGCGCGGAATCCCGCGCGAGCCGAGCAGGCGGTTCGCCAGATCAGCGTCGCGGCGTCCAGTAGGGGAGTGCCCGATGTTCTGCTGGCTGACCTGAGCTCGCAGGCATCCATACGACAGGTGGCCAGCCAGGCGCTGTCGAAGTATTCGTCGATCCAGGTCCTCGTCAACAACGCCGGCGCGATCTATGACCCGCGGCAGCTCAGTGGCGACGGCATCGAGCTCACCTGGGCGGTCAATCACCTCGCGCCCTTCTTGTTGACGACGCTGCTGCTGGACCGGATCAAGGCGAGTGCTCCGGCGCGGATCATCACCACCTCGTCCGGCGCGCACGAGCGGGCGCGAATTCCGTTCGATGATCTGAACGCCGAACGATCTTGGGGCGGCATGGGCTTTACCCGTTACGGCGAGACCAAGCTTGCCAACATCCTCTTCACGGTCGAGCTGGCTCGTCGTCTCGAAGGTTCCGGCGTAACCGCCAATGCCTTTCACCCTGGGTTCGTTGCGACGGGCTTCAACACCAACAACAGCCTCCTGATGCGGATCGGCATGACGCTCGCGCGACCATTTGGACGGAATGCCGAGAAGGGCGCGGAAACGCTGGTCTGGCTCGCGGACTCGGAAGATGCCCGGGCCGTGAGCGGCGGCTATTTCTACGACAAACGGCAGGTCACGCCGGCGCCCGCCGCTCGAGATCGCGACGCCGCCCGCCGGCTATGGGAAATCAGCGAAGCGCAAACGCAGGTGACGGCAGGGCGCTAAGCGCTGCGGCCGGCCTTTCCGCCCTTCATCAGGTCGCGCCAACCGCGAGCCTCGATGTCCACCCCGTACTTCCTGGCGGCGGCCCGGATCCGGCGCCAGGCCGCGTCTCGCTCGCTGTCGCTTACGCCTTCGACCTGGTCGAATCGGGCGACGGCATTGCGTACGTGCCGCGCGTCATTGAGCGGCTCCTTTCGCTCTTTCGGAAAAGCGAAGGTCTGCGAGCGCATCCGGTTCTGCTGCCTCGTGCTGAGGCCGGGCGACTTCTTCGGAATGCGGCCACCGCGAGCCCGCGCGCTCTGGACCGATCGCGCTTTCTTGATGTTTCGCCGCGCCGCGGCCTTTTGCTTCGGTGTGGCCATGTGGGCCTCCTTAGGAGCTTGCTCGGCTCCACCTGAAACTTTATCGCTACACTGATATTTTAAGTGATAGTGGAGGTGGATGACGATGAATTCCGACGTCGACACCGATGAGGAATCGGGCAAGCAGGGACAGGATCCAAAACCGGACATAAAGGCTGACCCGGAGGCTGGCGTTGGTGGCGCCGACATCCGCATCGACGAAGAGCACGGCGTCGGCGGTCCTGACATCAAGCCGGAGTAGTCCGGGGGAACTAAGGCTCAGGTCGCTCGCTGCTCGGGCTCACCGTTGCCGGCATTGGCGCGCCCGCGATTCCAATAGGCTTTCGCCGAAATCTGGTCGGGGGACCAGCCCCGAGATAGAAGTGAGTCTTTGAGGGCAAGGACAAGGGCAACTTCGCCCGCGAGATACGCATGGCCGCGACCATCTGGGAGCGTGGTCTCCCTCAACGCCGAAACGAGCGTCTGGCTTGTCCCGGATCCAAAATGCCAGGTGACCTGCTGGATCGAATCGTTCTCCTTGAATGGCTGGCGCTCAGTGGCATCGTCAACCTGCAAAAAAGCTCGAGCGGGCACATCGGGTGGTAGCGCCTCGATCATCGCCAGAGCCCCGGGGACGGCGGTCGCATCGCCGGCGAACAGATGCCAGTCCGCTTTTGGGTCGAGGGTGACCTTGCCGCGCGGCCCGATGGCGTCGATGGTCGCGACGGCGGTGGCGCTCTGTGCCCACCGCATCCCCGGTCCGTCGCCGTGCAACACAAAGTCCAGCTCGATGAGGCGACGGTCAGCGAAAAACCGTCGAATCGTGTAGCGCCGGCGGACGGTGGAGCCGTCGTCGCGCACGAACGCCAGGGACAGATCCTGACCCGGGAGAAAACGAAAGTCCCTCAACTCCGGCGCCGTGACCTGGATCCGACGCATCGCTGGCGTGATGTCAATGACGCCGACCACCGTCAGGCGCCAGCTAGATGGCTCGGGGAACTGCGGGGCGATAGCCACTTACTTCGGTCGAGGGCGCAGCACGACCAGCGCTGCCGCGATGGCAACCGCCCACACCGGCACCATCGTGATCAAGAACGGTCGAAGGGTGTCGCTGACCGAGTGCGAGTCGCGGTCGAACGCGGCGAAGACCATGCCGGTTCCGGCGAGCAGCAGGATGGATCCGATGGCCAGCGCCGGCCACCTGAGCGCCTTCATCGCGGGCCAGTTGTGATGAATCGATGATTCATACGCTGCAATGTAATCGGTGGGAGTACAGGGGTGTGTCACGATGACCCCGATGACCGATCCCATCTCCGGCCGCCGGCTCGTCGTCTCGACGGTCGACTACCACACCGCGGGAGAGCCATTCCGGATTGTGAGCGGCGGCGTGCCCTCGCTGCTCGGCCGCACGATGATGGAGAAACGCCGGTACGCGCTGGCCCATCTCGATCACATCCGACAGCTGCTGGTCTTCGAGCCGCGTGGGCACGCCGACATGTACGGCGGTTTTGTCACCGAGCCCGAGGATGCCGGCGCACAGCTCGGCGTGGTCTTCTTTCACAACCAGGGCTACAGCACTGCCTGCGGCCATGGAACGATCGCGCTCGTGACGTGGGCGATCGACGCCGGACTGGTCACGGGTCGAGCGCCAGTGACGGAAGTGGTCGTCGACGTCCCATCGGGCCGTCTTCCGACCGTCGCGACATTGGAGGCCGGCCGCGTGCGCTCGGTGCGGTTTCGAAATGTGCCGAGCTTCGTGCTGATCGACGACATCACGATGACCCTTGCCGGCCATCGGGTCGATGTCGCTGTCGCGTACGGCGGCGCGTTCTATGCCATCGTCCCCGCTGAGCCGTTCGAGATTCCAATCGAGCCGGCCTTCGTGACCCGGTTCATCGAGCTGGGTCGCGAGATCAAGGCGTCCATCGAGTCCAAGCATCAAGTCGCGCATCCGCTCAACCCCGGGCTGGAGGGGATTTACGGCGTGATGTTCACGGCCGGCTATCGCAATGTGACGGTCTTCGCCGACGGCGAGGTGGATCGATCGCCATGCGGCAGCGGTACGTCGGCGCGTCTTGCGCTCCTGGACCGGCGCGGCGAGCTAGCCCGCGGATCGACCCTGATGCACGAGAGCATCATCGGCGGGCGATTCGCCGCACGAGTCGTGGGGGACGATCGTGTGGGTGAGTATCCGGCGGTCATCACAGAGATCGAAGGCAGCGCGCATCTGACCGGATATCACCAGTTCGTGCTGGCCGCCGATGACCCAATTGGGACCGGGTTTTTGATCCGCTAGCCCGGCCTTTCCCTATTGACAATCGAACATATGTTCGATATAATTTGTTCGATGAAGATGGGGGAAGGGGGGCCTGCGCGCACCGCCGGGGGCCGCGTCCGAGAAATCGCGGAGAGCTTTCGGGAAGAGCTGTTGGCCCTGGTCCCAATAGATGACCGCCTTGCCCGCGCAGCTATCTTGCGCCAGGGCATCGACTGCCTCGAGCTCGATTTCTCCTTCGAGGCTGCGATGCTGGCCGACACCGTCGAATTCGACCCGGATGATCCAACGACCCATACCGTCGACGTGGTGCGCCACGACTGCAAGGTGCAATACGGCGTGGCCGCGGACCGGCTCAATGTTGGTCAGCACCTCACACAGCTCGAGAAGACGGTGCAGGCAGTGCGCGAGGGCGAGATTGGCTTTGCGCATCTGTCGGTGATGGCCCGGGCGCTCAACAAGGTCGAAGAATATCGTTGCGAAACGTCGTTCCCGGAAGACGAGTTGCTCGAGCAGGCTCGATCCTCGACTCCCGGACGGTTCTGGCATTACACCAAGCGCGTGTTGCATGCCATCAGCGCCGATCTGGTTGCGGCCGAGCAGCGCTTCCGCGCCGAGCAGCGATGGCTGCGGTTCAGTGACGGGGAGGACGGTTCGGTCGCGATCAGCGGCGTGCTTGATTCGATTGGCGCGGCGACGGTTCGCTCCGCGCTCGAGCCGTTAGGCCGCCGAATGGGTGAAGGCGATGACCGCTGTTACGAGCGGCGTCAGGGCGACGCGCTCATTGACATGAGCATGATGGTCCTCGACAGCGGCCGTCTGCCCCACGTTGCTAGCCAGCGGCCTCATCTGCAGGTGACGACGACGCTCGAAACGCTGTGTGGCAAACCGGGTGCGCCGGCGGCCGAGATGGAGTTCTCGGAACCCATCTCGTCGAAGACGGTGCAGCGTATCGCATGTGACTCGTCGATCTCGCGCGTCATCTTCGGGCCCGGTTCAGTGGTGCTCGATGCGGGTCGGGCTCGCCGAGTGGTATCGAGCGCGACGCGGCGCGCACTCAACGTTCGCGACCGTCACTGCCAGTGGCCCGGATGCGAGCGCCCGGCCGGATGGAGCGCGGCTCACCACCTGGTGCACTGGACCGAAGGCGGTCTGACAGATATGGCGAACCTTGTTCTCCTGTGTCATCGCCACCATTGGTCGGTTCACGAAGGTGGATGGAAACTCGCCCGTTCGACCGATGATCGGCTGCTCGCGATCCCGCCCACCTACAACTTCTTCCATCAACCGCGAGCCCCCGACGAGCCTGCCGCGGCATAAGGCGCTGGCTTACCGCGCCGCAATGGTTCGGATTGCGTCCACGATGAACTGGACCGCGATGGCGGACAGCAGGAGACCCAGCACCCGCGTCAGCAGCTGGATGATGGACGGCCGTAGCAATCGCGCAATCCGATCGGCCAGCAGCAGGCCGACGGCGATGACAACCACGACCGCCAGGATTCCAACCACGACGCTGACCCGGCCCGCCGGATCTTCGTATCGCTTGGTGAGCACCATGACGGCGGCGATCGCTCCCGGGCCGGCCAGCAGCGGGGTGGCCAGTGGGACCAGCGCGACATTGGCGGTCTCCGGTTGCTGCATCTCCTCGCCACGCAGCATCTGCAAGGCGACGAGCAGCAGGAGCATGCCGCCGGAGATCGTCAGACTCTCGACCGATACGTGGAGGTAATCGAGAACCAGCCGACCGAAGAGCGCAAACAGGGCCACCAGGCCGCCCGCGACGACGGCCGCTTCCACTGCGGCACGGCGGCGTGCGACAGCGGGCCGGCCCGCCGTGAGCGAGATAAAGATCGGCGCGCTGCCCAGCGGGTCCATGATGACGACCAGGGTGATGAAGGTCTCGGCGAACGCGCGCCAGCTCACGGGTCATCAGCCTACCGTGCCGACCGCGCTAGCATGAGACTGCGATGGCAACCAAGACGAAGGGCCTTCTCTGGACGCTCGCCGAAAGCGACGAGATCGACGTCGAGACCCGACGCGACTCGAAATCGCCGGTGCGTCGGACGACCATCTGGATCGTGCCGGCGAAGGACGGTGTCTTCATTCGCTCAGCCCGCGCCAGGAAGGGTCGTTGGTATCAGGAGGCCCTGGCGAATCCCGTGGTGACGATTCGTGTGGGACGTCGCAAGGTGACCGCGCGTGTCGAGCCCGAGAAGAACCCCGCCGTGATCCGCGAAGTTAGCGACGCCTACCGCGAAAAATATGGCGAGCGCTGGCCCGATGAGACGGAGCCGATGCTGCAGCCCTCGGTGGCGTCGACGACGCTTCGGCTCAGCGAGATCTCGTCTAAATAAGGGGGGAAGGACGCCGCTTAGCGGCTCTGGCTGTGCAGCCGCGCCATCGCAAGGCCGAGGACGGGTCGGTGTTGAGTCACGGTGGCAATCTCGATCTCGCGCTCGCGCTCGCGGGCCCCAAGGACCGCACCCATGACGCTTCCATAGACCACGCCGGCGTACACGCCGCAGACCAGGAACACGATCGGCGATAAGCCAAGCATGAACACGCCGATCAACCACACCGCCGCTCCTCCAATGCTGCCGCCCAGTGCGGCACCTCCCGCTGCGCCTCGCATCACCTCTTGATTCATGTCGCTTGCACCTCCATCGGAATGATCTGATGAGGCCATCATGCGCCCGACAACCTTTCAAAACGGTGACGCAAAACAAGGGACAGGGAGAACAGTCGCTAAGCCTCTTCGAGGCGGAAGCCAGAGCCACGTACGGTGACGATGCGCACCCCGGCGTTGAGGAGCTTCGCCCGCAGCCGGCTCATCTTCACGTCGATGACATTCGACCCCAGCGGTTCGGTCTCATCGTGCCAGGCATGCTCAGCAATCGCCTTGCGATCCACCACCGCTGGAAAGCGGCGCATCAGCAGCTCGACGATGTGAAACTCGGCGACGGTCAGGTTGAGAGGCCGGCCGTTCATCATGACCTGGCGGCGCGCCGGATCGAGCGATATCGCCCCGCGCGTCAGGACCGGCGAATCGACACCGCGCGGCCGTCGCTGTAGCGCTCGCACGCGGGCCAGCAACTCGCCGAAATCAAACGGCTTGACCAGGTAGTCATCGGCACCGGCATCGAGCCCCTGGATGCGATCGGGTGGCGCGTCGCGCGCCGTCAGCATCAAGATGGCCGTCGGTCGCTGATGACGCCGCGCCCAGCTGGCGACGTCCACCCCGGGCAGGCCGGGCATGCGCCAGTCGAGGATCGCCACGTCGTAGTCGTAGAACTTGAGCTGCTCGACCGCATCGTCGCCGCGGTCCACCGCATCCACCAGGTAGCCGGCGTCTTCGAGCCCCTGGACCAGCACCTCGCGCAGTCCCCGATCATCCTCGGCCACCAGCACCCGCACGCTCAGGAACCCTGCTGGGTCAGTTTGAGATCGACTCCATCGTCGCATTGTCCTGCACGGTCACGAACCCGCCGATGCTCGGCGGCATCATGCCGAACTGACTGAAGGGAAAGATGATCGAACCGGCGAGCTCGAGCTGCGATCCGGTCAGGCGCGCCTGGATCGGGATCGTCACCGTTTTTGTCACGCCGTGGATGGTGAGTGCACCGGTCGCCGAGACGTTGACGACCTGGCCGGCGGCGGCATCGGCCGGCAGCGCGATGGGTGTGCTCAGCACGAATGTGGCGGTCGGATAGCGATCGCTCTCCAGGCCCATGCGATGAATGCGCTGATCACGCTGGGCGCCGTCGCTCGTCAACGTATTGACATCAACCGTGATCGATGCGGCCGAGACGCTGTCGCTCGATCCGGAGGCGGCGATCGTGACGCTGCCGTGCACCGACGAGGTGCGGCCGACGGCGTCACTTGGCGCCGGCAGGGAAGCAAGCTGCTCGCGGACCCGATAACCCGCCTGAGAGCCGGACGACACCGTCCAGGTGCCCGGTCCGGCGGCGGTCGCACTCGATGACGCCGTCGTCGATGGCGTCGCCGTGGCCGAGCTCAAGGCCAGTTTCTGTGGCGACGATCCGGCAAAGACGACGAGATAAACGATTCCGAAGCCGGCGGCGGCCAGCACCGCGGCACCGCCGACGCCCGCGGCGAGCAGCCTCGGGTTGAGATGGGGCATGAGTGGATGATGAGGCCGCTAACCCTTCAGTTTCGTGAAGGGCTCATAAGCCGACGGTAAGAACGGCGGCACCGCGAAACCGGCCGTGGGCGAGATCGTCGAGAGCCCGGTTCGCCTCTGCCAGCGGATAGCTGTTGACCTCTGTCCGCACCGGCACCTCGGGCGCGATCCGCAAGAAATCTTCGCCGTCGCGCCGCGTGAGATTGGCGACCGAGCGGATCTGCCGCTCGTGCCAGAGCAGGTCGTAGGGAAAGCTCGGGATGTCGCTCATGTGGATGCCGGCGCAGACCACGACGCCGCCCCGGTCCAGCGCCTTTAGCGCCGAGACCACCAGCGGACCGACGGGCGCAAAGATCAGCGCCGCATCCAGCGGTTCGGGCGGCGGCGTTAGCGAGTCCCCGGCCCACTCGGCACCAAGGCTTCGGGCGAACTCCTGCTTCTCGGTATCGCCGGGTGACGTCAAGGCGAAGACCCGTCGTCCCTGGTGGCGCGCGACCTGGGCGGCGATGTGCGCGCTGTCCCCGAATCCGTATAGCCCGATCCGCTCGGCATCGCCCGCGAGCCGCAGTGCCCGATAACCGATCAAGCCGGCGCACAGCAGTGGGGCGGCTTGCAGGTCCGGATAGCGCTCAGGGAGCGGAAAGCAGAATCGTTCGTCGGCGACGAGGTATTCCGCGTAGCCGCCATCGATGTGATAGCCGGTGAAGCGTCCGTGCAGGCACAGGTTCTCCAGGCCTCGGCGGCAGAAGCGACAGGTCTCATCGACGTAACCAAGCCAGGGAACACCGACACGCTGACCGGTGGCGAATCGGTGTGCTCCGGCGCCGGCGCCCTCGACGTGGCCGACGACCATGTGCCCGACGACGAGCGGGAGCTTCGGATCGGTCAGCTCACCGCTGACGATGTGGAGGTCGGTCCGGCAGACGGCACAGACTGAGACTCGAATCAAGATCTGGCCGGCGCTCGTTGAGGGCGTCGCGATGTCCTCCATGCGCAGCGGCTCGTGCGGCGCATGCAGGACCATGGCTCTCATCTACCCCCCACCCCGACCCTGCCCCGCAAGGGGGGAGGGAGTTGCACGCGAGTCGTGGCTAAGCGGTGACGCCGCTCTTGAGCGTGGCGGTCAGCGTGATGGGGGTGGCCGCCAGGGCTTTCGA
>DASTJZ010000182.1:0-2075 GCA_035716185.1 Candidatus Dormiibacterota bacterium
CGTTGCCGTGGCCGAATTCCTGCGCCGGCCGCGGCGGAGGTCGGGAGCGCGATCGCGCTTCACCGCAGGAAATGAAACGCGAACTGGAGCCTATCGTTGAATTCCGCGCGCGCGTAGAGATTACTCTGCAGTGCGCGACTCGCTCTTCGGAGCCCGCCCTGCCGGGCGTTCGCCCCCCGTGCCAATATGAAGTGAGACACCTGCCTGGGGCAATTTAAAGTACAGGCAGGACGACTCATGAACTCAGAAGGATTACATTCCTTGCTCGATGCCCAAGTGATCTCTGGTCCGTCGGCTCCGTCGCAAGGAGCCCGCAGGGCGACTGGAGAGGGAGCCGACGGCGGCGCGGCGCGCGCCCCCGATCCCGAGGTGGTGGCCACGGCCAAACGGCGACAATTCCCCGCCAGCCAGAAGCGGCGCATTGTGGCCGCCGCCGATGCCTGCAAGAAGCCGGGCGAGCTCGGTGCGCTGCTGCGCCGGGAGGGCATCTACTCCTCGATGCTCTCCACGTGGCGCAAGCAGATCGCGCGTGCCAACGAGCAGGCCCTGGCGCCGCGGCGGCGTGGCCCCAAGCCCGACCCGGCGCGCCCGGAGCGGCTGCGCATCGAGCGGCTCGAGCGCGAGAAGGCGCGCCTGGAGCGCGAGCTCGCCCAGGCGCGCTTGATCATCGATGTCCAAAAAAAAGTTGCCACCTTGCTGGGGATCCCGCTGGCCGAGCCGCCCAAGGACGAAGAGTGATCGAGGCGTTTGAAACGCTGCGCTCGGGCCTGGCCGTCTCCAAGGCGTGCCAGGCCCTGGGCGTGGCACGCTCGGCGATCTACCGTGCGCACTGGCGGCGTCGCGACAGCGAGCTGCCCCGGGTGCGTCGTCGCCGGCCGTGCCCGCCGCTGGCGCTCACGGCCGCGGAACGCGAGCGGCTGCTGGCCGTGCTCAACAGCGAGCGCTTTGTCGACATGGCCCCGGCGGCGATCTACGCCACGTTGCTCGATGAGGGCTGCTATCTGGCCTCGGTGCGCACCATGTATCGGCTGCTCACCGAGCAGGGACAAACCCCCGAGCGGCGCCGTCAGCGCGTGCATCCGCACTACGAGAAACCCGAGCTGCTGGCCACCCGTGCCAACCAGGTGTGGTCGTGGGATATAACCAAACTCAAGGGACCGGTGCGCTGGAGCGTCTATCACCTCTACGTGATCCTGGACATCTTCAGCCGCTACGTGGTGGGGTGGATGGTGGCGCTGCGCGAGGCGGCCGAGCTGGCCGAGCAGCTCATCGCCGACACCCTCGCCAAACAGCAGATCGCCCCCGACACCCTCACGCTGCACGCCGATCGGGGCACGAGCATGCGCTCGAAGCCCGTGGCCGCGCTGCTGATCGATCTGGACGTGGCGCGTACACACAGCCGCCCGCATGTCTCGGACGACAATCCGTACTCCGAGTCGCAGTTCAAGACGCTGAAATATCGACCGGAGTTCCCCGCGCGCTTCGGCTCGCTCGAAGATGCGCGTGCTCACTGCCAGCGCTTCTTCGGCTGGTACAACCACGAGCATCGCCACAGCGGCATCGGCCTGATGACCCCGCATGCTGTGCACTACGGTGTGGCCGACACCCTACAGCTGCAGCGTGCCCAGACCCTGCAGCGCGCCTACGCCACCCAACCGCTGCGCTTCAAGGGTCGCATGCCAACACCGCCGGCGTTGCCGACGGCAGCCTGGATCAACCCACCAAAAAAGGAGACCACCACCGCAATCCTCAACCCTCGCTCACTAAATACATCCGACCAGGTGTCTCAAAGTGATTGACACGTTCCGGTTCGATCGTTTTATATTCGCTACCGACTTGCGGCGGCTCACGTACACTGCGCGCGACCCGTGGGGACACGCGATGGAACGCTTGATTTTCTTCTTGTATCGCTGCAATTTATTGATTATAAAGGCAAATAAACGCAGAATGCCCGGGAGAGGACTCGAACTCGCGTTATTTCTCACAAGAATTCAATGGCTTAGAAAATCACACGCGATAGTTGCCCGCTAAATTGCCCGCTGCCGAGTGCTTGCTTGAACGCGTGTTTTTGCGTT
>DASTJZ010000183.1:0-29367 GCA_035716185.1 Candidatus Dormiibacterota bacterium
TGCTCGTGTCGTCCGCGGACGCGACGACCGCTAGCGTCGGGCCGGGATCAGGTTCCAAAACGACGCGTCCTCGAACCCGAGCCGCCACACGCTGACCCCCTTCATTCCGTACTCGTACATCAGCGGCAGCTTTCGTTGCAAAGTGTCAGTGCTCTGAATCCAGAGCTCGTGATGGACGCCCCAGGCGTCATAGCCAAAGTGCATCTCATCCTCGGTTGGGTCGACCACGGGCGCGACACCGTGCTGCTGGGCGAGCGTCATGGCGTCGGCGTAGGAACTCGACGTCAGATAGCCAACGCCGGTCCAGTCGTGGTAGTAGGTCGGCAGTCCGAGCGTCGCCTTCTCCGGCGGAACTCCCTGCATCGAAAACTCCAGGGCCTTGCGCATCCAGGGCGTTCCCGAAACCGGGCCCGGCGGGGTCGCGCCGTTGTGCTCGTCGTAGGTCATGAAGGACAAGAAATCCGCCGACCTGGCCAGCGCCGCGAAGTCGTAGGCGCCCGACCACTGATGAAAATAGTCGAGCAGCCCGCCGCTCGCCGAGTCATCACCCGGCAGCCGAGGGATGACAGCGATGGACAGGTTGAGCCCAGCGGCGTGAAACGCACTGGCGCAGTCCTGCACCAGCGCGGTCAGCAGGTCGCGGTCCGTCCATGGAATCTGTTCGAAGTCCAGCTGAAAGCCGGCGTAGCCATAGGTTTTCGCTTCATTGACCAGATTGCGAGCCAGAGCGGCGCGCCGCGCCGGATCGGCCAGGATGGCCTGGCCGACGCCCGGATCAACATCTTTATTGACAACCAGCGGAATGATCGCGATACCGCTGGCATGGGCGGCGTCGATGACGTCGCGCCGCGCATACCCCGTGATGCTGCCGTCGGCGTTGGCGTCATACCACCCAGGACTGAGGACGTCGATCTGGCGCAGGTGCGCCATCAGTGATGCTCGCCCGTCATCCGTGTTGACGTAGTACATCTGCACCATCCGTCCCGGAACAATCTGTGAGACCGTGGGCGGGATCGCAAGGCTCAGCTGCTGGGCTTTCTCGCTCCAGGTCCCGTCGGCGCCACGGATTCCTGGCGCGATGCTGAGCAGCGCCTGATCCGAGAAGTGGAAACCGCTCGACACCACCTCGACGGTCTGCGCGTCGCGCCAGCTAAAGGTCGGCGTGCCATTGACCGTCAGGTGTGCCTGAGCCTGCGCCCGATCCGCCACCGGCCGGGCGAAACGAACGGTGGCGGCGACGCTGACAGGAGGTGTGAGCTGGACGTTGGAGAGATGCATGGAGACGTCGGCCGTGAGCGGCGGCACCACCTGGAACACGGTATGCACCCGCATGGCGCCGGCCACGAGTTGCAGGGTGTGACGGCTGCTCATCGCCATCGGCCCGGGCAGGGTGACGCGCAGCAGATCGGTGCTCGACGCTTCCGGCATTGAAACGGCGCGGCCGTCCAGCGTCAGCTGCCAATCACGCGGATGGAGCGGTTGGCTGACCCGGACGACCAGGGTCGGATGCGGCGAGACCTGGGCGACCGGCGCGGACAGCACGGGGACCCCGTCCAGATCCATGGCGTCGACGTTGACCACCGGCACCGGATACAACTCAGCCCCCAGCAGACCGCCGAGTAGCAAGATCCCGGTCGCCATGGCGGCGGCGCCCAGGAGCGGGGACAGGCGCATGCGGGGCGAGTATCGGGAGCCGCAACTGGAATGGCAAACGGTTGTTCTGGCACGAACTCGGCCTCAGCCGTTGGCTCTTTAAGCCGGACGATGGCTATCAGCTTTGCTGCTTAGCCGCTCCTGGCTCGGGGTAAAAATCGACCGTGGACGTTCTTGATATTCTCCGCCGACAAGCCGGCCGTTTTCAGTGCCCGCAGTGTGGCCAGAGCCTGGCCGATTGCGAGCTCGAGATGGTCGCCAATCACGAGGAGCAGTCGCTGGTCAAGGTGACCTGCGCCCACTGCCAGGACACCCGCCTGATCGCTGTGGCGATCGCCACCGAGACCGAGGAAGAGCCGCTGGTCGACCATCGGGACGAGCCGGCCGATGAGCTGGGCGCAGCCATCAGCACCGACGACGTGCTCGACGCGCGCCTCGCGCTCGCCGGCTTCGAGGGCGACCTGAAGAGGCTAGTCGGTTAGCACGGCTGTTACCGGGACGTAACAATCCGACAGCCTTCGCGCTGGACTTGACTTCGGTTCGCCTCTAAGATTGGCGCCGTGAAGAGGGGATGGCGCCGTCTGCTGACGGCCGCCCTGCTCAGCGCCGCGGTGTGGACCTCGGGCGCGACCGGCGTCCAGGCGAGCGCGGGCGTACCGACCTTCAGCCAGCGCTCGGGACAATGGTCACGCGAGGCGCTGGGCAGCGACCCGGTCGATACCATCGGTTCCTCGGGCTGCGCGCTGACCGCCGTCGCCATGGTCGCGTCGGCGTATGGCTACAGCACCAACCCGGGAGCACTGAACCGCTGGCTCAGCTCGCACGGCGGCTACATCCAGAACGACCTGCTGCTCTGGCGACAGGCGACGGCGATCACGCAGGGCAGCGTGCGCTGGAAGTGGTTGCACGTTCCGGGGATGGTCTCCCAGCTGAAAACGGATGACCAGGATATCGAGGACCTACCGCCCCAGTCGCTGGTCGAGTCTCAGCTCGATGCTGGACATCTGGTGGTCGCGGAGGTGCGGCTCTATGGCGGCATGCACTTCGTCGTCATCACCGGGCACAGCGGCCACACGCTCTTCATCAACGATCCCTGGTTCGGCGATCGCACCACGCTGCGGGCGCGCTACGGTGCCTATCAGCAGGCGGTGCACTCGGCGCAGATCTACTACCGCAGCTAGACGAGAGCCGCTTAGACCAGGAGCGCCGGGCGGCTCAAGCGGCGGCCGCCAACCCATCGCCGGAGTCCGCGGCGCCCCACTGCCGAGTCCGCTGGGCAACGGCCGCGCACAGGTTGGCGAAGGTGTCGGCGCGGAAGAGCGCACGGTCGAGCTTCAGGACTCGACTGTCGGCCGCAATCTCGAGATGGCCACCCTCACGGGTGATGACCTGGTTCATGCCGTGCACACGATCCCAGGGAACCAGCCGTGGTTGACGGTTAAGCCAGGCGTGGCCGATGGGCCGGAGGGCAATGCCTTCGCGCGTGATGATCACTTCGGTCCACTCAATGAAGAAGCTGTGGAACAGCAGGCCGAGGCTGAAGGCCAGGCCGCACCCCATCGCGATCGCCAGGGCCGCGAAGGCGCCGCTGTGGGTTTCAGAAATCTCGACGACCGCCAGCAGGAAGCCCAGGGCGCAGGCGGCGATCGGGACGCCGGGCCAGAGAATCACCAACCGATTCAGGGGGCTGTCTGGCCGAAAGCTCATGGGTGCTCATAACGTATCGAGGCCGATCTTCCACAACATTTCGGAGAGCGCTTCGCGGCAGAACTGTTTCGCGGGCGTAACCCGCGACCCTAACTAGACGTCGAGCTCTTTGACGTCGAGGTCGCGCAGCTCAGCGGGCGGCTGGAGCCCGTTATCGACCAGCATGCGCAGCAGGCGGAGGATGTAGCGCGCGCCGTTGAGGTTGACGCCGTGCTGCCGGGTCAGGGTTTGAATCGCCTGCAGCTTGCGGATGTCGCGCTGCGAGAAGCGACGCCGATTGGTCGTGGTCCGCTTGGGCACGACCAGGCCGAGGTGTTCGTACATCATCAGCGTGCGCGGATGCGTCTGCAGGATCTCGGAGGCCACGCTGATCGTGTAGATCGGCTTGTCCAGTGAAAGGCTGGTTTCGGTCGGGGCTCGGCGCGCTACTCCTTTAGCCAATCTTCGATTCCCTCCGAGAGGCTGGTTGGCGAGGTGCGCGCCTTGATGAGGTATTCATGCGCGCCAAGTCGCAGGCCGCGGGCGACCAGGTCTTCTTCATCGTAGTTGGAAAGGATGATAACGGGAATATTGCGCGTCTTTTCCTGCCCGCGCAACTTTCGCAGCACCTCGAGCCCGTCCATTTTGGGCAGCCGGATATCGAGAAAGATGATGTCGGGCGCGAGATCGCCGGCTTTTTTGAGGCCCTCTTCCCCATCGAGCGCTGTGTTGACCCGGTAGCCATCGAGCTCCAGCTTGAGGCGGTACATCTCGAGCACCGAGGGATCGTCCTCGACCAGCAGTACGTCGACCAGGTCGTCATCGGTTTTCGTCGCGCGGCTCGCACCGGCGATGCGGCGGGTCTTACCTTCCATAACAGCCCCCTTGGCGCGAAGCAGTATAGATGAAGACGGGGGATGTCGAAGGCACCATGGATAGCAAAACGGCGGGATGGTCGCTCACCATACGTCCCCCAGCGATTCCCGAGCCCTGAAAAAAGTTAAGGCCCTCCGAAGGGAGGGCCCGAAGAGGGGGGCAAAGGAACTGAGGCTGATTATAGGAAGGCCGCGAAGTGTTGTCAACAGGACTGTCATCAGACTTTGTCCCGCAGCGACTATCGCGAAACCCCAGCGCAAACATGCACGCAAAAAATCCGCGCAGCCCTAACAACGGTGTTCGGAGTGCTCCGTTCGCGAACGAGAGCGGGCCTAAACTTCGAGCTGAGTAACGTCGATGTCGCGGAGCTCGACCGGCTTCGGCAGCTCGTTTTCCTGCAGCAACTTCAGCAGCTTGAGGATGTAGCGCACGCCGGCCAGATTGACCGAGTGCTGCCGGGTCAGCTTCTGGATGGTCTGCAGTTTCATGATGTCGCGCTGGGAGAACCGCCGGCGGTTGGTCGAGGTCCGCTTCGGGACGACCAGGCCGAGATGCTCGTACATCATCAGCGTGCGAGGGTGGGTTTCCAGGATCTCGGACGCCACGCTGATGGTGTAGATCGGCTTGTCGAGTGAGATGTTCGTTTCGCGTCGGGTTTCACGTTTGACGGCGGTTGCCATGCGACCCTCCAGCTCCTTCTGCGATACGGGATTTTCCGATCTCGTGATTGCGGCTCGGCCCCGGAGATCGCGGATACGACGTGACATCCCCGACCGGCGAAATCCCCCAGAGTATATGGGCACAAGATCGGCCCCCTCAACGCAGGATTCGTAAATAGATGTGAACTCATCTGAACGGCCAGTCCCGGCCTCATGATGTAGACAGAACGTTAGTGCTGAGATATAATCTTTGCCAACAGGCGCCCTATCGCGTCGAACTACTTACGGAGGTGCAAACGTGGGCGAGTTAGGCGACAAGACGGAAGGCAACGTCAAGGACGCGGGAGGCAAGCTTACCGGCGACAAGAAGATGGAGTGGGAAGGCAAGGCTCAGAAGGCCAAGGGCAAGATGGAAGGCGCCGGGCGCGAACTGACGGAAGAGCCCGCAACCAACGAGCCGGTCGAGGGCGACAAGAACCTGTAGAACAGGGCACGGAAAGCCGGCCTTCAAAGGCCGGCTTTTTTTATTGCCGGCTGGGCGGCCGCCCGGAAGCGGGCGCGGCGGGCGGCGGAGGCTGGCGTCCGATAGGCGGTGAGGACTGGGTGGTCGCCGCCTCGCTCGGCAGGTCGAGGTTAGGGCTCCGACGGGCGGCGTGATAGCGAGTGGCGTTGGCCGACGGCCCATCATCGGGGGTGCCGCGGGCCCGGATGTGGCTGAGGGTCGACTCGCGCAACACCAGGAACAGCAGGAGCGCGATCGCCGCCAGCAGGAAGGTCGTGCTCAGCCAGTTTTCTCCCAGCGCCGGCGTGAAAAAACCGAGGACGAACCCGATCAAGGCCATGAAGAAGGCCGCGATCGTGCCGATATGCATGAACTCGTCCTGGAGGTGATGGCGGGGGAACAACTGCCGCAGCCAGCTCTCCAGCCCATTCACCCCGGATGAGCCCGTCGAGCGGCGGGCGGATGCGGAACCCGTCCGCGCCGCCGGAGCTGCTGGCGAGTCGGCCTGCGCCTTGCCGCAGAAGCGGCAGAAGCGAGCGTCGGCCTCGATCGGCTTACCGCAGGAGCGACAGAATACGGGATCGCCACCGGACACTCCCTGGGTTGCCAAAGCCGCCCCATTATAAGGTTGCGCCCGCGAATTCGCCGCGAATATGGTTCGGGCGTAACCAAACGCGACGGCGGCCCGTTTGACAGTCAGCCAGGGGAAATTCCGGACTCCGCTTGCATCGAGGAGGTCTGCTTAGGTTATAATGACTGCATCAGATTTTCGGAAGCAGGTACAGTCCGATTTCATAGGCCCATCATGATCAGCATTAGGCACGCGTCTCACACAGCGCCCCTCACTGGCCTATCCCCCTTGGCAGACCGCCGGCGCCAGATCCGGCGGCAGCGCCGCTCCAGCCTCAAGGCTCTCGCCTACGGGGCGGGGTGGGGAGCAGTTATTCTGCTCACGCTGTGGCTTCTGCTTTCGGGGATCTTCGGGTTTCTGACCGCCTAGCCGCCAGGCGCCGGGCCCACCGCCAGGTTCACCGCTGGCGCAAGCGCGCCCGCCGCGACGTCCGCCGGGCGCTGATCCTCGGGCTGGTGGTGGTGGTCCTGATTCCCCTGATGGGTATCCCGGCGGTGACCGCCCAGGCCGTCGGTCCCCTTCCGTCGGTGAGCGGCCTGTCATCCAGCGGTATCCAGCAGGACACGCTGATCTACGACCGGCATGGCACCCTGCTCGCCGACATCGGCAAGGAAGGCGATCATCGGATCGTGGTCCCCTTGAACTACATCTCGCCCTGGCTCACCAAGGCGACGCTGGCCACCGAGGACCGAACCTTTTACAAGAACAGCGGCATCGATGTCGGCGGCATCTTCCGCGCCGCGCTCGCCGACTATCAGCACAAGGCGATCAGCCAGGGTGGCAGCACCATCAGCCAGCAACTCGTCAAGCAGGTCTACATCGGTGCCAACCCGGCCCCTACCATCCAGCGCAAGCTGAAGGAGGCGATCCTCGCCGTCGAGTTGAATCGCGAGTACACCAAGAACCAGATCCTCGAGATGTACCTGAACACCATCTACTACGGCAGCCAGACCTACGGGGTTGAGGCCGCGGCACGAAGCTATTTCCACACCAACGCGCACGACCTGTCGCTGGCCCAGGCGGCCATGATCGCCGGGCTCCCCCAGGCCCCGACTCGGTACAACCCGCTCACCGCCTTCGCCTCAGCGAGGGCACGCCAGGCGCAGGTGCTGGCCGGCATGGTCGGCGAGAAGTACATCACGGCGAGCCAGGCACAGGCGGCATATACCGTCCCCTTGCAGGTCTTCCCGCCTACCACCAGTTACACGGCGCCCTACTTCGTCGACTACGTGCTGAAGACGCTGGCCAAGCCTCCGTACAACATCAGCGCCGACGACCGGCGCGGCTATCGCGTCTACACCAGCCTCGACCTCAACCTGCAGACGATGGCGGAAAAGGTGGTCAGGGAGCAGGTCGCCCAGAAAGGCAATTACTACAACTTCCACGATGCGGCTCTGGTGAGCATGGACCCCAAGACCGGAGAGGTGCTGGCCATGGTCGGCGGTGTCGATTACAACCGCCCCGGGGGCCAGTTCAACCTCGCCTATGACAAGCCTCGGCCCCCGGGCTCGAGCTTCAAGATCTTCACTTACACCGCGGCGATCGAAAGCCGCAAGGTGAACATGGTCAGCCCCATCCTGGATGACGCCATGGTCTTCCCCAACGGCGGTGACCCGGTGGGATTGGGCAAGTACGCGCCGCAGAACTACGACCATCGCTTCCACGGCACACTGCCCCTGAAGATGGCGATGGGCAACTCGCTGAACATTCCCGCCCTGAAGGTGGAGCTGCGGACCGGGATCCCGGCCGTGATCGACATGGCGCACCGGCTGGGCCTCACCTGCCTGGGCGAACCCTGCAACGTCGACCATCCGGACAACTGGTATGGACCCTCCCTGACCCTGGGCGCCTACCCGGTACGGCTGGCCGACATGGCGACCTCCGCGTCGACCCTGGCGACGCTCGGCGTGCGCCACCGCGAGGCCCCCATCCTCAACATCAAGGATGGACTGGGCCGCGACGTCTTCACCTACGACCCGGCAAGGAACGAGTTTCGTGCCGTCGAGCAGGGGGTCGCCTTCATCATCGCGTCGATCATGTCCGACGACCGCAACCGCTGCATGGAGTTCGGCTGCCACGGCGACCTGACCCTGGCGGGCCGGCACGTGGCCGCCAAGACCGGAACCACCAATGACTTCAAGGACAACTGGACGGTGGGCTTCACCCCCAGCCTGGCGACCGCGGTGTGGGTCGGAAATCCCGATAACAAACCGCTGAGCCACAACTCCACCGGCATCGTGGGCGCTGCGCCGATCTGGCACAAGTTCATGACCCAAGCACTGGCGGGGAAGCCCGACGAGTGGTACCAGGTACCGGCCGGCATTCATCCGGTTGGGGAGAATTACTTCCTGCCCGGGACCGAGAACTTGCCGCCGACGCTGGCCCAACCCTGGCCAGTCTGCAAGCTGCCGGCGAACTACAGCCCGTACACGTTGACCTACGCGCAGACCGTGGTCGATGGGGTCCTGTGCGTGATCAATGCGCCTAAACCACCGCCAGCGCCACCCGCACCGGCACCGACGCCGGCTCCGACGCCGTCATGCGTGCCCAACCCGGGCGGGCAGTGCAAGCCGAACGACTAGCGCCTTAGGCGATCCCCGGCTGTTCGCTCGACGCCTTTTCGGTGCGACCCTGGTCGCCATCGCCAAACGGCATCCGTGATGCCAGCTCGCCGGCGCGGTCCCGCAGCTCGATCCCACGCTGCATCAGGTCGTCGCGGAGCTCTTCGCCCGACTTCGGCGCCAGCAGCAGGGCCAGTCCGAAGCCTACCGCGACCCCGATTAGCAGGCCGGTCACGAAACGCTCGACGCCCGTCTCCTCATCCTGCGTGATGCGCGTCCGGCGCAGCGCCGAGACGGCGTCCGTCAGCCGGTCCCTGACCTCCAGGTCCTGGGCCGTCTTGGTCAGGTCCTGGGCCGTCTTGGTGGCCCGGTCCAGCAACTCTCCCAACCGGTCGATCGTCTTCTCCACCGTCTGATCCATCGCTTGTCTCCTCCTTATGGCTTCAGGGGCGCTTGGCCCGGGTTTCAGTCCCGCCCACTGCGCGCCGTCGAGTGGGAGCCGGACTGGCCGCGGCGGGGCCGCTGTCCGCGGCCATCATCGCCTCGGCCTGACCGAGCAGCCGCGACACCCGCCGCCGGGTATTAACGCCCGAGTCGGGCGCGTAAAGCAAGGCCAGCACCGCTCCGATGACGGCGCCATGGGTGAGACCTCGGAAATAGCCCATCAGAAACCGCGCTCCTCTCGCTCACTGGGCTGGCTTCGCGACGCCAGCGGATAGCGCCATCCTAGCACGTGTCTTTCCGGCGGCCGAAGATCTGTTTCGCAGGACCAGCGCTAGGGAAACTGGGTGAACTTGGGCTATACTAACCCCCGATGGAAAGGGGGGAAAGGTGATAGACACGATGTGCAGTTTGGCGGAGGTCGAAAGGAGGGGACATGAGTGAAGTGGTCGATGAGGACGTAAACGTCCTCTTCATCGAGGATGACCCGGCCGTCGCGGAGATGTACAAGCTCAAGCTAGAGCTGGACGGCTACCGGGTCACCGTCGCCAAGTCCGGTGAGGAGGGCCTCGACAACGCCAAGACGATGGTGCCCGACATCGTTTTTCTCGACATCCGGCTGCCCAGGATGGATGGCTTTGCGGTGCTCGAGAACCTTCGCTCGGACAGCGTCACCAAAAATATTCCGGTGATCATCCTTTCCAACTACGGCGAAAAGGAGCTCGTCGATCGAGGGCTCAAGCTGGGCGCCCTCGATTACCTGATCAAGTCGGAAACCACGCCGGCGAGCCTGAGCCGCGGCGTTCAGGACTGGGTCAAGGAATAGGCATTGATTCCGAACCGTGATCCGCGCATCAGCGGAGCCTTCGATCTCGATAAGCCGCTTTACACCATCAGCGTTGCTTCAGAGATCCTCGAGACCCACCCGCGGACGCTGATGATGTACGAGGACCTGGGGCTGATCGAGCCCTACCGCACGGCCACCAACCGGCGCCGCTACTCGCAGCGGAACGTGCGCAAGCTGCAGGTGATCCAGCAGCTGACCCGGGAAAAGGGCGTCAACCTCGCCGGGGTGAAGTACATCCTGATGCTGCTGGAGTCGTTGAAGAACGGCAGCGTCAAACCACCCGACGACCTCAAGCAGGTCTACGACCTCTACGAGGAAATTATTTAGGCGTTAGCTGGCCGCGATCGGCGGTAGATCGTCGGCTGGCGATGGGGCGGCCGAGCCCTTGGCATCCCAGTCATTAACCTCCGCCGCGGCAATCCGCGCGGAGCCGACGGTGTCCCTGGGCAGCGACGGCGCGATCGGTCCGATGATCGCCGGTTCTTCGAGCAGGCGGTCGAGCTCATCGCCGTCGATGGTCTCCACCACCTGCAGATGTTCGGCGATCCGAACCAGGGTGGAGCGGCGCGACTGGCATATGTCGTAGGCCTGCTTGTAGGCGGCGTCCGTCAGACCCTTGACCTCGGCGTCCACGTCGGCCGCGGTCAGCTCGGAGAAGAACATGCTGTCCGCCTCACCCTTGCGGTGCAGCGTTACCAGGCCAAGCCGGTCGCTCATGCCCAGCTCGCATACCATCTGACGGGCGATGCCGGTGGCGAACTCGATGTCCTGTTTGGCGCCGGAGGTGGCGTCGCCGAAGATGATCTCCTCGGCGGCGCGACCGCCCATCGCCGCCGCCATCCGCGCGATCAGCTCCGACTTCGAGGTCAGATAGCGATCTCGCAGGGGCAGCTGAATCGTGACCCCCAGCGCCTGGCCGCGCGACACCACCGAGACTTTGTGCACCGGATCGCTCCTGGGCATCGACTTCATTACCAGGGCGTGGCCCACCTCGTGGTAGGCGATAATCGCTTTTTCTTCGGGGGTGATCATCCGGCTGCGCTTCTCCGGACCGGCCATCACTCGTAAGCTGGCTTCCTCCAGGTCTTCACTGCCGATGGTGGCTCTCTTGCGGCGGGCGGCCAGGATGGCCGCTTCGTTCAGGAGATTGGCCAGGTCGGCGCCGGTGAAGCCGGGCGTCTGGCGGGCCACGACGTCGAGGTCGATGTTTTCCGCGAGCGGCTTCTGCGCCGCGTAGAGGGAGAGGATGGCGCGCCGGCCGTTGAGGTCCGGAGCGTCGATCGAGACCCGCCGGTCGAAGCGGCCCGACCGCAGCAGCGCGGGATCGAGGACGTCGGGACGATTGGTCGCCGCAATCACGACCACGGCGCAATCCGTGTTGAAGCCATCCATCTCGACCAGGAGCTGATTGAGCGTCTGCTCCCGCTCTTCATTGGTACGACCCTGCGAGCCGCCTCGCTTGCGGCCCAGCGCGTCGATCTCATCGAGGAACACGATGCAGGGCGCATGCTTCTTGGCGTGCCGGAACAAATCACGGACGCGCGCCGCGCCGACCCCGACAAACATTTCGACGAAGTCCGAGCCGCTGAGCGAGAAGTACGGCACCTTCGCCTCACCGGCCACCGCGCGCGAGAGCAGGGTCTTGCCAGTCCCCGGGGGACCGACGAGCAGGATGCCACGCGGCATCCGGGCGCCCATCTGGCTGAACCCGGCGGGCGCCTTCAAGAACTCGACCACTTCTTCCAGCTCATGCTTGGCTTCATCGACCCCGACGACCTGGGAGAAGGTGACGGCGTCGGTGTCGCCGACGCGAGCCTCGGCCAGGTGTTTGGTCATCGCGCCCATCGGATTACCGAGCAGGTTGGAGCGGCGCAGGATGATGAAGAGCAACGCCAGCAGCACGAGCAGACCGAGCAGGTTCGGCAGGGCGGAGGCGAATGAGGTTTCATCGGTCGACTGGACCGACACCTTGACGTTGTGGTTGCGCAGGTACTCCTCGGTCGACCCCAGGGTGGACTGCGTCTCCATCGTCCAGGCCTGATGCCCTGACGTATCGGTCAACAGGATGTGCTGGCCGCTGAAGCTGGCGCTGGTGATCTCGCCGCGATCGACGCGGGCGAGCGCCTCGCTGATCGGGGTCTGCGGCTGGTTCCAGACCGAGTTTCCGCCGCTGTGCCCCAGGAACCAGAGGCCAGCGACGATGGCCGCGCCCAGCACGACCAGCGCGGGGATCGCGACCCGTTTCCGGCGCAGGCTGTCCGGGACTCGTAGACGGCTGAAGAGCTTCTTCATAGGTGGTTCAACCCCTCTGGTTAGTAGGCGACCGGCTGGTCGGGTAACGCGATCAAGGCTTTAGCGGCAATGTCGCCGCCGCGATAGCGCTGCCAGAACGGATAGGAGGTGATGGCCAGCTGTTCATCGCTGGTGACGCCGTTGTTGGAATCGGCCAGCCGGTAATACGACCAGCTGATGCCGCCCTGGGCGCGGGTCTCATCCATGGAGGTAACGATTTCATCGGCAGGGGGCGCGCCCGGCGTCCCATACTCCGGCGCGGCGTCGTAGGCTTGCGCCGTGATGGTCAACGGGCGGTGGTAGGGGTTGACCGCCGGATCGCGAAATTGCTGAAAGACCTGGTCCAGGTAGGCGCGGGTGCCGCCGTCACCGCTGAACTGCGGCAGCCCGGTCGCGCGCCAGTAGACCATCGGGGCGAACACCTGGCAGAACTGCGACATCGTGGCATAGGCGTAGCCGGGGTGGTCGTAGGGCGTGGGCAGGGTGCTGGCGATCAGGAGATAGCGATCGCCCAGCCCGTTCATCCCTGCGATCCCGGAGCGGATCCCGCCCAGGTACTGCGAGACGTTCGGATCGGAGGTGCTGTCGCCCTCGACGGTCAGCGCCAGGCCGTCCAGCCGCTGGCCCTGCTCCTCGAACTGCGCCGCGGCGATGGCGTCGGCCGCGTCGCCGGTCGGATCATCGAGCAGGGGCTCGATCCAGCCGATGATGCTGAGGCCGTGCGCGTGCGCAATCGGCAGCAGATCCTGGAGCGCGGAGGCAGCGTAGAAGTGGTGTCCCGAGTCGGCCACCCGGATATAGAGGTGACTGAGATCAGCATGGACGGCGGCGTCGACGATGGCCGCGGCCCGGTCCGGATCGGGATCGGTCCAGTCGCCGTCGAAGATCATCAGCCAGGAGCCCTTGCCCTGCACCCCGTCCAGGGGCGAACGGGGCGCCTGGGCGAAGGGGCGGGCGGTGACCGGGAGCTTGACGACGGCCGCCGCCGGCCGCCCGAAGCTGGCCATCACGTGCGCCTGCTGCGCCTGCTCCTGGGCGCGGGCTTCGAGGAAGGCCCGAAGGCCAAAGGGCGGTGTCAGGAATGCGAAAAGCATCACGCCCAACACCACCCTTCCTCCAAAAGCTGTGACTTGCCGTAAGATGCGCGACATGCTGCGAGGGACGGCGGATTCGCCGTTCGCGCGTGAGAGTACTGGCAATTCGAGACCTGTTCAAGCGCGCCCCACCACGGCTAAGGTGATACGGGCCCGTATAGCGAATGGGTGATCTTGTTCGATCCGTCACGCTGGGCGCTGCCGGCGCCACAGCGCACGCAAACACGGCGCCTATGGGCGATTTATCACAAATGCTGACAGGTCGGGTATAATTCTTTACATCCATCGCTCATGGAGGGCTCCCCTTGGCAATGCCGCATAAGTCCAGCGAAGTCTCGGACATGTTCGACATCGAGCCACGCACACTCTTCGTTTACGAAAGCGAAAACCTGATCGCCCCCGAGCGGACGCCGACGCAGCGGCGCCGCTATTCGCGGCGGGACATCGAGCGGATCCGGCTGATCCGTGAGCTCACCACGGTCCACGGGATCAACCTGGCCGGGGTCAAGGTGATCTTTTCCCTGATGGAGGCGGCCGTCCAGAGCCGCCTACAGATTTCGGAGGGCGACTTCCCGGAACTGGCCGGCGCCCGTCACCTCTGGGCCTGACCTTCTAGAACGACCCTTCGTGCACGACCTCGGGTTGCCGCGCGGAGAGCGGCTCGACCAGGTCGCGGATGTCCTGCAGCTGCGCCGAAATCCAGCGGGCCACGTCGTTCTGCTGCACCACCGCCCGCATCTTCTCGGCGCGATCGTGCCGCTCCACCGGGTCCATCAGCAACGCGCGATGGAGCGCCTCGGCGGTGGCGTCGACATCGAACGGATTGATGGTGATGGCCCATTCACCGAGCTCTTCGTGAGTGCCGGCGTTCTCAGACAGGACCAAGGCACCGCCGCGCCGGTTGACGGTGACGCCCTCCTTCGCCACCAGGTTCATGCCGTCGTAGATCGGGTTGACCAGCAGCACGTCAAACTGCTTGTAGCCGGCGACCGCACGGTTGATGTCCTCGCGCAGCTCGAGACGGATGGGTTGCCAGTCGTCGACCCCGAACCGGCTGTTGATGACACGGGTCGCCTGCACGACCTGGCGTCCGTACTCGCGATATTCGGGGACATCCTGGCGGGTCCGCTGCAGCATGGCCCAGAAAATTACGCGGCGGCGCCACTCCGGATGCGCCTGGAGCAGCCGCTCGTAGGCGATGAAGCCGCGCAGGATGTTCTTGGAGAGATCCATGCGGTCGACACGGAACAGCAGATGTTCGGGCCGCCAGCGCAGGATCTCTCGCTCCGCCCGCTCCACCGCCGGACTGGCGGCCACCCGCTCGAACTCGCGCACGTCGATCGAGATGGGGTAGCGCCGGACCCAGATCGTCCGGCCGCGATAAAACGCGGTCTGCTGCCGGAAGTCGACGGGCAGGCCCATGTTTTCCTCGCAGGTCAACAGAAAGTTGCGGACGTCGGAGTGGGTCTGCAAGCCGATGATGTCCGCGGCGAGTAACCCATCCATCAGCTCCTCGCGCATGTAGCTGGGCAGTACCTTCCAGTACTGCGGGGTGGGCCAGGGGATGTGCACGTAGTGCTGCAGCACCGCGTCGGTCAGCTCGCGCCGCACCAGCCGAGGGACGAGGTAGAGGTGATAGTCGTGCGAGAGGACCAGCGGCCGCTTGCGTCCGCGTCGGGCTTCCCGCACCACCTGCTGCGCGAACAGCTGATTGACGCGGCGATAGCCCTCCACCCAGGCGCGATGCGTGCTGTCGTCGAGGATCGGCGCCTGGGCCAGGTTCCACAGGTAGTGCTGGACAAACCAGAACAACGGGTTGGCGATGGTGTTGTAGTAGAGGTCGTACGCCAGCCGAGGTGGATTCACCCAGCTGACCTGGAAACGCGACCCGTCTGCGGTCTCGACCATCATCGGTTCGCCGCCGTCCCCCAGCTCGAGCTCGCCTTCGAAGCCGTCCCGGACGGACGCCACCCAAACCGCGCCCGTCGCCTGGGCGAGACCGGACAACCCGGTCACCAGGCCCCCGCCACCTCGAACGAACCGCTCGCGTTCGCCGGCTCCCGGGATCAGCTCGACCGGTGGACGGTTGGCGGCGATGATGGGATGAAAGTCCTTCAGGATTCGGCGCGTGTACTGCTCGATCGCCAGCATGAGTTCGGTCTAACTCTACGCGGGCAGCCGCAAACGACCCTGAAGGACTTGCGGCCGCGCTGAATAAGTGATACCATCTCTGTAAACTTAGGCGCAGGCGCGTCCGTGTATTCCGGCACTTAGGGGGTGACGGTTTGGGAAAACGAAAGCGAACGCCAGCGATTGCGCCGGGGCGGGCCGTCTTTACGCCCAGCATCGCCAGCGAGATCCTCAACCTACACCCGCGTACCCTGATGATCTACGAGAGCGAGAACCTGATCAAACCGCAGCGTACGGCGACCAATCGCCGGCGCTATTCGGAGGATGACATCCGCCGGGTCCGGGTGATCCAGTTCCTGACCCGACAGAAGGGCGTCAACCTCGCCGGGGTCAAATACGTGCTCCGGCTGCTGCAGTCGCTGAACGACCAAGGGCTCGACCTGAGCCAGGTCCATGACCTCGACACGCTACAGGAAGTGTCCGGCGCCAGCCTTTCGGCCTGATTTCGTCACTCTCCGCACAAACCCTTGACATGCCTTGATGACTATGTAACAGTGTGCATATCAGGTTTCATGCACCGCCGATTTGGCGGATTTGGGGGGTGGAGGGAACGCAGACATGCTGAGGGACGCGATCGACGAGATCCATCGCGAGTTTCGAGCGGCGGCCGACAAGCGCGACCAGGAACTGCGGCGTCGCGCCGATGTGCACCGGGTTGACGAGTTCCTGCTCTCCATCGAAGACATCATCGAGAACCGCCGGGGGGCTGTCCCTGCACCCCTGATGGACGAAATCACGCGGTTCACCCGTCCCATCAGCCGGAAGCTCCTGCGGGCCTTGAACCGCAACGCGACCCGCGATCCGGTGCGCGTCCTGGACGTACTGTTCGACGTCCAGCAGCTGCTGCTGCCGCGCATGATGGTCGCCTAGCGCAGCCGCACCCCGGGGTCGCCGTCGAGAAAACGTGCGACCGCCACGCTCAATAAGCCGGATAGCCGTTGCAGTTGAAACCGGAGTGTGCCTCAAATACTGTGTGCGGCCGGTCGGCATTAGCCTCGTGAGATTCCTGTGATGCGACAGACGGGTGCCCAGCGCAGCGGGCTGGCGATGACGCTACGGCGTCGTTGGTGGGTTTTGCCAATCATCCTGCTGCTGGTGGCGGCTGGCCTGGCCCTGCGCGCCCTGACCGCACCGCTGGCGGTCAACGCCAGTGTCAGCGATGGCGACCACGCGGTGGTGCGCAGTTCGACCGTGCTCCTCACCTTCAACCAGGACATGGACGTCGATTCGGTGCTGAAGGGCATCCGGATCAGCCCGCTGACGCCGTTCGACGTCACCGTCGGCAGTGCGCGCCGCTTCGAGGTCAAGCCCTGGCTGCAGCCGGACACGAGCTATCGCATCACCATCACGGGCGCGCGAAAGGCTATGGGCTTCGGCAGCGAGACCTACACCGTCGGCTTCCACACCGAGCCGGCGCCCAAGGTCACCGCGGCGACGCTCAATGACGCGCCACTGGCGGCGGGCCAGCAGGCGGTACCGTTGCGTGGCAACCTGAAGATCAGCTTCTCGCAGCCGATGGATGCCGCCCAGACGCCGCTCCTGTTGGATGGCGCTCGCCTCGACAGCAAGACGATCACCTGGGACAAGGCGGGTCAGACCGCGACCGTCCCGCTCACCCTGAGCCACAGCCGGACGCATACGCTGCTCGTCCCCAAAACGGCGGCCAACCAGAAGCACGACCTGGCCATCGACGATTGGACGCTGAGCTTCACGACGATGGTGCAGGTTCCCTCGGCGGGGTCGACCGCTCGCATCGGAAATTCGGGCGCCCCGATCATCATCCAGATCGAGAACAGCACCCAACCGACGGTGCGGCCCCAGACCGGCATGCAGCAGGCCGACATGATCTACGAGTACATCAGCGAGTTCGGCATTCCCAGGCTGACAGCGATTTACTGGCATCCGCCGACCGCAATGATCGCGCCCGTGCGCAGCTGCCGGCTGATCACCGTCCAGCTGGAGCAGATGTATCGCGGCATGATTTATTGCTCGGGCGCCAACGACTTCGTGCTGGGCCAGGTCTGGAAATGGCCAAACGTCGTCTACGACTACGCCTACATGTACTCCTGGATGTATCGCACCGGCGATCGCGTCGCGCCTCATAACGTGCAGGCGCGCCCCGATCAGATCACGGCCCACACCGCCTCCGCAAATCTCCCTGCGCTCAACTACGACATCGCGCCCGCCCACCCCGACGCCGCTCTGCCGGGTGCGGTGCCGGCAACGAGCGTAACCATCCCCCAGCACAATGCCGTTTGGCGGTATGACGCGAACATGCACGAGTACCTCAAGTGGGAGGATGGCGCGCCCTTCACGAATGTTGGAACGGGCCAGGTGCACGCCAAGAATCTGATCATCGAGCACGTGACGTCATTTCTCGACACCAATCCCGCCAACGTCGGCGTGCACCGCAATTACAATACCGAGTACTACGAGCTGGCCGGCGAAGGCACGGCCGACATCTATACCGACGGCGGGATGATCCACGCCACGTGGAAGCATCCCAACCGGGATCTCCCGGTTGTTTATTACGATGCCAGCGGCAACCCGGTTGACCTGAACACCGGATTGACCTGGGTGCATGTTATAGGGAGTGATCAATGACCTGGACGCAAACGATTCGTGAACGGTGGTGGCTGGCCCCGATCGCCATCCTGGTGGTCGCCGCCGCCATCATCATCCGGATCATCACGACGCCACTGGAGGTCAGCGCCAACGTCAGCGATGGTGATCGGTCCGTTCCGCGCACCGCCACCATCGACCTGCGCTTCAACCAGGACATGAAATCGGACTCGGTGCAACGCGCCTTCAGCATCACGCCCAAGGTGGTGGTCGCGTTCAAGGCGGTCAGCCCGAGAGACTTCCAGTTCCGCCCCAAAATGGCCCCCAACACCGGCTATCACGTCGCCATCGACAACGCCCAGAACACTTCGGGCCGGTCGGTCAGCAGCGGCTTCAGCTTCAAGACCGAGCCGGCGCCGGCGGTCGCGGACGTGAAGGTCGACGGCAAGAAGCTCACCGACGGGCAGGTCGGCCTCAAGCCTACCGGCACCGTGCAGATCGATTTTTCGCAGCCGATGGATAGGGCGCGCACACCGATTGCGGTCAACGGCAAGGCCCTGGATGCAAAGACCGTGAGCTGGTCGAGCGACGGCAAGACGGCCACCCTCGACATGAAGCTTGGGCGGAGCCATCCCTATCAGTTCTCGATCCCGCAGACCGCGGTCAATCGCAAGCAGGATTCGTTCGCGGCCGACTGGAAATTCTCCTTCGAGACCATCATCGAGGTGCCCTCGCAGGGCGATCCGAGCCGGATCGGCTCGGGGGCGCCGGTGTTGATTCAGATCGAGAACAGCGTGGACGCCCGGCCGCAGGCCGGCATGCAGCAGGCCGACATGATCTACGAGTACATCAGCGAGGGCTCCATCCCCCGCTTGACCGCGGTGTACTGGCACCCGCTTCCCGGCCTGGTGGGCCCGGTGCGCAGTTGCCGGCTGATCACCATCCGGCTGGAGCTGATGTACAAGGGCATGATCTACTGCTCAGGCGCGAATGACTACGTGCTGGGCATGGTGTGGAAATTCCCCAACCTGGTCAACGATTACAGCCGAGGCGCCGGCGGCGTCTTCTTCCGGGACAACAGTACCCGCTACGCGCCGCACAACGTGATGATGAACGGCGGCAACACCACGAACTGGACGGCCCAGCAGCACCTCGGGGCGCCGACCTATGAGGTCGCCGCCAAGCACCCGGATGGCAGCTTCAAGGGAGACGCCGCCCCGGTGATCCAGGTGCCGGACCACGGCGCGACCTGGAGCTACGACGGCAATGCCAAGCAGTACGACAAGACCCAGGATGGCGCGCCGTTCAACAACGTCGATACCGGGCGCGTCCATGCGAAGACCGTCATCGTCGAGTACGTGACGTCGTACCTGGACACCAACCCGGCCAACACCTTCCACGGCTATCACACCGAGGCCTACGAGCTCACCGGCGATGGCAAGGCGGACATCTACGTGGACGGCGTGGTGATTCACGGCACCTGGCATCATCCAGATCCGAACGTGCCGGCCGTCTACCTCGATGCCGACGGCAACCCGATCGAGCTGGACAATGGCCTGACCTGGGTGCACGTGATCGGGTCCCAGGTGTGGCACGGCGGGATTTGAGCGACTGATTGACTGAGGGAAGGAGCCCTTAAGGCTCCTCCCCGTTCGGCACAATCATCAGGTGCCTGATCGTCAGCGGACCGTCTATATCGTCCCGCACACCCACTGGGACCGCGAATGGTACGAGCCGTTCGAGACCTTCCGGGCTCAATTGGTCACGCTCTGGGACGAGCTGCTGGCGCTGACCGAGTCCGACCCCAACTTCTACTTCCTGATGGACGGCCAGAGCGTCGTCATCGACGACTATCTCGAGATCCGCCCCCAGGCCAGACAACGTCTGGAGGATGCCGTGCGCCGAGGCCAAATCCAGGTCGGTCCCTGGTACACGCTCCCGGATGAGTTCCTGGTGAGTAGCGAGACGCTGGTCCGCGACTTGCAGCGCGGGATCGCCGACGCCGACGCGCACGGCGGGTCGATGCGGGTCGGCTACCTCCCCGACTCGTTCGGGCATGCGGCGCAGATGCCGCAGCTCTATCGTCAGCTGGGGTTCGCGCACGCGGCCGTGTGGCGCGGGGTTCCGCTGGCCATCGACCGGGTTGCCTTTCTCTGGCAGGCGCCCGACGGCAGTGAAATCCTGACGGCGTACATGGGCAACTCCTACGCGCACGGGGTCGACCTGCCTACCGAGCCTGACGCACTCAGCCGGCGGATCGCCAGCGCGCTGGAGGCGATCGAACCGTTTCACCCGACGAGCGACATCCTGCTGATGAATGGCAACGACCACGTGCTCCCCCAGCGGGCGCTCCATGCTGCCGTCCGCGAAGCCAGCGGCCGCCTCGATGGCACGCGGATCCGGCTGGCCCGTCTCGACGACGTCCTCAATCTGTTGCCGGCGGATGGCTGGCCGCGCTGGCGTGGCGAGCTGCGGTCGTCGGCGCGCGCCAACGTGCTGATGGGAACGCTCTCCGTGCGAGTCTCGGACAAGCAGCGCTACGCGGAAGCGACGCGCGTGGTCGAACGCCTCGCGGAACCCGCGGCCGCGCTGAGTGGCGTCGACATGCAGGCCCCTCTCGAGCAAGCCTGGACGCAGATCCTGCAGAACGCCGCGCACGACACCGCCTGTGGCTCGGGCATCGATGCGGTCGCGCAGACCGCCCGCCGGCGAAGCGACGCCGCGTTACGCATCGCCGAGGAAATTCTCCGTGACTGCCTGCCGTCGTTGGCGGGCGAGGGGGAGGTCTGGAACCCGAGCGCATTTCCGCGGCAGGACGTCATCGACATCGATGGCGCGCCGAGACTGACCCCGATCATCGCTGGTTACTCGCGAGGCCGACTCGAGACCGCCACGCCGAGCCTGCCCGTCAGTGCGAGCCCGCTTCGCCTGGAAAACGCGTGCCTGACCGTGGACCTCAAGTCCGATGGAACCGTGAACGTCCTCGACAAAGAGACTGGCACGCGATTCTCGAGCTTGAACCGCCTGGTGGATGAAGCCGATGCCGGCGACGAGTACAACTTCTCGCCAGCCCCGGAAGCCGATGAGCCGTTCTTGACCACGCTCCGGGGCTGGAGCTGGACGGTGCTGGAGTCGGGACCAATCCGGAGCCGAGCGGAAATCCGCTTCGGCCAATCGATACCCAAAGGACTGCAGCCTGATCGCGAGCGCCGCACCACGGGGCGCGTCCCGCTCCCGGTTCGATTGGTCGCGAGCCTGGACGCGGACTCGAGGCGGCTCGACATCGAGCTGGAACTCGAGAACCAGGCCACCGACCATCGGCTTCGTGCGCACTTCCCGCTTCCGTTCCCGGTCCGCGAGTCCGCGGCCGACACCCCATTTCATGTCACGCGCCGGGTGGTGACGGCGCCTCGACGCGATCCTGGAGCACCGGAACTCGAGTTACCCACCTATCCGATGCGGTCGTTTGTCGACCTGAGCGACGGACACGTGGGAATGACGCTGATCACCGACGGCTTGCACGAGTACGAGGTTCTCCCGGGCGACCAGCCAGAGCTTGCCCTGACCTTGCTCCGAGCGGTCGGCTGGCTCTCGCGCGACGACCTCACCACCCGTACGGGGCACGCCGGCCCCGGCATCGCGACCCCGGGCGCCCAGCAGCTCGGGCAACATCGGTACCGCTATAGCCTGTTCTTCCACGCGGGCGACTGGGAGCGGGCGAGCGTCTGGCGGGCCGCCGAGACGGCGCTCGTCCCTCTGATCCCTGGACACGGATCGAATCCGACCACGCCGCCCACAGGGATTGAGCTGCACCCCGACTGCATGCAGATGACGGCTTGCGTTCCCCGACCTGATGGCTACGAGTTGCGCATCCTGAACGCCTCGGACCATCCGCACCACGCAAGCGTGCGGCTCGCGCCCGCCCCAGCCGAGGTCGTCCTGGTGACGCTCGGCGGTGAGCCCCGTGCGCACCCGAGGCTCGTCGACGGTGCGGTCACGCTATCGATGCGGGCCTGGGAGATCGCGACCCTTCGGGTCAGGCGTTAAGCCGCGGCGAAGGCCTTCTCGCGATTCATCCAGCGAGGCAACGCGTTGAGCAGGGCCGGGCCCTCGACCTGGGTCTTGATGACATACTCGAGCGCGCCCAGCTGCAGAGCTCGCTTGATCAGCGTCGGCTCGCTGAAGTTCGACATCACGACGACCGGCGTGTTCTTGGTCTCGTCCGACGCGCGCAGGGTCTGCAGCACCAGGATGCCGTTCTGCCGCGGCATCATCACGTCGAGCAAGATGACCTGCGGTTGCATCCGGGTCGCCAGGTCGACGCCGGAGACGCCGTCGTTGGCGACCTCGACGTGGTACCCGTTGCCGCTGAAGAGCGTGGAGTAGTAGCTGGCTGCCGTCGCGTCATCCTCGATGATGACGATGGTTCCCGCGCTCGACTGGCCGTCAGCCCTACCAGCGGGCTCATCCGGCGACGCCGAGGCGGGCGCTTCAGCGGCTTCGGCAGCCGGCGCCGCGGTCTCATTCGAATCCGGCTCCGACGTTCCCTCGCGCTCTGACGCATAGCTGGGACTCCAGGGATCGAAGCTGTCCGATGTGGTCGACCCCGCCGGCTCCGCTTCGGGTGTCTCCTCGACCGCCGGCGCGCTGGTCTCGGTCTCAGTGGGCTCGCTCTCGCCTGTTGATGAGCTCGCTTCCTCACGTTGGCTCCACGGATAGGAGGACCAGCTCGGCTCCTCCGCCGGCGCCGGCGCCGCGGTGGGCGCCGACGTCTCGGTCTGAGCGGCCTCCGCCGGCTCTGGCGCTGCGGCCGGCGCCTCGGTTTCCGCCTGGGCTTCCGGAGCCGCGACTTCCTCGCCGAACATCATCGATCGCATCGAACGCCGCGCATCGGGCCTGGGTTCGGGCGCGGGTTCCGGCTCGGGCGCGGCTGCCGCTTCCGGCTCGGATGCGTGCGTCTCGCCTGCCGACGCCACCGCCTCGGGAGCAGCTACCGCAGGCTCAGCGATCTGTTCCTCCGGCGCTTCGAGCGTCAGATCGGTTGCGGACTGCTCCGTCGCAGGCTCAAGCTGGGGCTTGCTCTGGGCCGTGGGCGCGACCTCAAATTGAAGCGGCAGCGAGGGGGCCTCGGGGCTCGTGGCTCGTTCCGCGGCCGGGACGGCCGGGGGAACGCTTGCTACCGGCGGTTGATTGATCGGCTGGAAGGTGGTCGCCGAGGGAGCGACCGGTGCAGCAGGACCCGCCGGCGATCCGGGGGCCGCGGCGGGAGGCGTCCAGCTGCTGGTGGGAATTGGTTCGGCCGCCTTTGGCTGGACCATCTTCTCCAGGTTCTCGAGCACATTGAAGTTGAACCGGCGCCGCTTGGGCTTACCCCGCCGGCTGGCATCCGTGGCGGCCGGCTGCTGGGCGGGGGGAGCCGGGAACGGCGGCATCATCGGCGGGTTGGTGGCGCCGGGTGGGCTAAACGAAGGCGCCGGAGCGGATGAACCGGTCGCTGGAATCGGGAAGGTCGGTTGCCCGAAGGGCGGGGCCGGCGGTGTGTAAGGACCGGAAGCTGGCGGGGCCGAATAGAGGCCCGGCCCCGGCATGGAGGGTGCAGGCGGTTGGGGCATGCCCAACGGCGGCTGAGGTGGAGTACCTGGCTGGAGCTGGTAGAGCGGAACGGGGCCCGCAGGTGGACCTTGCGGCGGACGGCCAGGGCCGCCCTGAAACGCCCACGGGGTTGGTGCCGGCGCCTGGGGTGCACCCCACGGAGTGGCGGGTGGTGTATAGGGTGGCATGGCGGGTTGAGCGGCCTGAGCCGGGTTGCTGTAGCCGGGCGGCGTCGGTGGTGAGTAGATTTGCGGACTCGAC
This sequence comes from Candidatus Dormiibacterota bacterium, assembly GCA_035716185.1. Classification (GTDB taxonomy): domain Bacteria; phylum Chloroflexota; class Dormibacteria; order CF-121; family CF-121; genus CF-13. Next base: position 23,848 of record DASTJZ010000183.1, read on the forward strand.
ATGCCGGCCTTCTGCAGTGCGGATCCGAGATTGCGCGCGTAGGTGCGCCCCCCCTTGATGGGGGGCAATGCGCCGCCCGCTTCGCCGTGCGCCGGTTCTTCGACCACAGGCGCCGCCGCCGCGTACCGCCGACCGGCGGGCGTGTAGCCGCCGCTGGACTTCGCGGTCGAGAGATCGCGGTGCAGCCGCTCCGTTTTCCAGCGATGGAACAGGGCATCGAAGGCCACCAGGAAGAGGCCAACGCAGAGCAGGACGATGACGATATTTCGGTTGGCAAACAGCAGATGGCTGAAGGGCGCCAGGAAATTCTCGAGGCCGCTCATCCGCCGATCTCCGAGCCGGCAAAGCGGCCAGAGAAGACAGGGCAATGGCGCTGACTGGCCGCAGGCACGTTAATAGAACGGTGAGTGGCAGAAAGGCTGTCACTCGGCCGGACCGGACGTTACCGGACCGTCACGACCGATGCCTCAGGTGCGCTCGGAAAGTCGCTGGTAGCTCTCTTGCAGTCGTGGAATGAGGCGCGCGAAGTTGATGGCCCAACCGAGTCCCACGACCTTATCGGTAAAGATCCGCGGATCGTCGGGATTCCAGTAGGCCTCGCGAAACCGCTTGACCGTCGGAAAGCGAAAGTCATAGGGCACGCCGGCGACCCGCCCATGCCAGCGGCGCTCGCTCTCCGGTTTGTTCAATTCCTGAGCGACGGCGGCGAGCGTCAGGAAGAGGATCGCGGCACGCAGGAGCCGGCCTGGGCGCATCGTCAGGCCCCCCTTTGGCCCTGGAATCCGAGGTTCGGGAGATCGTCGCGCAGGTTCTCCATCGACTTGGCATAGACCCAGTAGTCGAGCGCCGCCTTCGAAAAGACGACGCGTTCCCCGACTTTCGTGAAGGGAATCGTGCGCTTGGCGACCAGGTCATCGATCAGATCGGATGGCACGCCCAGGTAGCTCGCGGCCTGGAGTGTGTTCATCACGAAGTTGACGCCGGTCGGATCGTAGATCACGATCAATCCTCCGGATGCTGGAATTTGCGCTACCTATAATAGGGGCCGCGCTGCGGGGCCCGTTCGTCTAGAGGCCTAGGACGCCGCCCTCTCAAGGCGGAGATCAGCGGTTCGAATCCGCTACGGGCTACCACCTTTCCGTTTTAAGGCTGCATCGATTGATCGGCGGTAGGGTCGACCAGCCCGGTCGCTTTCGGCCTTGGCGACCTGCGCTTCCGGAACGGAAACGCAAGCAACGGACACAAGCCAAGGAATCCCATCACCCCAAAGCGGTGCGTCAGGATCGTGAGTGCGAAGACAAATGCCACCCAGGCGCCAATGACCAACAAGCCGAGCTTCTGACGAGGTTGCATGTCTATGCCTGGCTAACGAAGCCGGAGCGCGATGTCTTGCCTCACGTCTGTCGGGTAGGAGTTTCGCGTTTGGGAACATTTCATGTTCGAATAGTGTCCGCCACGGGCTACCACCCAGGCCACATCTGGTTCTCGACTCAGTCGAGGCAGTCAAACAACAGGAGTTGACGGCCGGGTGATCGGTACAAAAGACCCTTGTATGGCAACTGACCAGGGGCGCCGCGAGGCGGCCGCCAGTCCGGCTGATCAAAGAAATCCGGCTCAATTTCGCTACGCCAGACGTGCCACCGTTGTTCGGGCGAAATCCATCGAAGAGGGTCGCCATAGTTCCTGTGGACTCCGACTTTGACGACAGAATCAGCCAAGAGCTCTACCACCTCTTTTCGGCTGAGGTCATTCCTGGCAAGCGTCCACTCTTGGCCTTCACCGTCAAAAAGCCGATCGTTGGAAAACCGGTTTCGAGGGCCAGTGCCCAACCGGTTTCGGAATCGAGGCGCCTTCGATCTGCGGGTCATGCCGCGATTGTGCCATGAGATCGGAGGCTGGATGCCTCTTTCGGAAAGCTGTTCGAATAGCGTCCGCCAGGGGCTATGACCATCCCTCGGTCGAAAAACGCCACTGAAGAGCGGGACGAAGAACTCGTCTGGCTCGCCTCACCAGCGACCAACATGCGTCAATCCCCGAGCTCGCGGAAGCCGGCAGCCGTAAAGTCGCCATCAAAGCCAAGGGCGTCCCGAATTCTCAGCGATCGCATGAGAGCGAAGCTTGTGGCATCTACAAACGAATATTCGCGTTCGTCCTGGCGACCTAACCAGCGAAGCGCCGCAGTCTCTACGATGTCGTCGATCGGGCCGGGCTCGAAGTCGTCGGTGCCTGCCATTCTTCCGATTGGATCTGCCGAGAGCGGCGGTAGGGGCTTCAGACGCTCCCGAACGAACAGCCGGATCAAGGCCGCCTTCGAGATCTCGTTTTGGGCCCGAAAGATCTCGAACGACGCTACCTTCGATGTGGCAAATAAGACATAGCGCGCGAAAGAGTTGCTCGGCCAGTACGGCCAAGGTGGCAAAGCGGCGAGCGGCCATCTCGATGAGGGTCGCTGCTAAAGGTTGCCAGGCCGGGGTTTCGGAGCGGCCCCCAATTCGATTGTTCGATTGGTGTCCGCCACGCTACTCCATCGGCCGCCCGCCAGGATGACGGTTTCTATCACTCTGTCGGACGATCCGGCCCGTGGCCTGGCTGAACTGGTAGTCGCGGACTGTCTTGCACACCTGCACCCAGTAACTTTCGTAGAAGGCCTGACGAGCGCGTCGCTGCGTATCGACGTGTTCTGCCTGATATCGCCAAGCGTCAAGGGCCTCCTCGCTCTCGAACCGCGCAATGCTGACCTGATCGCCGTCGTCGGCTACAAATCCCTTGATCGAGATGAAGCCCGGGATCCTCCGAACGAGCTCGTTCATTCGGCGTGAGCGTTGACGGTACTCGTCAAGATTCGCGTCGTCTAGCATCTTGGTGCCGAAGAGCACCACTACCATGTTGAGTCCTCCCTTCAGGCTGTTAACCGGCATTTCAGATTACGACTGGTCTTCCGGGCCGTTCCAATTCAGTTGTTCGATTAGTGTCCGCCACGGGCTACTCGTCCAAAACAGGGCCGAGCACACCCGGTCCCCACACCAGCTAAGCGTCAGCTCTTCGCGGCCTCACGTTCTCAGGGAGTCCTGCGACCGAGGAGTCGGAGTGAGCCAGCCGGACTCGATCGCGACCACCACGACGATGGCCGCGATAACGTATAGCGTGGCGACAACTGGGTCGCCATGTTGGACACTTGTCCGCCAAGGGAACGAATCGCACCGCCAGGTTGTGGCCAGCGTGCGCGAGCATGACGATCAGAAGGCTTCCTCGCGTCCCGTTGTACATCCAGGCGTACACGATCGACGTCGCGATCAGGCGAACGAACGTAAGGACGACGTCGGACCAAGTCGTGCTGTTGAGTCCGCCAGGAGCCACGGCCGGCCATAGGTGCCAGACGCTCCAGACAGCGCCGACCGCCACGGCGGCCGATAAAAAAAGAGGGGTAATGCGCCGAGGACAGTAATGGCGAAAAGCGCAAGGGTCCAGATCACGACCAGGCTGTCGATTCGCGGGCGATGGCGGGAGCTGGAGATCATCGATCTCTCCATGGACCTGGACTGGCGGGGTGCCCCGAAAGTAACATTTTCCAACTCAGACGCGACACCTGGCCGGTATCTATCAAATTCAATTGTTCGATTAGTGTCCGCCACGGGCTACCACCCGATCAAACAGGGTTTAGGCTCGGATTAGGCGCCAACGAGATCCCACCGGTTTCCCGCGACATCGAGAAAGACCGCGACCTGCCCGTACGCCTGCGTCCGTGGCTGGCTGACAAACTCCACACCCGCCGCCGACATCCGCGCGTGCGTGCTGGCAAAGTCATCGACCCGAAGAAAGAACCCGACACGGCCACCGGCCTGCCTTCCGACCACCGCCGTCTGCTGCTCCCCGTCCGCACGAGCGAGCAGGATCCCGGTCTCGGCATCGGGAGGTCGGACGACGACCCATCTCTTTGCACGGCCATCGTTTGTCAGTGACGGCGAGTCTTCGATCAACTCGAACCCGACAACATCAACGAAGAACTCGATTGCCGGGTCGTACTCTTCGACAACGATCGTGATCAGACTGAGGAATGCCACGACTGGCAGCGTCTCATATCAAACAGCCGGCGCATCCGCAACTATTTGGTGGACTGCCCAGACCGATGGCCCAGCCGCCACGGTATCGGACCAGCCAGCCCAAGAACCAGGTAAATCGCGGGAAAGCCAGAAGGGCCCCGACAGCAGCGGAGTTGCCACACGAACGCTTCAACGCCGCGCCCTTCGTCCCTTGCTGGCCAATCCTTGCCCTGATACGCCCTTTGGCGGAAGATTGACCCGGGGAAGCAGTACCGCGCGACCAGCGCATGGAGGTTGTCAATGAAACCCTGGTTGAGGAATGCCCTGACCTTCGGCATCGGTTCAGCCGTGGTCACCCTGGTTTTGAATCTGCTCGGCAACGCGACCGCCGGCGGCGATCCGTGTCATCGCAGCTCACCGCTCGGCCAGCTGGGATTCCTGGTCTTCCTGATCCTGATGGGTGCAACCGGCTACATGACCACGCGGGCCGGCGATACCGTCGGGATGGCCTCCGTGTCCGGTCTGGTGGCCGCACTGATTTCCGCGGTCGGCACGGTGATCGCGTTTGCCGTCATCGTCGGATCTCTCAACCCCAGCTGCATCCCGAACAACACCACCGGCGTCAGCTCGCAGACCTTGCTGACGACTGCCGGGATCGCGGGCGGGATCATCCTCAGCGTTATCGGCCTCGGCGTCGGGGCTGGCCTCGCCGCGATCGGCGGCCTGATCGGACGGCAGGACACGACCAAGACCGCGTAGCCACTCGCCGTTAACGCGTCGTGGCGATAAGAGCCTAGCGGCTCGATTGGGTCACGCCACGCTCCAGAAGGCGCTGGCGGATTCCGAACAGCGCGACCGCACCGGCGCCGCCGGCAACCAACAAACCGACGACACCTGCTCCGACGAGCAGCAGGTTGCGCTCCGCCACACCAGCCACGAGCGCCGCGATACCGGGCACGCCGACGACCACGAAGCCCGCGCCTGCGAGCGCGATCGTCGCCGGCGTCACCCAGGCCGTCCGCAAGCTGAGCCCGCCCGGCCGGGACAGCATCAGCCCCATGAACAGGTCCGCGGCTGGCAGCAGCCTCAGCTGAAATCGGTCGACCGGCGGCGCGCCCTCAGGGACACGCGTCCATGGGTAGCTCATGCCGCTGCAACGTCGACGCGCCCCAAACCTTAGTACGAGTCCGATTGATTTGGCCGCCGCCACCCGCGTACACTCCCCAGTCACTGGTGCGCCTCAAGACCCTTTCGACATACCTCCTGGTTGCCGTTGCCCTCACCGCCTGCGGCACAGCCGCCAGGCCCTCGGCCACCGCCGCGCATCGCGCGCTCTCCAGTGCCAGTCCGATCGCCACCGTTGCCGCCACCGTCGCGGCCAGCGCCGCCGTCGTCAAACCCGTGGTGATCGATGCCACCTACGTCGCCGACGAGCTCGGCGGCGTCGAACAAGCGATCCGCCTGCCCGACACCCCCAGTA
>DASTJZ010000184.1:0-2097 GCA_035716185.1 Candidatus Dormiibacterota bacterium
CGGATGGTGCTGACAATGGCGTAGCAACAAGGGCGGCTTTCGGCGCTACCTCTGTGTCCACTATGGCTTCGGCGAAGGTCGGTTCACCATACCCAACTTCGCCGTTCCGCGCTGGACGGCGCTTCGGCAAGTATCGACCGAGGCCGTGTGAAAACGCGGGCTCGGGCCGATGGCGTTGTGGATGGGGTTTTCACGTCCGTTGCTCGCCTGTAGCGGTAGTCCGCAGGTTCAGTCGTGCGGATCGGTGGTTGACTGAATTTTGCGCGGCTGGTGTCTCGAACGGCGGACAGGTGCTGATGACGCGGTTTATGCGTCTCATGCGCCCTTTCAAGCCCGTATAGCCGCCGTCAGCGGCACCACTCCCAGAATGGCAATGACGCGCTTGAGATTGTAAGCCAACACGTGGAGGCTCATCTCCGTGCTGACGCGCTTGATGGTTCGGGTCAGAAAGTGCGTCGCACCCATCCAGGCCTTCAGCGTTCCGAACGGGTGTTCGACGGTCTGCCTGCGGATGCGCATGATGTCCGGTGCCTGATCCAGCCGCTGCTGCATGGCATCGAGGACCGCTTCATGCTCCCAGCGCTTGATGCGCCGTTCCTTACCGGTCGTGCATTGGGCTTTGAACGCACAGCTCTCGCACTGTGTCGTCCAGTAGCTGTGTAGAACCATTCCGTGCTCGACAGATGCGAAGCGCCAGGTCAGGCTTTCTCCTGCCGGGCACCGATAGGTGTTGTCCTCGGCGACATAGACAAAGTCCTGTTTGCCGAAGCGCCCTTCGGCCTTGGCTCCGGATGTCAGCGGCTTGGGCACATAAGGCATCATCCCGCCTTGCTGACAGGCCAGGATGTCCTCACCTTTGAAATAGCCCCTGTCGGCGACCACCGTAAGCTCATCGTGGCCGGTCGCGTCCTGCGCCTGCTCCCCCATCTTCGAGAGCTGACCGCGGTCATGGCCGACGTTGGTGACTTCATGCGCCACGATCAGGTGGCTGGTCGTATCGACGGCAATCTGCACATTGTAGCCGACGATCCCGGTGCCCTTGCCGCTCGTGGCCATCGATCGGGCGTCCGGATCGGTCAGCGATATCTGCTGGTCCGGTGCAGCATTCACCGCAACTTCCATCTGCTTGAACTGCTGCACCCGCTGCTTCAAGGCAGCAATCTTGTCCTTCAGCCGCACCGCTTTCGCCTGTGCGACCTCGCCCTCCTGCCGATCGGTCACGTCCAGTGCGGATAGGTAGCGATCGATGCTGGCCTCGATCTGCTCCATCCGGCGCTGGATCTTGTTTGGCGTGAAGTTCTTGTCCCGGTTGTTGACCGCCTTGAACTTGCTGCCGTCGATCGCGACGATCGCCTCGGAGAACAGGTCCAGTTGGCGGCACAGCATCACGAACTGACGGCAGGTCGCACGGATTGCAGGCCCGTTGTCCTTGCGGAAATCCGCGATCGTCTTGAAGTCCGGCGTCAACCGGCCGGTCAGCCACATCACCTCGACATTGCGCTGCGCCTCCCGTTCCAGGCGCCGGCTCGACTGAACCCTGTTGAGGTAGCCATAAACGTAGATCTTCAGCAGTGTCGACGGATGGTAAGAGGGCCGGCCAGTCGCCTCGGGAACCACACCCTCAAACCCCAATGTCGCCAGATCGAGTTCGTCGACGAACGCTTCGATGACCCGGACCGGGTTGTTCTCCGTCACGTAATCGTCCAGGCACGGCGGCAATAGGACTATCTGCTGCCGATCTTCGCCCTCCACGTAACGCTTCATCCCGCCATCCCGAATCGCTGCACCGCCACGATATCACGGCGCTGCGTTTTCACACGGCCTGGATCCAAAGCGGACCTGACGCGTCGGCGTAATCCGTCAGGCGAGTCGCGCGATTAAGCAGGGTCGCGCGATTAAGCAGGAACGTACGTCAACCTAATCACGTCCTCACCAATTAGATCGCTTGCCACAAAGCGGAGCGGCGGGCGGGGGCCAGCGAAGAATGGTTTGCCGCGACCAAGCACGACGGGGTGGATGTAGAGTCGATACTCATCGACAAGACCAAGGTCAGTTAGGCTTCGTGCCTAGGCTTCGTGCCAAGTCTGGTCCGGAAAC
>DASTJZ010000185.1:0-4632 GCA_035716185.1 Candidatus Dormiibacterota bacterium
CGTCACCCTGGTCGAGCTGGACCGCGAAGCGGACCGCTTCATCCGAGCACGCGACTGCGTCCCCGGGTTCGTCGGCTACCAGGGCTACCAGAACGCCATCTGCACCTCGGTGAACGACCAGGTCGTTCATGGGATCCCGACCAATCGCAAGCTGCGCGAGGGCGACCTGCTGAGCCTCGACGCCGGCCTGATCCACCGAGGCTTCTGGGCCGACGCCGGCCTCAGCGTGGCCATCGGCCGGGTCTCGCCCGGGGCGCAGCGTTTGATGGACGTCACCCGCCGGGCACTCGAGATCGGCATCGACAGGGCCCGGGTGGGCAACCGCATCGGCGACATCAGCGCCGCCGTGCAGGAGCACGTCGAGGGCGCCGGTTTTTCGGTCGTCACCCAGTTCGTCGGCCACGGGATCGGCAGGGACATGCACGAGGACCCGCAGGTGCCCAACTTCGGGATCGCCGGCCGCGGCCCGCTGCTGAAGCCGGGGATGGTCCTGGCGATCGAGCCGATGGTCAATGCGGGCGGCCCGGAGGTGGCTCTGCTCGGCGATGGCTGGACGGTGGTCACCGCCGATCACTCACTCTCGGCCTATTTCGAGCACTCGGTGGCGATCACGGCCGACGGCCCCGAGATCCTGACGGTCAGGCCCGCCAGCCGGCGGCCGATTCCGTCCCGGCTCGCCGGTGAGCGGCAGGATTAGCAGCGGCAAACTTGTGGTAAGCTATTCGTTCGTGCGCCGGAAATCCGGCGATACCCTTGTGGGCATTTGCCCATGAGCCAGGTCGTCGTCGGACGGGTGGTAGAGCCGATGCCCAACGCGCTCTACCGTGTCGAACTCGACACCGGCCACAGGATCGTCGCTCACGTGGCGCCGGCCGCGCGGCTTCGGTTTCTCCGGGTCATCCCCGGTGACCGCGTCCGCGTCGAGGTGTCGCCGCTCGATCCGGGGCGAGGTCGAATTACGAAGAAAGAAAGAAGGCTGAGTGAGACATGAAAGTGCGGTCGTCGGTCAAGAAAATATGCCCGAAGTGCAAGGTCATCAAGCGAGGCGGCCAGGTCCGCGTCATCTGCGTGACGCCCAAGCACAATCAACGGCAGGGTTAGGAGGCTAGATGGCTCGAATCGCCGGCGTCGACATTCCTCGCGAGAAGCGCGTCGAAATCAGTTTGACGTACATCTTCGGCATTGGTCCGGCGACATCGCGGCGCGTGCTGACGATTGCCAACATCGATCCCAACGTTCGGGTCAAGAACCTGAACGACGAGCAGGTCGGCCGCCTTCGCGACGTCATCGACAAAGAAGCCAAAGTCGAAGGCGAGCTGCGCCGGGAGATCGCCCTCAACATCAAGCGTCTGATCGAAATCGGCACCTACCGTGGGCTCCGGCATCGCCGCGGCCTGCCGGTGCGCGGCCAGCGGACGCGGACCAACGCGCGAACGCGCCGCGGCCCGCGCAAGACCGTCGGCGTTCGCAAGAAGGCCGAGGCAAAGAAGTAAGTCATGCCTAAAAAGAAAGTCGTCCGGACTCGTCGTCGAGAGAAGAAGAACGTCACCGTGGGGCAGGCGCATATTCAATCCACGTTCAATAACACCGTCGTCTCGTTGACGGATGCGCAGGGCAACGTGCTCGCCTGGGGCAGCGCGGGCAGCCAGGGCTTCAAGGGCTCGCGCAAGAGCACGCCCTTCGCCGCCCAGACGACGGCCGAGGCGACCGCGCGCAAGGCCATGGAGCATGGCTTGAAGCAGGTCGAGATCTTCGTCAAGGGCCCGGGCGCCGGCCGCGAGGCGGCCATTCGCTCGCTGCAGGCCGCCGGTCTCGAGGTCACGGCGATCACGGACGTCACCCCGATTCCACATAACGGCTGCCGGCCACCGAAGAGGCGGCGCGTCTAGTGGCTCGTTACGAGGGGGCGGTCTGCCGCCACTGCCGCAGCGAGGGCGTGAAGCTCTTCTTGAAGGGCGAGAAGTGCTTCACGAAATGCACCCTCGATCGGCGCCCGCAGCCACCCGGCATGCACACCCAGGTGCGGCGGCGCAAGGTTTCGGACTACCGCGTGCAGCTCCGCGCCAAGCAGCGCGCCCGGAGAATTTACTTCCTGCTGGAGGGCCAGTTCCGGCTCTACGTCGATCGCGCCTCGAAGATGGCGGGCGTCACCGGCATGAATCTCCTGAGACTGCTCGAGGCGCGGCTGGACAACGTCGTCTATCGCGTCGGCTTCGCCGCCTCGCGCCGCGACGGCCGCCAGCTGGTTTCGCACCGGCACGTGACCGTGAACGGGCGGGTCGTCAACGTCCCGTCGTACTCGGTCCGGGTGGGCGACATCATCGCGATCAGTCAGGCGAGTAAAGAAATCGACCGCATCAAGAACGCGATCGACGCCGGCGCCCAGCGCACCGTCGTTCCCTGGCTGCAGGCCGATCGCGACAACATGACCGTGAAAGTCATCGCGCAACCCGGACGCGACGACGTCGACCAGACCATCCAGGAGCAGCTGATCGTCGAGTTTTATTCACGATAATTTCATCCCAAGGAGCACCATGATCGATATCGCCCAACCGCAAGTCAAAAGCATCGAGAACTCGAGCACCTACGGGAAGTTCGAGATCGAGCCGCTCGAGCCCGGCTTCGGCACCACGCTGGGGAACGCCCTGCGCCGCGTGCTGCTGAGCACGCTGAAAGGCGCCGCCGTCACGTCGGTGTCCATCGAAGGCGTCGCGCACGAGTTTTCGTCGATTCCGTACGTGAAAGAAGACGTCACCGAGATCATCCTCAACTTGAAGGGGCTGAACCTCAAGTCGTACTCGGAGGATCCGGTCCGGCTGACCCTGGACGTCACCGGCCCCCGGGAAGTCAGGGCCTCGGACATCCAGGCGCCGAGCGACGTCGAGATCGTCAACGGCGATTTGTACATCTGCACGCTCGATTCGAACAAGGGCCGGCTCCGCATGGAGCTGACCGTCGAACAGGGCAAGGGCTACGTCCCGGCAGAGAGAAATAAAAAAGAAGGCCAGCCGATCGGGGTCATCCCCATCGACGCGATCTTCAGCCCGGTCGTGAAGGCGAACTTCCTGATCGAGAAGACCCGCGTGGGCCAGGAGACCGACTGGGACAAGCTGATCCTCGAAGTCTGGACCGACGGGACGATCCAACCGGACCAGGCGATCAGCGAGGCCGCCAAGCAGTTCACGTCGCATCTCAGCCTCTTCACGCGATTCACCGAGCGCATCAAGGACGCCGACCTGGTTCCCCAGAAAGGCAACGATTTGGCCTCGCGGTTGGCCGACGTGCCGATCGAGGATCTGGATCTTTCCGTGCGGGCGCTGAACTGCCTCAAGGCCAACGAAATTACAAAAGTCGGCCAGCTGGTTTCGCTTCGCGAGGAAGATCTCCTGAGCCTGCGGAACTTCGGACGCAAGTCATTGGACGAAATCAAGGAAAAGCTCGTGCAGCGTGGCTTCCTCACTCAGGACGAGCTGACGAAGGTTCTCGTCTAAGGCGCCAAGCATGCGGCACCAGAAAGCAGGGCGGAAGTTTGGCCGGACGATGGAGCATCGCAAAGCGATGAGCCGGAACCTGGTCACGGCCCTGCTCGATCACGGCCGCATCGAGACCACGGAAGCCAAGGGCAAAGAATTGCGGCGCTGGGTCGAGCGCGTCATCACGACAGCGAAGAAAGACAACGTCGCCGCCCGGCGCGCGGTCGCCGCGGTCGTCGAAGACGGCGAGGTCACCGAGCGGCTGTTTACGAAGCTCATGCCGCGCATCGCGGAGCGCCCAGGCGGATACACGCGAGTTTTGAAAATCGGCCCGCGGCAGGGCGACGGCGCCGAGATGGTCCTGGTGGAGCTCGTCGATCGATGAACGTCAAGCTCGTTCTCGAATACGAGGGCACGCGTTATCACGGCTGGCAGGCGCAATCGAGCGCGCCCACGGTCGAGGCAGCCCTCCGCACGGCGATTACGGACCTTACCGGCGAGTCGCCGGTCCTCACCGCTGCGGGCCGCACTGACGCCGGTGTTCACGCGCTCGGCCAGGTCGTGAATTTTCAACTCGAGCGGGCGTTTCCCATCGAGCAATTGCCCGGCGCGTTGAACGCGCGGCTCGATCAGGACATCGTCGTGCGCAGCGCCGAAATCGTCGATCCCGCGTTCAATGCGCGCTACTCGGCGCGCGCTCGTCGTTACGCCTATCGCATTCGCCAGGCGCTGCCGCGTACGGCCTACGAGCGTCAATATGCCTGGGGGCTTCACGAGACGCTCGACCTCGAGGCCATGCAGGCCGCTGCGAATAAGCTCGAGGGCACCCACGATTTCCGCGCGTTTGGCCGCAGCCCAAGACCCGGTGGCCACACCGTGCGCCGGGTGCATCGGGTCACGGTCAGCGCCCTGGGCGAATGGGTGACGATCGCGATCGCCGCGGATGCCTTTCTGTATGGCATGGTCCGCCGGATTGCCGGTGCCCTGGTCGATATCGGCCGGCGCAAGCGCGGGCTCCAGTGGATGGATGAGCTTCTGGCCGGTTCAGCAACCGGACTGCGCCTCGCGCCGGCGCATGGCCTGGTTCAAGTCGCGGTGGAGTACTAAGCCGTGGCGCAACCAGGAAAGACCTACAGCGCCAAGCCGTCGGACATCAACG
>DASTJZ010000186.1:0-26136 GCA_035716185.1 Candidatus Dormiibacterota bacterium
CAACCGTGCCGCCCGGCGCCATCCAGGACTCGTACCGGACGAGTTCGCCGTTGGTTTCTGGGGCCGTTTTCAGGAACCTGATCCGCTCCCCAAAGAGCGGGTTTGCAATGACGCGGCCTTCGATTTTGGCGTGTCCTCCGATTAGTGTTTGGCGGATTATTGCAAACGCAAGCGGGCTTTGCAATCAATTTGTCGGCGCCCGCCCGAAAATTGGTTGAAGCGCGATCGAATCGTCAAAACCGCAGGCCAGCGGCCTCGACCGAATCCAGCATCAGGCGGATGTCGTCGTAGGCTGGGTCGTCGACTTCCACAAAGCCTCGGAACAGCCCCGGCGCCAGGCCGCGCCGGTCGGACTCCTCGGCGCCGAGCCCGGCGGCCACTTCGGCAACTTCCTGCCTCAGCGATTGCGAGGCGGCAGAGCTGGCTACCAGCGGCATATTGGTCGACGGGCCAAGCGAGTCGATGATCCGGACCCGGTCACACAGGTCGGGGTGGTCCCGGAGCTCCACGGCCAGGACCTGGGAGTCGATGGCCGCGCCGTCCACCTCACCCGCGGCGACATGCCGGATGGACTGCCGGTGCGAGCCGCTGACGTCGACCCGGCCGAAAAAGCGAGCATCCTCGCCCATCTGGAGAAGCCGGTGGAGGACAATCAGGCAGCCGGAATGGGAGTCGAAGCCGTTGCAGGCCCATGATCGGCCGCGCAGCTCCTCGAAGGCCGTCACTGGACCATCCGCCGGGACGATGACGTCAGAGAAGTAGATCGGACGGCCCTGGTAACGGAGTCCCTCGAGCACCGGGGCCGCAACCAGCTCGACCGGCGGGCGGGGCTCCCGCCGGAGCCGCACGTAGGGAAGACCGCAGAGGAAGGCGAAGTCGACGTCTCCACTCCGCAACTGGTCAAGCGACTCGCCGGTCACGAGCCGCACTGACTGTCCGAGCGCGTCGCCAACCCGTGTCGCGACGAATTGATATGCCGGCCGGATGCTTGGTGAGAGGAATGTGGCGAAGACGAGCTCGGACGTTTGGCGCATGGTAGCACGCCCGTCGCCGGAATGACGCGCTCGGCTGACCCTTCGCTACTGGGAGTCCAACTTTCTCGCCAGGTCTATAAAGTCGTGAGCAGCGATGTCGACGGGAAAGTTGGGTTCCTCGGATTTCCCGGTGCCCCATTCCTTCGGCCGGCGGACGAAGGCGGTTCGGAAGCCCTGGCTGGCTGCCGCTGCCAGGTCATACGGATGGGATGCGACCATCATCGCCTCTTCCGGACGGACCCGAAGCAGTGAGGGGACCAGCTCGTAGACCCTCGGGTTGGGCTTGTAGGTCTTCACGAGTTCTGTCGAGAGGATGCAATCGAAATGCAGATGGGCGAAGCGCGCCACGTCGACCTGGTGCGCCATGCCTCCGTTCGACAGCGTCGTGAGGATGTACTGAGACCGAAGGCGGGTGAGGCCCTCCACGGCATCGGGCCACGCCGGAAGGCGATGCCAGGTAGACACTAGGCGCTGGCGATCGGACTCAGACAGGTCCGTGAGCGAGAACTCTTCGGCGAAGCCATCCAGGACTGACCGGTGCACATCATCTAACACGGTGTAGGGCGTCTCACCACGGGCTACCCGGTCGAGTACCACCCGAGCTCCCTTCCGCCAGGCATCGGCCACGACGCCCGAGTTGATTGAGAGTCCGCGCTCATCGGCGAGCCGATCCAACTCTGCGATGACGCCGCCGCGCCAATCGACGACCGTCCCGAAGACGTCGAAAGCCAGGACTGTGATGTCGATTTTGTCAGCCCTTGGCTTTGGTGATCTGTTCAGACAGATTCGAGCTCAGCTTGGCCCTCCCGCTTTACGTCACCCGGCGCGTTACCCAGTACACCGCAAATCCTAGGACGAGCAAGGCAAGGCCGGAGAGGATAGCCGACTCGATCGTGTGTAGCCGACTTCGCACCTTTGAGGCCCTGAGAGCGTTCTAACAACTCGGGACCGCCTCTAACACGATCTAACAATCGGAGCGTATGGGGTGGTGTACAGGTGAGCGAACGCGAAGAGTATTCGCCCGGCGTGCCTTGCTGGGTTGAGACGCTCCAGCCGGATCCATGGGCTGCCATGAACTTTTATCGCGAGCTCTTTAGCTGGGACTTCGTTGCCACGAGAGGGATGCAGGGGGCCACCGCGTCCTACATTGCCCAACTTCGCGGCCGCGACGTCGGGGCCGTTTGCCCACCTCTCAACATCCCGAATCGCGGTGCCCGGTGGATCAAGCACGTCCGCGTCACCAGCGTCAGCGACACGGCAAGGACGGCCCTGGCCGCGGGCGGCCAGCTCCTGATTGAGCCATTTGAGGTCGCACCGGGCGGCCGGATGGCGATTCTGTCGGATCCTGCCGGCGCTACCTTCGCCGTCGCGGAATCCAGCGCTGGTCGCGCAGCCCGCCTCGTCAACGAATCACAGGCGTGGGCGTTGAGCACGCTGCGGACCTCCGCGATCAAAACGGCCGAAGATTTTTATCGGGCGCTTTTTGGCTGGAAGGCGCAGGCCGTGGGGAACAGCGGCTTCAGCATCTATCGACTCGCCGGATATTTCGGCGGAGTGCCCTTCCAGCCGGTACCGCGGGATACCGTGGCCGGGATGCAACTCGTGGCTGCGGAGAGTGAACCGTCGCATTGGGAGATCGACTTCTGGGTCGACGACGTCGATGGAACAGCGGCACATGCATCAAGCCTTGGTGGGATCGTCATGGTGTCACCGCAAGACACCGGCCTCTTCCGCTACGCCATGATTGCCGATCCTCAAGGTGCCGTCTTCACGGTTAGCAAGATGATCGGGCGCTGAAGCGCCGGTCCGGCCATGGCGCCGCGGTCCCGCCGCCGTGTGGGTCGGGTTGTCCCCAAATGGCCCGGCTAAGCGTTTGGAAGACATGACACAAATAGCCTTGCTCGACTCCGAGTGCGAGCCTCCCGGGGCGCAGCCGGCCTTCGACGCCATCTATGTCGCTCATGCGGACGCAGTCTTCCGCTTCTGTGTCTCGCAAATCGGCGAGGCCGAGGCCGCCGCCGATGTCACGCACGACGTCTTTATCAGGGCGTTCACCGCCTATGACCGGGTTTCGCCACAGGTCGACACGATCCGCACCTGGCTTTTCACGATTGCCCGAAACTGTTCGATCGACCATCACCGCCGCCGCAGCCGATGGCGACGGATGTTCACCTCGCTACAGGCCTCGGTGCTCAGTCCACTCAGCATCGAGATGGTGGCCGACCGCCGCAACGAACTGCGACGTGCGAACGCAGCCATCGGCCTGCTCCGACCGCGCGACCGAGAACTCATCGGCTTACGGATCGCTGCCGAACTCTCGTACCGGCAGATCGGCTCGGTACTGGGCATCTCAGAGCAGGCCGCAAAGATCGCGACGCGAAGGGCGCTCAGGAAATTGAGATCGAAATTGGAGGATGAATCCCATGACTGACACGAGGACTGGCCGCGTCAGCGACGATACCGCACCGTTCGAAGCGAGGCTGCGATTGCTCTACGCCGAGCTCACGGCTCCGCCCCCGTTGGTCGACCGGTCAGAACGCCGCGCCCAGTCGCAACGCTTTCGGTCTGCTGGTTCGACCAGGCTCGCGCGCCGGCCATGGCGCCTCGGCGCCGTCGCGCTTGCGACTGGGGCCGCACTCATTGCCGCCGTGCTGCTCAACCGTTCTGTGCTGGACGCTCAGCCGGTGCTGGCCATCGACCTGCAGCCAGCCGGCGCGTCGCTTTCCTGCAAGTTGCCCATCTCGGCGGTCAGCAACAACGACACGACCGGTTTCATCGTGATGGACCACGGACAGGCCACTTTTCAGCAGGTCAAGACCGACGGCACGACCTATATCCCTGGGCTCGGGATCTGGGCCAGCGTTCTTCCACAGATGGTTGCTCCTGATGGACGTGCCTTTGTATCCGACAGGTTGGACTACGCGAGGAAACATGAACTCATCACGATCACGGATGCGCGCGGGACGCGGACGTTACTCGATACGAAAGTTCCCGATGAGCTGATGGCAATGGCATATACGGCCAATGGTTCCATCCTGGTAACTGGGCCGTCGAACTCGCCCGGGGACTGGCGTATTGAGCTGCTAGATCCGACCACGGGCCGGCTCAGTCCCCTGCCCTTCGCCATGCCCTCCGCTCCCATCATTAACGGAGTACGTGTGGGGAGCCTCGGTTTCTACGACCGCAATAGCAATGCGATCTGGTCGGGCTTCTTTCAAGGTGATAACTCGACCATCTGGAGCGTGGACTATGCCACAGGTGGGATGACGCAGTGGTTCAACCCAAGCGATGGCAAGGGAACGGCTCAGGTGGTAGCGACGGACAAGCACGGTGCCCCTATCATCCAGTTATCGACGAGCGATGCCTGGCACACCGATGCAGCGCATCGGAACGGTATTGCAATGCAAACAATGCTGATGACGGCGCCGCACCGGTTCACCGTGCTCAACCAGGGTCATACCGGTGAGCGGGGCGTCGCCGGCGCCTTCTCACCGCTCTCTGCAACAAGCGGGAACAGCATCTGGTTCGCCACGGACGATGGAGCGATTTGGCTGTATCGGGCGGGTGAAGGCCTGAAGCAGATTGCCTCGGTTCATACCAGGAATTCCGGTGCCCCCGGCATCGCGATCTCCGGGCCTTGCAAATAGGCAATATGAGGTGGTCATGGATGAGGCGTTCACGGAGTCTCGATCTGTAAGCGACATATGTGTCGGACGACGGGTCCTGGTCACTGGCATGGCCGGATCGGGCAAGAGCACGTTCTCGCGAGCGCTCTCCGCCAAGACCGGCCTTCCCGTGATCCATCTCGATGTCCATTACTGGAAACCGGGCTGGATCGAGCCGTCTGAGGACGAATGGCGCGAGAAACAGCGGGGCCTGCTCACCGGCGACCAGTGGATCGTGGACGGCAACTACCACGCCACACTTGACCTTCGGCTTGAGGCCGCAGACGCGGTCGTGTTCCTCGATACGCCATGGTGGGTCTGTGCGTGGCGAGCGTTCGTCCGGGGGATTCGCAGGCGTCCGGCTGGCTTCCAGCTACCCAATGGTTGTGACGAGTCGGCATTCCGACGATGGCGCGAAGAATGGTCGCTGGCGTGGCGCATCTGGCGAAGCAGAAGATCTGAGCCGGAGCTCGAACTCGGAAGGCTGTCGCGGCATGGGAACCATGTGGCGCTGTACGTTCTCCGCTCGAAGCGCGCGGCCCGTGAGTTCGTCAGTGCAGTGATCTGCGTCGGCTAACGGCGCATTCTGGGATCCAGCGAGTCGCGAAGTCCGTCGCCGATGAAGCCGAACGACAGCATCGTGATGGCAATCGCCGCGGCTGGGAGCGCGACCTCCATCGGGTGCGCGAAGATCGATTCGTAGCCCTGCTGGATCATGACGCCCCAGCTCGGGGTCGGCGGCACGATCCCCGCTCCAAGGAAGCTCAGCGTCGCTTCCAGAAAAATTGCCCGCGGGATCCCGAAGGTCAGGGCGACGATGACTGGTCCCAGGGAGTTGGGCACCAGGTGACGCAGGATGATCTTCAGTGGGCTGCTGCCGGTTGCCCGGGCCCCTTCGACATACTCCTTCTCCTTGATCGAGAGGACCTGGCCGCGGATCAGGCGGGCCAGGTCGACCCAGTAGATCAATCCGATGGCGACGAAGATCGTGAGCAGGCTGGCGCCGAAGACGGAGACGACCACCAGGAGGAACAGCAGGTCCGGGAACGCATACCACACGTCGACGAAGCGCATCAGCAGGTTGTCCACCCGACCACCGAAATAACCCGCGGTCAGCCCGACCGTCGCCCCGATCACCAGGTAGATGAGCTGGGTCAGCAGCCCGATGGTCAGCGAGATGCCGGCCCCGTACAGCAGGCGGCTGAGGATATCGCGGCCTAACTCATCAGTGCCAAGGATGTGCCCTTGATGGAAGGGAGAGAGGTCCGCGTTGGCCGGGTCCTGCTGCAGATAGTCCTGGAGTATCGGGAGATGCAAGGCAAACACCAGGCGGGCCAGGATCGCGGCAAGCGCGATCGCTGTCACCAGCACCAACCCGATAACCGCAATCCGATTTCGACGGAATCGCTGCCAGGCGTCCTGCCACAGCCCCACCTGGTCCGGGTTTTCCCAGTCGATCTCCTCGAGTTGGTCGGTGACGGCAGCAGCCATCAACTGAGCCTCACGCGGGGATCGATCACGGTATAGAGGAGATCGATGACCAGGTTCACGATCGCGATCACGACCGAGAACAGGATGGTGGTCGCCAGGATCATGGGGTAATCGCGGGAGCTCACCGCAACGACGAAGCTCCGACCAATGCCGGGGATGGCAAAGACCGTCTCGACGATGACTGAACCCGTGATCAGCAGGGCGAAGATGGAACCGAGCGACGACAGCACCGGGATCAAGGAATTCTTGACAACGTGTCGCGTGATCACCAGCCGCTGGCGAAGCCCTTTGGCCCAGGCCGTCCGCACGTAGTCCTGGCGAAGCACGTCCAGCGTGCTGGACCGTGCCATGCGAGCGATGTAGGCCGTCGGCAGAACGGCCAGCGTGATGACCGGCAGAATCAGGTGCTCGTTCCAGCCGAAGCCACCGGACGGCAGGAAAATGTTCCCGCCACTGAGGTGATACGCCTCAACCGAAAACACGATGATCAGGAAGATGCCGATCACAAAGTTCGGCACGGAGGCACCCAGGGTGCCGAAACCCACGGCGATGTAATCGATAGCGCTGTTCTGGCGCAGGGCCGCGATCACGCCGAGACCGATGCCGAGTGGAACGATAAACGCAAACGCCAGGGCTCCGATGGTCAGGGTCGCTGGCCAGCTCTCGAGCAGAACATGGGTGACCGTCTGGTTCTGGTACTGGTAGGACAGACCAAAGTCGAAGTGGGCCACGTTCCAGAGGTAAATCAGGAACTGGTTCCACAAGGGCTTATCGAGCCCGTATTTCACGTTGAGGTCGTCCGTCACCGCCTGTGAGAGCTGGCGGCCGCCGGCCCGGTCCCAGGGGCTGCCCGGCGCCAGGTGCATCAGCACGAACGTGATGGTGATGACGAAGAGGACAACCGGGACCATCCACAAGACGCGGCGGACGATGTAGAAGGCGAGGCTGGCGCCGCGCGTTCTCGGGATCCGGAAGGAGAGACGGGCGCCCCGCGCGGGGGCACCCGTCGTGACAGCGGCCATCTCGGCCTTAGTGGCTGGCGATGAAGATCGTGTTGGTGTTGAAGTCGCCGGGTATGTAGTTCGATTCGTCGATTCCCGTCGAGGTGATGCCCTTGACGTAGGGCTTGACCAGGGTGACGTCGTAGCGGTTGTAGAGGAAGGCGACCCAGAATTGATCCTCCATCATCTTGGCGGCCTGGTCGTAATACTTCTGGCGGTCGGACTGCTTGAGCGCGGCGTCGCCCTTGCTGACCAGGTCGTCATAGGCCTTGTCGTTCGGGCAGCCCCAGTTGAGCCCGTGGCAACCGCCGGTGGTGAATACATCGAAGAAGTCCTGCTCGTCCGGATAGTCAGCGCCCCAGCCATCCGGGCCGTAGATCTGGAAATTGCCCCTGCGGATGCGGGAGGTCACCGTCTTGCTGTCGACCACCTCGAGCGTCCAGTGAACGCCCAGGTTGGTGTTGATCTGGTTGAGGACGTACTGGTTGACCAGCTGATTGGTCGTGGTCGCGCGGGTGAGCAGCTTGACGTGGTCATACGCGCTGGTAGGCAGCCCCGAAGCCTGAAGGGCGGCCCGGCCCTTGGCCGGATCGTAGTCCTGGACGCTCCCCAGCGACGGCGTGTAGCCGTTCATGCCTTCCGGGATGTAAGTCGTGCGAGCGACGTACTGCCCTTTCGCGACCGAGTTGACCAGGATGTTCCGATCGACAGCGTGGGCGATCGCTTCGCGAACGTGCACATTGTTGAATGGGCTGACCTGGATGTTCGGGGCCATCCAGAAGGTGCCCAGGCTAGGGTATTTGTGCTGTTCGGCCTTCAGCTTGGGATCACTGTTCACGGTGTCCTGGTTGGCCAGCGGAACCTGGAGCATGTCCAGCTCACCGGTCTGGTACTTGCTGAACGCCTGATTGGCATCAGCGATGAAGTAGTCGATCCACTTCTGGATGTGCGGTTTGTCACCCCAATAGTTCGGATTGGGAACCATGGTGACGTGGTCCTTGGCGACTTCCTCCGAGATCTTGAACATGCCGTTGCCGACGACCCTGGTGGGGTCACTGGCCCAGCTGGTGTAGTTGCTGCCGACCAGATCCTTGCGGATAGGGGCCGCCTGCGCCAGGGTGACCACCCACTTGAAATATCCCGCCGGCGCCGCGAGCTTGACGACGAAGGTATGGTCGTCTTTCGCTGACAGGCCCAGGCCCTGGATGAAGCTCTGCACCGCGCTCGCGTTCTTCGGATCGACGTTGCTGTAGTTGGCGCCACCAGCGATCGTCAGGTCGAAGAACGGATCCGCGTAGCCCGAGGCCAGGCTCGGATCCAGCAAGCGCTGGAAGCCGTAGACGAAATCCTGTGCCTTCAGCGGTTGCCCATCGCTCCACTTGGCGTTCTGACGGATGTGGAAGGTGTAGGTCAGGCCGTCGGACGATACGTCATACGACGACGCGGCGGCGCCCTCCACATCGGAGAGGTCGGGCTTCGGTTTGAGTAATGGCTCGAAGACGTTGCGGACGATCATCCCTTCGTAGTCGTACGTCGTCTGACCCGGATCGAAACTGTTCGGCTCCGTGCTACTGTTCGTGCGCAGGATCTGCTGCCCATTTGGTGCCATCCCACTGGTGCCGTTGTTGCCTGATGCGCCACAGGCCGCCACCAGCACCGCCGCCATCGATGACACCGCCGTGATGGGCAGCCACCTGAGTCTTCCGGAAACGCCCTTCATACCTTGCACTACCTCCCTTCTAGCCGTCGATGAATGACGCGCCGGCATCCCCAACGGCCGATGGCCGCAGGCTATGGGGTATGTGTTAGAGCTCGTTAGAATCGCCGCTGCGTCTCTAATGGCGTCTAACGATTTGGCGCGATCGTGGCGAAAGGCGCTGAATGCTGCGCCTCCCTTCCGAAAGTCGTCGAGTCCCGGCCTTTCTGCGCAAAACTCGCAGATGAGAGCCGGGACCGACGATTTCTGGTCGAGAAGGTCGGCGGACCTTAGTGTCTCTGGCGATGAGTCAACGAGACGGCGATTTCCAGGAGGGCCTGAGCAACACCGTCGGGGTCGACGAGCATGTGCAGGTGCTGGCCGGGGACCTCAATGACCGGCCAGCCCCGGGTTCGAACGTCTTGCGCAAGCCGGTCGTACGGCGGTCCAAAGAGCACATACCCGGCCGGACTGCTCGACCAGCCAGATGGCACGGGAACATGGTCTTCGTAGTAAGCCAGTGGTAGGCGGACCTGCTCCTCGCTGACGCGTCGCCGAGTCTCCGCGTCAGGAAAGAGGGGCGAGACATCCTCCTCTGGAAACCACTCGGTCCATCGAGGCAGGTAGCCGTCACTGGCTTGTCGCCGGAGCTGTTCGAGAAACTCCGGTGGCACCATCGCCGCCCCGCCGGTCTCTGGAGGCAGCGACGCATCGACAAAAATGAGTCCGGCCACGGCCGGGCCAAAATTGGCGGCAGTCATGGGGAGGAAGAGTCCCGCGTTGCTGTGGCCACAGAGGACCACACGCTCGCCGCGGGGCAGGTCGTTCAGCCCCTGACGAATCAGTTCGACGATCGTCCGCCAGAAGGGCGGCTTTGCGTTCGCCACCGCGCGCACGTCGGGTACGGCGACCCGCTGATCGCGCGCGCGTAAACTGGCCGCCACTCGCTCCCAGGTCGCCGGGCCAACCGATGGACTGTGAACGAGGACATAGATCACGCGGGGAGCTTAACGTCAATAGCGGATCCGTGGATCGATGACGGTGTAGACGAGGTCCACGGCGAGGTTGGCGAAGCCGATCAGCAGCGCGTAGATCGTGAAGACTCCGACTGTGACGTTGTAGTCGTGCTGGAAGATGCTCTCCACGAATTCCTTGCCCAGCCCCGGGATGCCGAAGATGTTCTCGATCACGACGCTGCCGGTGATGATGCTGATCACGGTCGGGCCGAGAATGCTGGTGACCGGGACCAGCGCGTTTCGCAGCGCATGTCGGGTGATGACGATCCGGTCCTGCAAGCCTTTGGCCCGCGCCGTCCGGATGTAGTCCTGCTGGATCACGTCCAGCATCGCGGCCCGGGTGATCCGGGTGATCTGTCCGGAGGCATAGAAGCCGAGGGCAATGGCAGGCAGGGAGAGCTCGATCAGGCTGCCGTAAGTTCCGGTCCAGGGCTCCGGGTAATAGAGGGCGCCGTGGGTGAGGTTGTTGAGCCACAGGCCAAAGATGAGGATGCCGAGCGAGGCAATCACGAAGCTCGGCACGCTGTAGCCGACCACGGCGATCGACGTGAGCAGGTAGTCAACCCAGGTGTTCTGCCGGACAGCGGCAAGAACCCCGAACGTGATCCCCAGGCCAATGGTCACCAGCAGCGCCGCGCCGCCCAGCATCGCGCTGACGCTCAGCTCGCGCAACACCAGCGGAGTGATCGGCAGACCACGGATGTAGAGCGACACGCCCAGGTCCCCGTGGACCGCGCCCTGGAGAAAGTGCCAGTACTGGACGGGGATCGGCTTGTCCAGGCCGTACTGATGCAGCAGGATCTGTAACGCGCGGCCGTGTACCCGGTCGCTGACGAAGGCATTCCCGGGGAGCAGGTGGACAACGTAGAAGACGCCGAAAGAAACTGCGAGCACCGTAAAGCAAATGAGCAAGAGACGCTGACCGATGTAGATCAGCGTCCCCCGTGTCAGCATCTGGCGCTCAGTGAGACTGGATCGAGATCTCGTTCCAGTAGTGATCGAAGGATGTGGTCGAGCCCGCGCCCTTGACGTAGGAGTGGATGGCGAAGTTGGCGACCGAGTAATAGAGGGGGATGTAGACGACGTCTTGCTGCAACAGTTGCGAGAGTTGCTTGTACATCGGCAGCGCCTGGTCCAGCGGCGTCTCGTCGGCCTGCTTGAGAACGCTGTCATAGGTCGGATCGTCGAACCCGCTGGTGTTGGAACCACCGGCGCTCGCTACCGCACCCCACAGGTTGTCGAACCAGTCCTGAGGGTGGTTGTAGTCGAACTGCCAGCCGTCGCGCGACATCACATACTTCCCAGCGAGCCGGTTGTTGATGAACTGCGAGGCGTCGCTGCTTGGATCCAGCTGCACTTTGACGCCCAGGTTGGTCTGCCACTCGTTCTGCAGGTAGGCGGCGACCGAGTCGTTCAGTCCGCCAGCGTTATAGGAGTACTTCAGGTGACTGGTCAGACTGCCGCTCGGGTCATATTGCTGCAGCAGGGACTTGGCCTGGGTCGGATCGTATTTCGCCAGCGGATCGTTGCCGTCACCCAGGTAACCCTTCAGGCCCTTCGTGATCAGCCCACCCGTTGCGGCGGTGCACAGGACGTTGTGGCAGGCGGTCGAAACCAGGCCTTGTTTATCGACGGCCAGGTTGAACGCCATGCGCAAGCCCTTCGCCGCCGCGGACTCGCCGAGGAACGGACCACCCGTCGTCGGGTAGCCGACGTTGAAGCTCACCCAGGTGGAGCGGCCCTTGGGCTGTGTGAGGAGTTGGCTGGAAAACCGAGCGTTGTTCTTTATTCCCTGGATCAGCGGGTAGGTGAGGTTGCTGCTGTTGCCGCCGTAACCGATCAAGTCGAAACTGCCCTGCTCCCAGGCGCTGACGTCACCCGCGATTGCGGAAGGGTCGTGGATGGCGATGTCCACCTCGGTCAGGGTCGGCTTCGGCGAGCCCCACCAGTTCGAAACTGCCTTGAAGGCGATCGACTGCTTGGCGGTAAACGAGCTGAGGTAGAAGGCGCCGGTGCCGACCATGCCGCCTTCCTGTCCCGGGGTGACGGGTTTCCTCCACCAGTTCACCGGGTCGGTCTGGACCGTCTTCTCGTTGACGATGGCGCCGGTCGTGCTTTCGAGCGTCCAGGCGGTGAGGCACCAGCCGCACGGATGGGCGAGCTTGATCTGGACGCTGGTAGCGTCCGGGGCGGTCAGCCCTTTCATCTGGAACTTAGGGTCGTTCGCTGCAAGACGGTTCTCGATGTTTTGCTGGAAGCTGACGGTGCCGGCGCCGTTGGCGTTCGACGGCGGCGAGCCGGCTGCCCTCTGCACCGCGTCGTAACCATCGATCCCGCTCAGGTTCGACGCGTAGGGGCCCTGCAATGCGGCCGCGCGGTTCCAGGAATACAGCACGTCTTTCGAACTCATCGGATCGCCGTTGTTGAACTTCACCCCGGATTTCAGGTGCACCGTGTAGGTCAACCCGTCCGACGAGATGCCGCCATTTGCCTGCGTCGGCACCGCGCTGGCGATGTCGGGAACGATGTTGAGGCTGTCATCGAATCGCCAGAGGTTGTCGAACACGTTCTGCTGGATCTCGCTGTCGACCTCGGCGGTCGATACGCCGGGGTCCCAGGTGCCAGGACTCTGATAGGTCGGGAATTTGAAAACCTGGCTGCCGGCCAGGCCGCTGGAATTCGTACTGCCGCCTCCACACGCCGCCGTAATGACGGCGATTGCAACCGTCGCGGACAGCGGCCGCAACGCTCGAAGTCTGCCGATCAGCAGGTCACCCATAGACCCTCCCTTTTTTCACAACATGCTCAGCACACGGAAGTGCCAAGACAGATGTGGACCAACCTATGGGGGGCTTGTTAGAGCTCGTTAGAACCGCGGTCGAATTGTTAGATGGCGGTTAGAGTGGCCTGCTCCTAGCGGTAGCCGCGGGACAGCAGCTGCGTTCCGTCGGGCATTGCCTGACCGCCGCCTGGTCCACCTCCCTGTCTCGGGCCGGAGCGCCGATCCTGCGATTCGGTTTTTTAGAAGTCGTTAGAAACGCAGCGTAGGCTCCCATGCTCTCTAAGAATCGTGTGCGCTCTTGACGGCCTAATCAGTCTTTAACAATCTGGGGTCTTTTCAACGGCCTTGAACGCGTCGGCGCTAGAAATAGGTGATACCGCGCCGACTGGGGACGGAGGGAAGATGGCTCAAGACTCCCGCGATAGCGCACTTCTCGACCCGCGTTCAATGCTCTTTCTCGATCGTCCCGCCACTGGGGCCGTGGTCGAGATCGACGCCAGTCCGCTTTATGAGGTGCTGCTTGGCCTGCTCGAGTTTCAGTACGCAAGAAAGGGCTGGCATCTCTACGCCCGTGAATGGTTTGATGCGATGCGCGCGAAGGCGTCAGCTGGAATCGAGCAGGCGCTCGATGAGCTCGGTCCAGGATGCTGGGTCTGGCACAGTCTCCTGTTTCTGGCCTGGCAGTTACGGGCCGGCAAGCAGGCCCATCAGACCGGCCAGTTCATCGAACATCTGCGATCGATGGATCCCGAGCAGCTCTTCGAGTTCATCGTGGGCGGCGACCGCCGCTCGGAATCGATCGACTCAGGCCTGGTTCGGCAGGCGATATTGGGCGATCGAAAAGCTCAGCGGCGGTTGGCCAAAGCGTTATTTCTCGAGGAGCCGAGCGAGGAGGCCTCGTTCCGACGTTTCCTGGGCGTCCCACCACAGCGGATCAAGGATCTGCTCCTCCGCACCATTGGTGGCTGGTATGTCGAGCTGGTCCAGGGCGACGAGCGAAAGCTGGCCATCCGCCTGGCAAACGAAGCTCGCACCAAGCGCATCATCGGGAATTCGGCGCCGACCCGGCTGGTCCGCGCTTCGGCGGTTGGCATCCATTACCTCCCTCGCAAGGCGGTGACGCACGTGGTGCTGGTCCCCTCGGTTGTATGCCGGCCAAGCATCGTCACGATTCGCTTCGCATCAACTCGGATGTTCTTCTATCCCGTTTCCGACGAGGTAGACGAGGCCGACACGCTGCCCGGCCAGCTTGTCAAAATTCACCGAGCGCTGGCAGACCTGGAGCGGCTGCGCATCCTGCGATCGTTGATTGGCAGCGAGGGTAGCGTGGAAGGCCTGAGCCGAGAACTGGGACGGCCACCGGATGCGATCCGCATGCAACTTATCGTGCTTCGAGACGCCGGACTGGTCACCCTTCGGATGGACGAGCGGCGGTCCAGCTTCGTCCTTCGAGAGAATCTGCCTTCGGTCGTTTTTCGGACGCTCCAGGCGTTCCTACCAGGTACGACCGGGGCGGCGGCTCGCCGAAGCAACAGCTAACAACGCCTAAGCAAGTATTAGGGCAGCCGCAAAGCTGCGGCTGCCCTTCGCCGAACGACGCCTTTGTTAATTCGGTAATGGCATCGGCGCGGGTGGGACGACTGGATAGGTGTTTACGCCACCCGGCGGAAGTGTATTGAGTGCGCCCTCCGGTGCCGTGATCTGCTCCGGGGCACCAAGTTGCTTGAATTCCACAGACACTGACTGGCTCATCGCCTCCGGAGCGGCGGAACTGGGCGCGGAGAACGAGGATGACGAGACGGAAATCCCAAGCGACATGCGGTGAACAATCCCAGCCGCATCAACCCACACCTCGAGAGCGCGCACTCGGGCGACAGCGCTACGGGCATGAGCGACACCGAAACTGAATGGAATCTCCAGACCATGGTTGGATGCCTGGAGATGCGTCAGCTGGATGCCGCTGAGAGATTCTTGACCAATCGGTACCAGGCCCGCCTCCGGCGTGATGGCTTGCAGAAAAGCCCGCGGGTCAGTGGCCGGCTGGACGGCGTCCGTGCTGCTCGCGGCCGGCTCGGCCAACAGATACCAGCGCCCTTGAGCAAACCAGTACTCGCGCCCGCCAACGATACGGTAGCTGTTGCTGTACTCAATCGCCGAGCCATTCTTCTTACCTGGATTCACGGTAAATCGGGACGCGATGTTGAAGTCGTTTCCAACATACGTCGTATCGTCGGTACCCTGAGCCACCTGGAGGACCGAGCCGTTCGAATCGGTAAGCGTATCGGTAAACATGACATGCGCCTGGCCGGCAGGACCGATGCTTGCTTGCGAGGCCGACGCGATTTGCTTCACTGTGGCGGCGGTCAAAACGGAGCCGGGGGAGAGGGCAACGGTGCGAACGCCTTGCTGCGCGCTCAACAGACGCCCGGCGCCGACGATCGTGAGCACGACGGCCGCGCCCGCGATGGCGCGAGTCCGCATTCGAAGCGGCCGTCCAAGCTGTCGACGATCGTTGCTGACCGCTCGCCCCAATTGCCAGAAATGCCTTCTGGGGCTACTCGCGACGATACGAGAAAAGAGGTCCATCGCTGGAGCGTCGTGGGCTCGCACGGGTAGATGCTCCGAAACGGGGTTGGCTGCGCGCAGGGCTTGAATCAGCGGGTCTCGATCGAAGTCACTCATCAGTTGCCTCCAGAGCTATGGTTCGCCTACCAGATACGTGTCCCGCAGAACCTTGACGTTGCACGTCGTCCTTTTCGATCTGTTCCGCGAGCCGAGCCCTTGCCCGATGCAAGCGAGTGCGCGCCGCCGACGGGCTACACCCGATTACTACGGCGGCCTCAGCCGGACTTAGTCCTTCCCAGGCGATCAGCCGAAGCAGCTCCTGATCCCCCTCGCGCAACCTGCCCAGGGCGTTTCGCAGCGCCAGCGATTCGAGGTCACCCGGTTGCGAAATCCGATTGTCGACTAAATCGAGTCCAAGCGGAGCCGTATACGCATCACGTCGACGTTGGCCGCGCCGCTGATTGCGAAGCATGTTGCGAGCGACGGCATATAACCACGGCATCGCATCATCAATCGGCACGTCATCAATTCGGCGCCACGCAACCTCAAGGCTGGCAGCCACCAGATCCTCCGCGTCGGCCTGCGACGCGCCTCGACGGTACGCATAGCGGAAGAGGGCGGGATAGGCACGCTCAAAGAGAGCCCGGAATCTAGACTCTCGGTCCATACGTGAATATCAATGTCGATGGCCAGTCGAGCGTTACACCGGGTGCGGCTCGCCGAAGCAACGGCTAACCCAGGTAAACCTCGCGCCGGTTGCTGGACCTTCCGAATCATTTGGGGCGACTCGACACTCCACCATGTCACCACCACCAACCTCCAGGTGCTGCCGGCTGGCACCTTGCCGTCGTCTGCGTCCTGACGGCAGAAACCTGGGTGGTTACCGGGTAGCGTTGGCCAGCAGCGACGTCGCCTGAACGCGATAACCGTCACCGGTACGGAAACGCTCGAGGGATTCCGTCATGGCGGAATCGAAGGCCTCTTGGTCTGCATGGTCGAGCTCGTCATAGTTGTTGCGAAACATCGCACTGTCACGGATATAGGCGACCAGCGCGCCACCATCCACCATCTGGACCTCACCGACAACCCGTTCTACCGAGACGTCGCGGAAGCCGGCCGATGCGAGGTCCCCGGCAAGCCGATCCGCGTCGGCGAGCCGGTAAGGCGTCTCGAGTTGAGGTGCGGGTACCCGCATCCACCCATGCTCTTGCGCCACGGTAATCGGTAACTGGAAGTACGGATTCAGCTCTTTGGGAGCCCAGACGATGAACGCAAGCCGCCCACCCGGTCGGAGGACACGGCGGATTCCCTGGAGAGGTTGTGGCCAACCAGGCAGAAATTGCATCGAGTTGCGGCCGACCACCGCGTCAGCGGTTGCGTCGTCGAGTTCGAGGTCGCCGCCGTCCATCAGTCGAACGTCGACGTTGGTGGCGCCGGCACTGCGCACATTGTTGAGGGCCTGCTCCACCATCGCCGCGGAAGCGTCGATCGCGATCACCCACCCAGTAGAGCCCACGCGCTCGGCCGCGAGCAGTGCCGTATCGCCGGTCCCGGTTCCAATATCGAGCACGTGGCTTCCAGGCCCGATCCGCGCCGCATCGAGCATGCGCGTTGTTGCCTTGGCCATCAGAAGGGCGCGGATGCGCGCCCGTCGTTCCCAGGACTGGGCAACCAGCGGTGCCCCGAACGGTTGGTCAGCTAGCGACATGTCATTGGAAGGGTAATCGCCGCCGCGGTCCCGATTGGGCTAGGCGGAATCGAATGCCGGGACCGATGACGCTGTTGGGCTGAGGTCAAGGCTCTGGTAAAGAGGCAGGTCGATCGCGTCAGCCTTCGTGAACAAGTCAGCGGCGAGGAGGCGCACTGGCCAGCGGGTCATCCAGCGCATCGAGAGGGCCCGCATACGGACCATCAGCGCACTCATGGGTGCGTAGCCGTTGACGCCGCCCGGCGGAATCTTCTGTGCCTCGCTCACATATGGCCGCATACGCTCCTCGTAGTGCGGGAACGCGACGCGGTGGTCCCCATCAGCTGCGCTCAGTTCGCCAGCGAGGATGTAGGCGCCGACGATGGCCAGGCTGGTGCCGAGACCTGGCAGCGGTGATGGGCAATACCCGGCGTCGCCGAGCAGCACCACGCGATTGCGCGCCCATCGCTCGAGGTGCACCTGACCGACGGAGTCGAAATAGAAGTCGATCGCCTGCGACATCGCAGCGAGCGGCCGGTCGACCTCCCAGCCCGCGCCTGCAAAACGCTTCCGAAGGACCTCTTCCTGGGCCAACCGGCTGGCCCGCTCGTACATCAGCGCCGGCGCGCGGAAGCTCAGCCCGGCCTTGGTCTCATCGGTCCCGCGCCCGGGGCGCGCGGAGGCGACCAGCCCGCCCGGAGCGTTGTACATGAGGAACCAACCATCGAGGTCGATGTCCAACGCCGCCGTAAACCATGACGTGTAGAGATCGAACGGCTGTAGGCAGTCCGACTCCGCTGCGAAGGCGAGGCGTCGGACCGTGGAATGCAAGCCATCGGCGCCCACCACCAGCGCGAACCGACGGGACTTCGCTTTCTCAAACTCGACGGTGACTCCACTATCGTCTTGCTCGATGCGTGTGATCGAGTCGTTGAAGAGATACTCCGTGCGTGAAAGCGAAGCCTCATAGAACGCTCGGCACAGGTCGCCGCGCAGCAATTCGATGTCCGAGACGATCCCCTTGCCTCCGAACGCGTCTGCGGGCATCCGCGCCGTGATCCGCCCACGCTTGTCAACGTAGGCAAATCCCTTTTGCTCCAGGGATAGCGCACGCATTCGACCGAGGAGGCTCATCCGTTCGATCACCGTGCGATCCGCGCCGCGCAGGTCGACCGTCTGGCCGCCCGGACGCGGTGCCGGTGCGCGCTCCACAACGGTAGGGTTGAAGCCGGCTCTGCGTAGCCAGTACGCTGCGACGGGTCCGGCGATTCCAGCGCCTGAGATGAGGACGTTTATGTTCTCTTCCATGCGGACAGTGTATGCTTAGCTTTGAAGCTATGCGCCCTAGTGCGCCTCCCACGACTCGGCCGACGTCAAAAATCCCTGTCCGCACTAGTGCACCAGCCGATGCGAAGGCACCTCGGTACCAGCAGATCATTGCGGAGATACGGCGGCGGATTCAGACAGGGGAGCTCGGTTCGGGCGCCAGGGTTCCCTCAACCCGCGCCATCGTTGATGATTGGGGCGTCGCCATGGCGACTGCGACCAGAGTCCTGACCGAGCTTCGTCGCGAAGGTCTCGTTCGCGCGATACCCGGGGTGGGCACCGTGGTCGAAGGGAATCGCCGCACCAACCATGCTGGTCCGTCCACCCGGCGGCCAGCCGCTCAGGCCGGAGCGCTGACGACTGTTCGCATCGTGGCCGCCGGCATCGAGATCGCCGACGCCGAGGGCCTGGATGCGCTGTCGATGCGGCGGGTTGCGACTGAAATTGGGGTGGCCACCATGTCCCTGTACCGCCATCTCGCGGACAAGGACGACCTCGTCCTCCAGATGATGAACACGATCTTCGCCGGCTGGAGCGGTCCTGCGGATCCACCAGCCGGCTGGCGTCCCCGCCTGGAGATCGTGGCGCGGGCGTTATGGAAAAGCTGCCGCGAGCATCCGTGGCTTGCTTCCGCGCTGTCCATCACGCGGCCGCAGGCCCTATCGGGCGCGCTCCCGTTCGCGGAGTTCGCGCTCTCAGCACTGGACGGCATCGGCCTCGATCATCCAGCCAGCCTCACGACGTACCTCACGCTCGTGAACTACGTCCGCGGCACGGCCGTAAACCTCGAGCAGGAAGCGGAAGCGGAGGCACTGACCGGGGTCGACAGCGCGGAGTGGCTGAGCGCCCAGGAATCGAGGCTACGAGCACTCGCCAAGAGCGCCAAGTTTCCCGTCTTCACCCGATACGTATCGCAGGAATTCGATTTCAACATCGACGAACTCTTCGAGTTCGGGCTGGGCCGGCTGCTCGACGGGCTGACCGTCTTGCTGGCAAACTCTCAACCAACTATCCGGTCGGGAGTGGTTCGGTCGCAACCACAAATCGATACCCGCCACCAGTGATCTCGATGTCGTCGCGATCGGCGTCCCGAGCGTAGCCCGGCGACTCGATCGCCTGCCCGTCAGTCGCCTCGATGCTCCTCCCATCCACCTGCAGCATGTAAAAGTTGCCATGGACGCGGACGCGAAAGACTACCCCGACTGGCCGCAGCAATGAGATGGCGTTGGCACCGCCGACCCTAACAACGCCGGCAGAAAAAGGCAGCAGGCAGACCAGAAACAGGACGATCGGTGTCAGCCAGAGAAGGCGACATCCGAGCTGACCACCTGTCTGAAGAGCTGGTGGTGCCGAATCCAGGAGAAACCAACAAGGAAAAAGCTCAGCGCGAACGTCAGCAGGGCTGGGGCCGTGTTGCAGCAGGGCATCGGGCCGCCTTGACTAGGCATCGTTCTGCGCGATGGATGGCACTGGCACGTTGAACACCAGCAACGTGATCGCGACGGCGAAGACGCCGTCGCTGAACGCCATCAGCCGCGCGGTGTCATAGGCGCCCTCGTCGCTGCCGTCGGTGGACGGCTCATCGTCCTCGACCACGTGCCCTTCACTCACAGTGTGTCCGGCTTTTGCTGGGTGAGACCGGCTTGGAGGTCACGGATGATCGTGCCAAGTTGGCCTGAAGCGAGGATCCCAGGCCCGAGGGGGCCTGACGCGTTTTCGCCGATGGGCGGGAGGGTTCGCAGGGCGGCCCGGACTTCTGTTGACATGTGGCTGAGCTGCCATCGGATCTCGTCCTTGACGACTTCAGGCCGGTCGGGTGCCGCCAGGCTGGCGGCTTTGACCGCGTAAGCGGCGGCGCCCAGGGCGTGCGCGCCCATGTGGCAGACGGCTATGGCTTGACCGGCGGCTCGGGCAGCGGCCAATGCGGCGGGAGCTTTTACATCACCGGCAGCGACGCCACCGTCGAATCGACGGCGGATTTCCGCGGCGGTGTTTAGCTCTCCGCGGGCGAACGCGCGGGTCCGAGCGATGGCGACGCGAGGGCGATCATCATCTGGAGCTTCGGCCTCAAACAGCCCCAGAACTCGCTCAGCGCAGTCGGCGGCCCAGGCGGCGACAAGACGTCGGTCGGCCTCGCTTAGCGTCTGCGGAGATCTCGCCATCCCTCTAGTTTGCCCAGCCTATTTGTCTGCGTGGCTGGTCATGTTTGATCACGGTGCCATCCGGTGCGCGGACGAAAAATCGCCGAAGACCCCACGGCTCTTCCGTCAGTGGATAAATGATCTCGTACCCGCGACGTCTTGCCTCCGCATAAGCCTCGTCGATGTCGGCCCCAACCGCGACCGAGATCGCGGCGTTCTCTGCCGCAGTGGCATCTCGCGTAACAAGCTGAACTTATGCTTTGCCATCCGGTGTTTCGAAGCGAGCGGCCCAACCGAGGTTAAACGCCTCCCTGCTGAGTCTGAGGTAGTCGACATAGAACTCCCCTGCCTTTTCGATGCCTGGCACGCCGAGATTGCGAGCGCCCGAGGACTTAACTGATGGCTGCGCTAATGTTCAATTAGAGCTGAGCCGCGACTGGATCAATGAGCGCTCGGCGGGATTTGAAGTGAGCAGCAGAGCCCGCTGATCGGCATCACGCGCTTCATTGGTCCGGCCGAGAGCACGAAGTAATTGGGCCCGTGTTGCATGAAGCAGGCGGTAGTTCCTTAGCGACTCTGCGATCGCATCAACTTCAGCGAGTGCAGGAGCTGGGCCGCTAACGTACTGCATTGCCACCGCGCGGTTTAACCGAACGACGGCGGTTGGCCAGAAGGTCAGCAGTCTGTTGTAGAGGAGGAAGATTTGCTCCCAATCGGTCTCCTCAAATGACCCGGCTTCCGCGTGGCATGCCGCGATTGCAGCTTGGATCTGATAAGGCCCTGGACGCCCAGCCTGAATGGCCCGATCCAGCAGACCCGTCGCCTCAGCAATGGCAACGCGATCCCATCGACCTCGGTCCTGGTCCTGCAGCAGCACAAGCCTACCGGTCATGTCGAATCGAGTCATCGCTCGGGCAAGCTGTAGACGCATTAAGACGAGCAGGCCGATCGGTTCGGGCTCACCCGGCATGAGTCGAACGAGCAGATTCGTCAGCCAGAGGGCATCCTCCGCCAGGTCGCGGCGCTCGCCGCGGCCACCGGTGCTTGCAATGTGACCTTCATTGAACGTCAAATAGAGGACGGCTAGGACCTCGCCCAACCGCTCGGCCATCTCATTAGGATCTGGAAGACGGTAGGGGATAGCGGCCCGGACGATTTTCTGCTTCGCCCTAACGATGCGCTGGGCCACCGTAGCTTCAGTCAGCAGGAATGCGCTCGCGATTTGCTGGGTCGTCAGGCCCATGACCGCGCGTAAGGTCAGCGCCACCTGGGCCTCGCGTGCGAGTGACGGATGGCAGCATGTGAACATTAGCTCCAGTCGGTCATCGGCCTCGCCCTCGACTTCGTGCAGTTCAGAGGCGACGAGCAGGGACAGCTTCTTTTCGTAAACGCCGGCGCGACGCAGCCTTTCCAGTGCTTTGCGCCGTGCCGTCACGAGCAACCATGCCCCTGGCTTGTCCGGAATACCGCCTACGGGCCAGCGTTGCAGGGCCTCGAGCAATGCATCCTGGACGAGTTCCTCGGCGAGATCAAAATCGCCGAGAAAGCGTACCAGCGCTGCCGTCAGGCGACCTGCCTCCTCGCGAAATACCGCGGTGAGGGCAGCGTCGACCGCCGCCCTGCCCGGGGCATGCTGAGTCAAGCGCGCTCGATCACCGGCCGGATCTCGAAGTTGTTGTTGCCGGGCCATGACTTCACGATCGTCAGGGCCTCGTCGAGGTCGGCGACGTCGAGGATGCCGTATCCACCGACTGTCTCCTTCGACTCGTTGAATGGTCCATCAGTGAGATACACGGGACCGTCAACGACTTGAGCCTTGCCGCCCTTGACCTTGACTGTTGTGGCGGTGTGGGCCGGCTGCAGCTGGTGACCGGCGAGGATTTTGCCCTTCTCAGTCTGGGCGCCCCACCAGGCGAAGATCCGCTCGCTGAGCTCCTTCTGTTGCGCTTCGGGGCGGCTACCGGCGGCGGGGTCTGCGGCGATCAATAGCATGTACTTCACGTTCGTCCTCCTTCATCAGGCCGTTGCCTAGTTCTATATAAACGATGAATAGGCGGGATCGAAAATCGACGGGGTCCTCAGGAACGCAAGACGATCTTGCCCAGCGTGTGACCTCGCGCGAGTTCCCGGTACGCGGGCCGAACCTCGGCGAGTGGATAGGCATGGGCGATCGGAATCTCAGCTTGCGTTCTTCGATTCGCTCGACAAGTTCGGCGAAGACGGTAGCGCTCGAGCCTACCGCGCTCCCATCAGTCTTTGTGCTGTAATGGCGGGCCGCGCCAAAGTCGGCAATGGTGTCGATCCTGTCTGGTGGAACCCCAAGGTCGATGGCGAGATCGACGTGGCCACGCCCGTGGGCATCGACAAACGCATCCACACGCCCGTGTCACTAGCTGGGACTGGAAGGTTCATCACTGAGTTTGGCCAGGTCGATTCGCTATCCTCGGATCCTTGGCAGAGGGGCTCCAGGTCGATCGCCTTTCGAGGCGCTACGGCGACGTGATCGCGTTGCGCGAGGCGAGCTTCGACGTCGCGCCCGGTGAGATCTTCGGGTTCGTCGGCAGCAACGGCGCGGGCAAGACGACCACGATGCGCATCGTCATGGGGGTGCTGGTTTCGGACAGTGGGGAAGTCCGCTGGAACGGGAGCCGAATCACGCTCGAGACCCGCCGGCGCTTCGGATACATGCCCGAAGAGCGCGGTCTCTATCCAAAGATGCGAATCCTGGAGCAGCTCGTTTACCTGGCCGAGCTGCACGGTCTGCCAGCGAGCAAGGCACGGACCGACGCGCTCAGCTGGCTCGAGCGGCTTGGGCTCAAGGGCCGCGAGACCGACGAGGTCCAAAAGCTCAGCCGCGGCAACCAGCAGCGCGTTCAGCTTGCGGCGGCCCTTCTCTACGATCCCGAGCTCCTGATCCTCGACGAACCGTTTGCCGGCCTCGACCCGGTCGCGGTCGATGTCATGAGCGAGGTCTTGAGCGAGCAGGCGAAGAGGGGCATCGCTGTGCTCTTTTCGAGTCACCAGCTCGACATTGTCGAGGAGCTGTGCGACCGCGTCGGCATCCTCCAGACCGGCCGGATGGTCGCGCTCGGGGGTGTTGACGAACTTCGCCTGGCCGGTCCTCGCCGCTATTGGGTGACCGGGCCGGCGGCCAGCGACGGGTGGTCTGCCGCGGTGCCGGGCATGGCAGTCGTTCAGCGCGACGGCGAACGTACGCTGGTCGAGCTGGCCGATGGTACCGATGACCAGGTAGTGTTGCGCGCGGCGCTGGCCACGGGCCCAGTCCATGAGTTCCGCCGAGATATCCCACGGCTCAGCGAGCTCTTCCGGCACGTCGTGGCCGAGGCAAAAAACTGAGACCGCTCGGCGGCCTTCAGACGATCTACCTGATCGCGCGCCGCGAGTTCGTCACGAGAGTCCGCACCCGGGTCTTCCTGATCGCCACCCTGCTGATCCTCGTGGGTCTGACCGGCTACATCGCCTTCCAGATCCTGGTCATCAACAACTCAGTGAAGGCTTCCCAAACGTATAAGGCGGCCTTCATCGGCGATGCGGCGAGTCTGGCCGATCCCTTCATCGCCGCCGAAAAAACACTTGGAATCACGATCAACCGGCAGCAAGTGACCGGCCAGGCTCAAGCGGAGAGTCTGATCCGCAGCGGAAAACTCGACGTCCTCATCGGCGGGTCGGCCACCTCACCCGTGGTGACCGTGCGCGACACGCTGCCTGCGGGCGAGCAGGCGGTCCTGCAAGGAATCGTCCGGCAGCAGGCGCTGAACACCGAGCTGGCGAGCGCCGGCCTCAACCCCGCGACGATCGACGCCAAGATCGCCAGCGCGAAAGTGACGGTCGAGCGGTTGAGCTCGTCAAGTCGACGGCCGGAGCAGGTTGCCGCTGGCTTCGTCGTCGCGATTCTCCTCTATGTCGCGTTGCTCACCTACGGCACCTTCATCGCGCAGGGTGTGGTGGAGGAAAAAGCGAACCGCATTGTCGAAATCCTCCTGTCGACGGTCCAGCCCGTGGAACTCCTCCTCGGCAAGGTGATCGGTATCGGCCTGGTTGGCTTGCTTCAGTTGGCCATCATCGGCGTCGCGGCGATCGTGCTGACGACCGTGACGGGTGTCTTCAGCATTCCAACCCTCGCGGCGGGCCTCGTGCTGTCGGGCATTTTGTGGTTCATCCTCGGCTTCTTTCTCTATGCGGTGCTGTTCGCGGCCGCCGGATCGTTGGTGTCACGACAGGAGGAGGTGCAGAGCGCCGCCCTTCCGATCACGATGCTGGCCATCATCTCGTACCTGATCGCCATCGGGGTGTTGACGCCGATGTTCGATGGCACGCCGATGAGCAGAACCGGGATCATCCTGGCGATGATCCCGCCGGTCTCCCCCGTGATCCTGCCAACCGGGATGGCCACCGGCGACATCGGCCCGGGGCTGGTCGTCCTGGCGATCGTCTTGACCGTGCTGACCAGCGCCGGCGCGACCTGGCTGGCGGCGCGGATCTACTCGAACTCGGTGCTGCGCCTGGGCGCGCGGGTCAAAATCGGCGACGCGCTCAGGGCTGAGCGGCGTTCGGCGTAGACGGCGCCATGAAGAAAAATCCCGAGGTCGAGCAATGGTTCAAAGAGGTGAAGCCACCGGCTGAAAAAGCGCTGCGACGTGTCCGCGAGATCATCCTGCGCGCCGACCGGCGCATGACCGAGTACGTCAAGTATCGAACGGTCCAGTTCGCCTATGAAGGGGACTTTGCTAACTTCGTCCAGTACAACAAGCCGGACGTGAACGTGATGTTCAACCGCGGCGCGCGGATTCCGGGAAAGTTCCCGCACCTCGAGGGCACCCATCCGAGTGCGCGCTTCATGCGGTTCAAGGATGAAAAGGAAGTCGAAAGCCGCGCTGCTGAGCTGACCAGGTTGACCCAGGCGTGGTGCGCCATGATGACCGCGGCGGCAAGCAAGCCAGCCAAGCCTTTACGACGGACATAGTTGGAACACGTGGTCGTCGCCGGCTTGCGGTGTGCCGCGCGTGTCCCGGTTGCTCGTGAGCAAGTAGGCGCAATGGCTTGGCCCGGCGACAATGTCCCGCAGCCGGCCCTTGCCTTGCAGCACGACCTCCTGGGCGATAACATGGTTCGGGTCATTGGCATCGATGACGAAGCGGCGAAGGGCTTGCCCGCGCAGCGTCGCCACCAGAAGGGTTGGCAGTTCGCCGTCGCGCGGTGAATAGAAGGTGATGCCGCTGGGCGCCCAGGTCGAGCTGCCGCTCTCAGCGATCGGTCCGCTGCGCTGCGCCGGCATGCCGTCCTGACCGAAACTCGTGCGAACCGTGGCCGCGAACTCGGGCCAGCCAGAGAAGTTGCCCTGCTGGACGTAATCGATCTCGTCGTGGCAGCAGAGTCCGAACTCGCCGGTGGGCCCGTTGTTGCTGGCGAAGAGTCGACCTTTGGAATCGAAGGCAATACCCTGGGGGTTGCGGAATCCCCAAGCGAAGACCTCCATCCCTGAGCCGTCGCTGTGCAGTCGCAGGATCTTTCCGCTCAGCCCGCTTGAGGTGGCGGCGCGCGACGCGACGAAACCTTCGCCCGTCGTGGCATAGAGGTAGCCGTCCGGGCCGAGCTTCAGCCGCCCGCCGAAGTGATAGCAGGTCCCGCCAGGGATGCCGTCCAGCAGCATCTGTTCGTTGACGAGCGTGTCGCCCTGCATGGTGAACTTCGAGATGCGGTTGGTGTTTCCG